>CAMDIH010000010.1 GCA_945898515.1 Candidatus Neomicrothrix parvicella RN1 | reverse complement strand
GGATCGCATGTGACCCGTGAGTTCGCCAAAACCTTGGCGCCGTCAGTGGAGATGTATCTGGTGTCCAACGGGATCGTGCCCTGATCGCCACGGCACCGGTGTTGGCGGTGTAAACCTTGCCGGCGGTGAGGGCCTGTAGCTCAGCGGTTAGAGCAGGGGACTCATAATCCCTCGGTCGTAGGTTCGATCCCTACCGGGCCCACCGCTCTGACCAGGACGACCGCTGTTCAGGCGCTCCTGTGGGTTGCTCACCGGGGCCGCGTTCACAACCTGTCGTCGCCGAGCCAGGCGGGAGCCCGGTCGAGTAGGTGGTGGCTCACCTCGGCGCAGCGATCCAGCACCACACACAGTTGTTCCTGACCGCTGAAGACATGCGAGAGAGATACCTCGATACGAGCGACGATAGTGAGGCTGCGCTCCGAGGGGTCGGTGGCCGACGGATAGGAATCGATGGCTGACACCTCCAGGGGAAACTCGGCTCCTCCCACACCGGCAAGGTCGGTGGCCAACAAGAGGAGATCGGGACCGTGCGGAAGCGGTGGTAGCGACCAGGTGAACAGGAGAGGGAACCAAAATCCCTCGGGCGGATCGTCGTCCTCGGGGAGGGTCACGATGAGGTCTTCGAACGACAGCAGTACACGAGGGTCTACCTCTAAGGACAGATGGAGATCGAGCGGGCCGCCACAGGCCTCCTCGGGGTGCAGGTCGACCTCCCAGGCCTGGCGCAGCGAGTATGTCTCCACAAAATGTCTTTCGTCATGGACATGGAAGCCGTGATCCACGGCATGGTCCTTGAGGTCGGCAACGAATCCGGCAATATCGATGGCAGCCATGGCCCCACAGATTGCCACGCGCCTGGGAACCCGTACGCTATAGAGCGATGAAGGACGAGATTCTCCTCGAAGTGCTGCATGATGCCGCTTCGGCGGTGAAGGTGGCTCTTTCCGGTCTGGTGGACTGGGGAACGGCGGGTACCCGACCTGGTCAGTACCTCTCAGACCTGGCCGCCGATGCCGCCGCCCTCGCCGTGATTGATCGGGCCGGACTCGGAGCCATGAGTGAGGAGTCGGGCTCCCATCATCCCGAGCGTTCGATCATCGTGGTGGTGGACCCGGTGGATGGCAGCACCAACGCCAGCCGAGGTCTGCCGTGGTACGCCACCAGTCTCTGCGCGGTGGATGGCGATGGCGCCCGAGTGGCGGTGGTGGTTGATCACTCCAGTGGCACCCGGTTCGAAGCCGTGAGGGGCGCAGGGGCCCGGGCCGATGGCGTGGCCCTGCGGCCCAGCGCCTGCTGCACCCTCGGCGAGGCCATGGTGGGGCTGTCGGGGTATCCGCCCGCCTGGTTCGGATGGAAGCAGTTCCGGGCCCTTGGCGCCATTGCGCTCGATCTGTGTGCGGTGGCCGGCGGTCGTCTCGATGCGTACGTCGACTGCAGCCCCAACGCCCACGGGGCCTGGGATTATCTCGGCGGGCTCCTGATCTGTGTCGAGGCCGGCGCGACCGTGGTGGACGCCTACGATCGGCCCCTCGTTACCGTCGATCACCTCGCTCGGCGCACCCCCGTGGCGGCCGCCACCCCGGCATTGTTGGCCGAGGCCGTGGCGGCGCGCCGCCGCGTCGCCGCAGATGCGCCGTGGGCGGCGGAACGCCTCCTAACCTGACCCTGTGATCGCTTCCCTCCATCGTGGTGCTCTCGCAGTGTTCCGTCGGCTTCCGGTCCGCTTGCGCCGACGCGTGGTGCGCACGATCGCCCCATCCTTCACCGTGGGATCGATCTGCATCATCGAGCGAACCGACGGCGCTCTGCTGCTGGTGCGCCTCAGCTACCGGGACCGTTGGGGCCTTCCCGGTGGTCTTCTCCAACGAGGCGAGACCACCGCCGAAGCCGCCCGGCGGGAGGTGGCCGAGGAGGTCGGGGTGGCGGTTCGGCTGGTCCGGGAGCCCCACGTGGTGGTGGATGCCGCCGCCCAACGGGTTGATGTGATCTTTCGGGCCGTGCTGGCCGAGGGGGTGGACCCAACGTTGGCCCGCCCCCTGTCGCCCGAAATCTTGGAAGTGGGCTGGTTCCAACCCGATGCGCTTCCCGAGCTACAGACCGAGGCCAGTGGGGCGCTCGTGGTCGCCGCCCGAGTGGACGCCGACGGGCTCAGTTCCCCAGCGAGGAGACCAGGCGTCGATGCTGGGCGGAACACGGATGGCGCAACTTCGTGAGGGCCTTCGCCTCAATCTGGCGAATGCGCTCACGGGTGACGTTGTAGCGACGCCCGACCTCATCCAGGGTGAGCGGGTGCTCGCCTTCCAGCCCGAAGCGGAGCGAGAGGATTTCCCGCTCTCGGGGATTCAGGAAATCGAGAAGGTTGTGGAGGTCGGATTTAGCCAGGGAAAGCGCGGCGGCGTCAAAGGGCGCCTCGGCGTTATCGTCGGCCAGCATGTCGCCCAGTTCGGCATCGTCTTCGCCGATGGGCACCGACAACGAGATCAGATCAGGAGACGCCTGGAGGGCCAACTCCACCCGATCAAGACGCATGCCGGTGTCCTCCGCCAACTCGGCGGGTGTGGGTTCGCGCCCGAGCGTTTTGAGCAGGGTGGCTGAGGCCTTCGAGAGCACCGACATCGTGTCCACGAGGTGGGATGGAAGCCGGATGGTGCGGGCCTTGTCGGCGATACCTCGGCCGATGGACTGGCGAATCCACCAGGTGGCGTACGTGGAGAACTTGAAACCTTTGCGGTAGTCGAACTTCTCCACGGCTCGCATCAGCCCGAGGTTTCCCTCCTGGATCAGGTCGAGAAGGGTCATCCCCGTGCCCTGATATCGCTTGGCGATCGACACCACTAGCCGCAGGTTGGATTGGATGAACGTGCTGCGAGCCACCTCGGCGGCCGCCACGTGCTTCTCGAGTCGCGTCTTGTGGGCCCGCGAGGGGGTGGTGGTGGCCAGTTCTTCCTCGGCCAGCCGACCGGCTTCGATGGCCTGGGCGAGTTCTACCTCTTGTTCGGCGGTGAGGAGCGGGAAATTACCTAACTCGCTGAGATATCGACGAGTTAGGTCGACCGTACCCTCACCCTCGGTGGGACGATTTCTCACCGACACGGGATCCTCCGATGGCTGTGGCCCCTAGGTTGGGGCCGTCGTTCCTTCATCGACTGTAGAGGGCGGTTTCTGAAGCAACAGGGATGGTCTCAAGTGTTGGGTGATCCCAGTCGATACCAAGCCAACGCCCGCTTTTGGCAACACGGACTGTGTTGGGAGCCGGGAACCCAACAACATGTCGACGAACTCGCCCTCTCACCCTCGCCTCCGCAGCCTCCATCAGCGACTCACCGTCACGCTCTCCGGCCGGGCGGAACGAGTGGCGTTGTTGCAACTCTTCGCTGAGTCGTCTGGGGAGGCGAGCGGCGCGGTTTCGGCGGTGGTGCTGAACTCGGCCGATCTGCGGACGGCGACGGTGGGTTTCACGCAGCGTCGGGCCGCCGACCGAGCGCAGCGCCAAGTGAGCATGGCCGCAGGGGTGACCGCCGCGGGCGAGCAGCATGAAACGGCCTCGCGTGAACTGGCGGTGCTGAGCAGTCGACAGAAGGCTCTGCTCGACGGAGCGATATGGATAGAGGAGACCGAAGCCACCGTCAGGAGCGGCCAGGAGGCCCTCCAAGAGGCCCAGGCCCTCCGGGACCTGCGACGGCAGGAGCAGGATGCGGCCAACCACGAACTGGCCCGGGTCCTCCAGCAGCGCGAGGCCTTGGAGGAGGCCATCAGCCGAGCCGATCGCCACCTGGATCACACACCAGAGGTGGGGATGGACGAAGGAGCCCTGCGGAGCGAACTCACCGCCGCCGGCCGGGCCGTAGAACAGGCCATCCGGGCCCACCACGATGCGGAGGTCTGCCTAGCGGATCGTCAGGCCATGGCCCCGAGAGGCACCCCGTTGGCGATCCTCGCATCCCCAGTAGTGGAGACAACCTCGGCTCCGGTTGAACGAAGGGACGATCCCGCACTGACGGCGGTGGTGGATGCCCTCGTGGCGTTGCGTTCGGTTTCAGCGGGCTTTGACGAGGTGGATCCGACGGCCACGGCCCTCGCCGAGGCCTGGGCGGACCTAGAGGCCGACTTCGCACAGCTGCCGGTGGCTGGTGTTGCTCCCAGCGAGAAGGAACTCCTCAGCGCCCGAACTCGACTGGCCGTGGCAGAAGCAGAGTTTGTTGAGATTGAGCAAGCCATGCGGGCCAACGCCCTCACTGCCCCAGAGCGCGCGGCACTAGACGCCGCTCATGTCGCGGTGGTGGAGGCTGAGGAGCGGCTGGGTCGTCGCTGGGGGGCGACGGCTTCGCGAATGCGGGTGGCCGAAGTGCGGGCCGCCGAACGGGCGCTGTTGGCCCACCACGGCTTCGCGGGCTACATCGATGTGGTCATCTCCGGCGGCCGCTCGGGCGTGGTGGATCCCCGCCACGCCGGCCTGAATCGCGAGCGCCAGAGCGCCGCCGCCGCCTTAGGTGCTCTCACCGAGGCCTCGGCGGGATCGCCCGAGCGGCAACACCTTGAGTCCGAGCGCCAGCGGTTGCACGCCATGGTGGTTGAGCTCCTCGGAGTGGACCCACTTGGCCGCACGCAGGAACTCCTCAAAGCGCACCGACGGGTGGCCCCGAGCCTGCAGACCGACCTCCTTGAGGCACTCGCCGCAGCAGGCATCCACCCCGTCGGGATCGATCTCGAATCGGCGGCCAGCGCCTATGTGGAAAGCCAGGGCGTGGTGCTTGACGGGGAGGCAGAGACCGACGGTGCGCTCCACGCGGCGGAGAGTAGTCAGAGCCATTCCGGATCGGACGATCGGGATGGTGTGACCTACGAAGTGGACCTTCGTTCAGCCGAGTGGGAGGTGGACCGCCTGGCCGAGGAACTCCAGTTGGCACGAGGCTCGGTGGCGGCGGTGGAGAGCGAACTCACCCAACGCGCCAGCCAGGATGCGGCTCGAGCCGAGGAAGTGGAAGCCCTGGCGCTCATGCGCCGCCAACTTGACGCAGACACCGGCTCCCTCGTGCTGGCCCAACAGGCCGCCGAGCGCGAGATGGATCGCACCACGGAGAGCTTTGTCTCGGCTGAAGGGAACCTCGAAGCAGCGACGTTGGTGGTTCGTGGCGCGGCCCGGAAGGTTCGGCAACTCGCCGAGGAACTACCCGGCGGCGCGGGATCCTCGGGGGATCCGATCGAGGACCTCACCGGGTTGGTGGGCCGCCTCAAGCATCACGCCAGTTCACTCGACCCCGCCCGGAGCCAGGCCGAGAACGACGTGGCGGCCACCTCGCAACGCCTCGCTGAAGCGCGTGCGGCAGCCCTGCTAGCCGACACGGTGGCTGATGAGGGGGTGGGCGAGGACCTGATCGCAGGATTCGAAACGGTGCTGCAGACCGCCAATCCCGATCTGCTCGTGGTGCTCGACGAGCCCTTTGGGGATCTCGACGACGCCGCCACCGGAGTGTTGCTCCACACCCTCGTGCAGGCCGCCGAGGACCGTCAGATCGTGATGCTCTCCGAGGACCCCAACATCCTGGCCTGGGCGATCGAACTGCCTGCCCCGGCGGGGACGGCGATTCCGGCGGCGGTGCTCCGGCGAGATCTGGAGCACACCGCTCCTCCAGAACTTCCGGCGGCTGCGGTTGTTCCGCTGGTCCCGGTGGCGGCTGTTGTTCCGGCGGCTGCGGTTGTTCCGCGGGTCCCGGTGGCGGCTGTTGTTCCGGCGGCTGCGGTTGTTCCGCTGGTCCCGGTGGCTGCTGTTGTTCCGGCAGCCTCGCAGGCCCCAGTAGCCGCCACTGCCCCCGTCGCCACCAACCGCCGCTGGGCGGGGCAGCGGTCACCTCTCGTCCAGTCCGACTAGGAGAATCCCGGGTTTCCCGTTATGCCGATGCTCACCCCCTCACCGCTGCCCATTCCACTGTCGTGGAACATGGTGTTGGCGATCAGCACGGTTCTTTTGGTGCTGGTCCTCGTCCAGAGGTTCGGCCGATTGACCATGGTGAAGACGGACACGACAACATCCGGAGTCGCGACGCTGGCCATGCAACGGCCCATACCAACCGCCGAGCCGGAAGGGGCCAGCGCCGCTCCGACGCGCCATGCACCCGCCCCCCGAGACCGGGACGAACAATGCGATAAGGGCGGCCTCACGCCGAGGCAGCGCCGAAGGGCCGAGTCGCGACGGGTGCTGGCCGGTATCGATCTCCCGTCATCGCGTACGCAACCGATGCGACTATTCGATGCCCTGTACGAAGCCTTGGGGGAGGTTGAAGGGCACGAACGGGTAGAGGTGGGCCATTTCGACCCGGCGTCCATCCACGGCGTCGACGCCCCGGCCCTGGTGCATCTGATGGCCGAGCTCATCGAGAATGCGTTGGCGTACTCGCCGCCGCAACGGCCCGTCGAGGTGAGTGGGTGCCGCACCCCAGTGGGCTACACGATCCTGGTGACGGACCACGGTGGGGGCATGATCGATAACGACATTGCGCGGGCCAACCATCGCCTCGCCGGTGAAGACTCTCAACGCGTAGTGCCCACTTGTTACCTGGGTCACTATGTGACGGGGCACCTCGCCCGTCGCATCGGCGTGGTGGTGGCGTTGAGCAAGGCTCCCGACGGGGGCATCACCGCTGGTATCGATGTGCCGGCAACCCTTCTCGAGGTGGAGCAGATCGCCAGTGCGATGATTTTGGAGTCGCCTCCGGCGCCCGCTGCGGTGGGTGATGGCCGCGCCGGCCATACGGCCCTGTTTCCGGTGGGCCCGTCGATGTACGCCATCGTGGCGGCCGGTCGCCCCCGGAGGCACATTGTCCCTGTGCGGGACCTGGCGGCTCGCTGAGTGAGGGCCTAACACCGTCCCGTTTCGAACCGGGGCGGCGTGGCGCGCGCGTGGACCCGCTACGGTGCCGTGACCACGGTCGGACCTCAATGGTTCGGTTCCCGGGCGTTTAGCTCAGCTGGTAGAGCAGCTCGTTTACACCGAGCAGGTCGTCGGTTCGAACCCGGCAGCGCCCACCACGTATGGCGATGGCGGGATGGGGCGCGAGGGGGGTGGGCGGCGCTATCGGTCGCGCCGCAGGGCCTGTTGCCGATGGGCGAGAAGCATTATCTCGGCATCGCTCCAGCTCACCTCTTTGGGCACCATGGCGTTGGCCAGGGCGGCACATGACCGTTTGGTGGATGAGAGGCTCAGCGGGTCCATCGACAGGAGTCGAGCCGCCATGGTGCGCACGGCCCGGGGGAACTCGGCGTCGGGATGGACATAGTTGACCAAGCCCCAGGCCGCCGCCTCGGCGCTTGTGAAGCGCTCGCAGAGCATCGCCACCTCCCGCGTGCGGGCTGGCCCCAGTTCGCGCATCAAACGGGGCAGGGCCTGCCAGGTCAGGGGGAGGTCGAGTTCCACCTCGGGAATCGAGAACCAGGCGGAGTCGGCGGCGAGGCGAAGGTCGCAGCAGGTCAACAGCACCACACCACCACCGATGGCGAGGCCGTTGGCGGCCCCGATGGTGACCTGGGGGAGGCGATCGAGCATCTCGCAGGTTCGTCCCCCGAGGTGCGCCCGGGCCTGGCGGTCAAGATCATTGATCGGGGGCAGTGGTCGACGGTCGGATAGGTCAGCCCCGGCGGAGAACGCTCGGCCGGCCCCGGTGAGTACCACCACCCGCACGGTGGGGTCGGTTTCGAGGCCTGCGCACAGTTCCTGCAATTCGTCGTGCAGGGCGATGGTCAGGGCGTTGAGTTTGGCCGGTCGGTTGAGCGTGATGGTGAGCAGGCCGTCCAATTCGGCATCCCGTTCCACCCTGAGGGTGTCGTAGTCGCCGGCTCGAGAGATCGGGGAGTGGACCATCCCCTGAGTCTGGTCGATGGAGGCCACCGGATGCGGCGGGAGCGTGGTGGGGGGGTGTCATCTGTGGGTGTTGCTGTGGGTAGAAGGTGGACAACCCTCGTCCTTTTGTGGAGAAGTAAAAAGGTTGGGGGATAACCCTGGGGATGTTCCGAAAGTTGTTGACGACCGCAGCGACGAGGTTCATCATCGCCAGTACCGCAGCGAAATGGCGCGGTGCGAGAGCGAGAAGTGGTCAGAGGCTTCGGCCGATGGAGAACCCTCAGGAACGCACCGAAACCGTCGTTGTGGGAGGACGAGTTATCCACCGTCCGTTCAATTCGAGAGGCGAAAGTCGCTTGGGTTGAACGGCCCGTCAGGCAACTGGGGCAACCCGGCACGCCAGCGGGAGGGAGTCGGAGCGCTTCGGCGAGTCGGCCCCCAACAGGCATCGCCCGCCAGAGCCTTGGCTCCGACGGGCGATGTGGGTGGTCAATGAGAACCTACGGGTTCGCAACGATCGCTCGGTGGATGCCCGTCCGACTGGCGGCCCCGGGGCCGCCTCCCGCTTCGGCAGGAGGCGCCCGGGGCCGTCCCCCTTTGGAGGCTCGAACCAGCCGGCGGGTTCGCGGCAGCGACGGCGGGTGTTACGCCGGGCCCGCTAGGGCGTGGAACGCCTCCAGCGTGGCCGTGCCGTGGGGGTGTTTCCCGCACCAATGCTCCACTTCGGCCAGCACCGAGGCGCGCGTCTGTTCCCGTCCGGCCCCGAGGGACTGTTCGAGGCCCAGTTGCCACAGCGTTCCGATCATCTCGGTGCCGGGGTGCTTCGATCCACCCGATCCGATCCACGTGCGGTCACGCATCTCACTGAGCGCCGTCCGGAGGTAATCGACGTGAGGGGTCTCATCGGCGCGAATGTACGACACCAGGTCGGCGGCCCGGCCCTCGCCGGCCACCAGATTCGGATCCGATAGCCATTCCTCGGCCCAGGCAAAGGTGTGGAAGGCCTGCACCTCAATGAGCAGGACCCTGATCATGAGCCGAGCGATCATCTCGAGGTTGGGGTCGATGTCGGTGGGGAGGGCACGGGTGGGCTCCGGGGAGGACCCAGAGGCCGCCGGGCCGAAGCCCATGCGGGCCAGCATGGCATCCACATCGATCTCGGTAGTGGGGGATTGGAAGGCGATGTCTCGGGCGGCGAACCACATGTCGCGGTGCCCGGCCTCTTCCTCCCAGCCGGCTTCGTCGCGACCATGAGCTTCGAACAGGCCCCGGCCGAGGTGGTCGAGGGCGGTGCCGCGCACGTCCTGTTCGAAGTGTGGCTGCAGGTCACCGGGCTGTAGGAACCGAATGTTGGCGCCGAACCCTTCCACCGTGCCGATGCGGGTGAGGGTGGCGATGAGCGGCTCGGGGACCCCGGCGGTGATGAGGTGGCGGGCTTGGGCCACATTGGGGAAGTGGGCGGGCCAGGTATCGAGCGGCACATGGAGTGGCTCGGTGCCAAAGGTCTGAGCGTTTTGGGCCTGCCAGGCGGTGATGGCGGGTATCCGGAACCGGGTGCGGGGCGAAAGGTAGGTGCCTTCGGTATCAAAACCGCCATGGCAGCGCACGCCGCCCTCGATGAGCGGCTCGGCAATGGGGTGGTCTAGGAGGAGTTCGGCTTCAGTGAAGGTGACTTGGTCGGTGAGCATGCCCTTGTAGTGAACTCGGTGAAATCTCGGGGGGCAAGCAGGCCGCCAGGGTTGGCCGCCCGAGGGCAGGGCCGTTAGGGCCCTGGTCAATGCGGGTCCGAACTGGGGCAGCCCGTAGTCTGATCTACCCCCCATAGACCGAAGGAACCTTCCCATGGCGACTCGCGCCGACCTCCGCAATGTGGCCATTGTGGCTCATGTTGATCACGGCAAGACCACCCTGGTGGACAAGATGCTCTGGCAATCCGGCGCCTTCCGATCGAACCAGGACGTGAACGAGCGGGTCATGGACTCCATGGACCTCGAACGGGAAAAAGGGATCACCATTCTCGCCAAGAACACCTCGGTGGCCTACGGCGACGTGAAGATCAACATCATCGACACGCCGGGTCACGCCGACTTCGGCGGCGAGGTGGAGCGGGGTCTGTCGATGGTGGATGGGGTGTTACTCCTGGTGGACGCCTCGGAAGGTCCGTTACCCCAGACGCGCTTCGTGCTGCGCAAGGCGCTGGAGGCCAAGTTGCCGGTGGTCCTGGTGGTCAACAAGGTGGACCGGGCCGACGCCCGCATCGCCGAGGTGGTGCACGAGGTCGAGGAACTCTTCCTCGACCTCGAGGCCGACCTCGACCAGCTGGACTTCCCGATCGTCTACTGCGTCTCCCGGGAGGGAAAAGCGTCCATGGAGCGGCCCGCTGACGGTGCCGGACTCCCCGAGGGCGCCACCCTCAAGCCCCTGCTTGATCTCCTGCTGGATCGGATCCCCGCTCCTGAGTTTGATCCCGAAGCCCCCTTTCAGGCCCTGGTGACGAACCTGGACTCCTCCCCGTACCTGGGTCGGGTGGCGTTGTGTCGCATCATGAACGGTCATCTGCACAAGGGAGACACGGTGGCGTGGTGCCGGGCTGATGGCACCACCGAACGAGCCAAGATCGCTGAGTTATTCATCACCGAAGAACTGGAGCGCGTGGCGGCCGAAAAGGTCGGTCCAGGGGAGATCATCGCCATCGCCGGGATCCCTGAGATCACGATCGGCGAGACCCTTACCGATGTGAACGATCCCCGGCCCCTGCCGGTGATCCACATCGACGAGCCGAGCCTGTCGATGACCATCGGTATCAACACTTCACCCCTGGCCGGCAAGGAGGGAAAACTCCTCACGGCCCGTCTCGTGAAGGCTCGCCTCGATCGAGAACTGGTGGGAAATGTGAGCATCCGGGTGCTGCCCACCGAGCGACCCGACACCTGGGAGGTGCAAGGTCGTGGCGAGTTGCAACTAGCGGTATTGGTGGAGATGATGCGCCGCGAGGGCTTCGAACTTACGGTGGGCAAGCCCCAGGTGCTCGTCAAGGAGATCGACGGAAAGATCCACGAACCTGTCGACCGGCTCACGATCGACGTGCCCGAGGACTACCTCGGGGTCGTCACCCAGTTGCTGGCCCTGCGGAAGGGGCGCATGGAACAGATCATCAACCACGGGACGGGTTGGGTTCGCATGGAGTACCTCGTGCCCGCCCGTGGTTTGATCGGGTTCCGCACCGAGTTCATCACCGAGACGCGCGGTACGGGGCTGTTGCACCATGTGTTCGAGCGCATGGAGCCATGGGCCGGGGAGATCAAGGGGCGGCCCAACGGATCCTTGGTAGCCGACCGGATTGGCCCCACCACCGGCTTCGCCCTGACCGCCCTGCAGGAGCGGGGTGTGATGTTCGTGGGCCCGGGGGTGCCGGTCTACGAAGGGATGATCGTGGGGGAGAACTCTCGCGCCGACGACATGGACATCAACCCGACTAAGGAGAAGAAGCTCAACAACATTCGCTCCTCCACCGCGGAGGCTTTCGAGAAGCTCATTCCGCCGCGCGCCCTTTCCCTGGAGCAGGCTCTCGAACTGATTGCGGAAGACGAGTGTGTTGAGGTGACCCCCACCAGCGTCCGGCTGCGTAAGGTGATCCTCGACCAGACCACCCGGGCCCGTAGCGCCAAGCGGGCCAAGTCGGCGGACTGACCCGACTCAGTAGTGCCAGGGGTACGGGGCCCAGTTGGGCTCCCGCTTTTCGAGAAAACTGTCGCGGCCTTCCGTGGCTTCTTCGGTCATGTACGCCAGGCGAGTGGCCTCCCCGGCGAAGAGTTGCTGGCCCACCAGGCCGTCGTCGATCAGGTTGAAGCTGTACTTCAGCATCCGCTGGGCGGTGGGGCTCTTGGCGTTTACTTTGGCTCCCCACTCCAGCGCCACCCGCTCAAGATCAGCGTGGGGGACCACGGCGTTCACCATGCCCATCCGATGGGCATCAGCGGCGTTGTACTCCTCCCCCAGGAAGAAGATCTCCCGAGCAAACTTCTGGCCCACTTGGCGGGCGAGATAGGCCGAGCCGAACCCGCCGTCGAAACTGGCCACATCGGCATCGGTCTGCTTGAAGCGCGCATGCTCCCGGGAGGCCAGGGTGAGGTCGGCCACGACGTGCAGGCTGTGGCCGCCCCCGGCCGCCCAGCCGGGAACCACCGCGATCACGATCTTGGGCATAAAACGGATGAGGCGCTGCACCTCCAAAATGTGCAGACGGCCGGTCTGGGCGGGGTCGATGGTGCTGGCCGTATCGCCCTGTGCGTAGCGGTACCCATCGGCACCCCGAATGCGTTGGTCGCCGCCCGAGCAGAAGGCCCAGCCCCCGTCTTTGGGCGACGGGCCGTTGCCGGTGAGCAGCACGCAGCCCACGTCCGGACTCTGGCGGGCATGGTCGAGCACCCGGTACAACTCATCGACCGTGCCCGGGCGAAAGGCGTTGCGTACCTCCGGTCGGTTGAAGGCCACCCGCACCGTGCCGTGGTGCTTGGACCGGTGGTAGGTGATGTCGGTGAGGTGGAAGCCCTCCACGACCTTCCAGGCATCGGCATCGAAGAGGTCGGAAACCATAGGGGCAGGGTAAGCGCTAGAAAGGACGGATGGAACATCGACGACTCGGCTCCTCCGGCCTCAAGGTGAGTGTCCTTTCTTTCGGCTCCTGGGTGTCGTTCGGACCCCAACTGGACGTGGGGAAGGCCCGGGATTGCATCGAGGCCGCCCACGAAGCCGGGGTGAACTTCTTCGACAACGCCGAGGCCTACGCCGGGGGCGAGTCCGAACGGATCATGGGGGAGGCCATTGCCCAACTGGGGTGGGCCCGGGAGACCTACGTGGTGTCTACCAAGGTGTTTTGGGGACTTACCGAAGGGGTAAACACTCGCAACACGCTGAATCGCAAATACCTCATGCACTCGGTGGACGGGTCACTCCAGCGCTTCGGTCTCGATTTCGTGGATCTGCTGTTTTGCCACCGCCCCGACCCCGAGACACCGATTGAAGAAACGGTGTGGGCCATGTCGGACATCATCGATCAGGGGAAGGCTCTCTACTGGGGCACTTCGGAATGGTCGGCCGATGAGATCCGAACGGCGTGGGCCATCGCCGACAAATACCACCTCCGCAAGCCCGTGATGGAGCAACCGCAGTACAACATTCTCGAACGCAAGCGGGTGGAGCGCGAGTACGCCCGCCTTTACGAGGACATCGGGCTCGGCCTCACCACCTGGAGTCCGCTGGCTTCCGGGCTGCTGTCGGGCAAGTACCTGAACGGCATTCCCGAGGGGAGTCGGGCCACGCTGCCGGGCTATGGGTGGCTCCGGGACATGCTGATCGACGAAGGTCGTAACGCCAAGGTGAAGGCCCTCGCCCAGATCGCCGAGGAACTCGACTGCACCCTGTCGCAACTATCCCTCGCTTGGTGCGCCAAGAACCCCCATGTCTCCACGGTGATCACCGGGGCGAGTTGTGTGGAACAGGTGCAGGAGAACATGGCGGCGCTCGAAGTGATGCCCCAACTCAGCGATGACGTCATGGCTCGCATCAAACAGGCCGCCCGCTGAGCAGGGAGTAGAAAGACCGCCGTGCAAGCCGTCGTGATCTTTGACAGTCTCACCGGAAACACTGCGAAGGCCAGCTATGCCATTGCGGCGGGCCTGAGCGAGCGTGGGGTACCCACTACCGCGTTTCCCACGACCGAGATCGATTACCAGGCGTTGTCCAACGCCGAGCTGGTGATCCTGGGCAGTTGGGTGGATGGGCTCGTTCTGGTCGGACAGCGTCCCGGCCGTCTGGGTCGGATTCGCGCCCTGCCCGCCTTGGCGGGCAAGCGAACCGTGGTATTTCTCACCTACGCCATTGATCCGGGGCGAGCGCTCACCAAAATGTCCGATGCCGCCACGGGGTTGGGGGCTGAGGTGCTGGGTGGCCAACTGATTCGGCGAGACAAACTGGACGACGGCGTTGCCGATTTCGTTGATCGCGTCCTCCAAGTGACCGTGGACGTCTGATGGTCGGTTGGCTTCCGGCGGCGAGAGGCGGGTTAGTCCAACGGGCCGGGTCGTGATGTGAGGAAACGCTCGATGGCGTGGGCCTGGCTGCGGCGCCAACGGCTCACGGCGTCAGTTTCGACGGTGGCCTGGGCGCGGGCTAAGGCCACCGCGAACGCCTCTCGCTGGTCGTTGAGCAAGGCGGCGGTGGGTCGGTTGGAACGTTCGAGCAGTAGTAGTTTCATGACCAACTCGGCCCGAACATCGCGGAAGTGGGCCACCGGGGTGCCCAGCCATTCACGCACCGCCCGTCGACCCATCGGGCGGAGTCGATACACGGTGCGCACCGGGCCGTCGCCGGCTTCGGTGCGCGCCGGGGTGATCAGGTCGGCGGCCAAGAGTTGATCGATGGCCCGGTAGGTGAGGGGCCGACTGGCCGACCACACCCGCCCGATTTCCCCGCCTCGCCCGAGGAGGCGAGCCAGGGCAAAGCCGTGGTTGGGGCCTTCATCGAGGAGGCCCAGGAGCACCCAGTGGGTGAGTCGGAGTGTTTGGGGGGCGTGGGGCATCCCCCTATCCAATCACTCTCCCCGTAGTAGTCAAATATTGACTAGGTTGGCCGTCATGGCACCGAAACCCGCCTTACGGCCTCGCCGCGGCTCGCGTCGAGGCCTGAGTACCGGACTGCTCGCAGCGGTGGGGGCGGCTGCCCTGGCGGTGTTGGTGGTGATTCCCGTGGTGGCTCTGGTGGTTCGGGCCCCATGGTCCTCGGTCGGCGAGATCCTCGCCGAACCGGCCAACCGTCGGGCGTTGCAACTGTCGCTAGTGGTCTCGCTTTGGGCTCTGGTGCTGAGCGTGGTCCTCGGGTTCCCCATGGCGTGGCTACTGGCGCGCGTGGCCTTCCCCGGGCGTCGGGTGGCCCGGGCGTTGGTGACCCTGCCGATGGTGGTGCCCCCGGTGGTGGGCGGGGTGGCGCTGTTGCTGGCCTTCGGTCCGGAGGGGTTGGTGGGCCAGTGGCTCGACCGCTGGTTCGGTATCCAACTGGCCTTCACCACCCCTGCAGCAGTGATGGCGGCCACCTTCGTGAGCCTGCCCTTTTTTGTGATCACCGTAGAGTCGGCGCTGCGGGGGGTGGACCGCCGCTATGAGGACGCCGCCCTAACCCTGGGGGCTTCCCAAGCCATGGTGCTCACCCGCTTGACGCTGCCATCGATACGCGGCGCCGTGGGCGCGGGGGCGGCGTTGTCGTGGGCGCGGGCCCTCGGCGAATTCGGGGCCACCATCACCTTCGCCGGAACGATCGAGGGCCGCACCCGCACGATGCCGTTGGCCATCAACCAAGCCCTCAAGACCGATCAACAAGCGGCCATCTTGCTCAGTCTCGTGCTCCTGGGCGTGTCGGTCGTTGTCCTCGCCTCGTTGCGCGACCATTGGCTGGGGGGAACATGAGGTTGGCCCTGGCGGGACGGGCGCCCATGGGCCATGGGCATCTGCAGGTGGACCTGGTGGTGGAGCCGGGGGAGACCGTGGCGGTGCTCGGCCCCAACGGGGCCGGCAAGACCACCCTGCTGCGCGTGCTGTGCGGTCTGACGCCGCTCAGCGAAGGTCGCCTCTGTTTAGGGGAGGAGGTACTCGACGAGCCCAACGCGTCCATCTTCGTACCTCCCGAGGAACGGTCCATCGGGGTGGTGTTCCAGGACCTGCGGCTGTTCGATGTGCTTGACGTCGTGGACAATGTGGCCTTCGGCCTGCGCGCCAGCGGTACCACGCGTCGCGCTGCCCGCCGAGAGGCACTCGACTGGCTGGCCCGAATGGGACTGGAGGAGCGGGCCAACGACGCGGTGACGGAGTTATCGGGGGGGGAAGCCCAGCGGGTGGCGTTGGCCCGTTCCTTAGCCCCAGCCCCGGCCGTCGTACTTCTCGATGAGCCCCTCGCCGCCCTCGATCCCCACCGTCGCGCCGTGGTACGCCGAGAGTTGCGTGACCACCTCGCCCACCATCGCGGACCGTGCGTGATGGTGACCCACGACCCCCTCGATGCCGCCGTACTGGCCGACCGGGTCATGGTGATCGAGGAAGGGGTGATGAGCGCCGTGGGGGTGCTGAGCGATCTGGTGGCGCGTCCGCGTAGCGCCTGGGCCGCGGAGTTGGGGGGCACCAATCTGCTCCCCGCCCAGGCCCGTGGGGTGGCCCTGACCCTGGCGGGGGGAGGGATCATTCGGGTGGCGGAGGCCCCGGGAGATGGTCCGGTATTCGTAGCTATCCGTCCCGCGGCGGTGGCGCTCTACCGCCATCGCCCCGACGGCAGTCCGCGAAACATTTGGGAGGGAAAGGTCGCCGCAATTGAAGGATACGGAGAGCGAGTGCGGGTTCAGTTGGCGGGGCCGGTACCGCTGGTGGCCGAGGTCACCGCCGCCGCCCTCGACGAGATGGCGCTGCGGATTGGCGCGACCGTCTGGCTGAGTGTCAAAGCCACGGAGGTCGCCGCCTACCCGGCGTAAGGGCTGGTTAGCGAAACTGATCGAGGGCGGCGTCGGCAGCTGGTTGCGACAACAAGAGCACCGATCCCGACCGGTTGCGACTGTTGGTCACCGGCAACTCCACCGAGGTGGGGTCGAGGGAGCGGAGGCGCCACGCCAGTCGGATCGCCTCTATCAGGCCCAGTGAGTCATCGATCCGCAGACCGCCGCTGGCATCGTTGGCGGCCCCAGCCAACACCAACGGGTTCTTGGTGGCCCCCAGTTTGGCGAAGACCGTGGTCAAGAACCGCTGTTGGCGCAACACCCGGCCGAGATCGCTGGCCACCTCGATGGGCTCCACCGTTGCGTTGCCTCCCACCACCTCATAATTCCGTGAGCGCACATAGGAAAGAGCCTGAGGCCCGTCGAGCAGGTTCGGCCCGGCCTGGGTGATGTTCAACCCCGAATTGGTATCGATGGCCGGATTCGGGAACTCGATCACGATGCCCCCGAGGCTGTCCACCAGTCGGGAGAAGCTAACGAAGTCCACCTCCATGTAATGGTTGATCGGGATACCCAGGGAAGACTGGATCGTTTTCACCAACCGGGCCGGGCCGCCGTTATAGGCCGCATTGATCTTCTGGGATTGGTCCGTGTCGGCGATAGGGAGGTAGAGATCACGCGGTATCGACATCATCGTGGCGGTCGAACCCTCCAGCCGGAGGATGAGCATCGTGTCGGAGCGGCTGCCGCCACCGTCTTCGAAGGCGGCCGGATCGAGCCCGGCATCAAGGATCGCTTGGGGGTCCCGGGAGTCGGAACCCACGATCAAATAGTTGGTGCCCGTTCCGCCGGTAGCCAGGACATCGGAGAGCGGGATCTTTTCGATGTTGTCGTAGACCGAGGCCGCGTAGCGGTACCCGAGGAACAGACCGAGCAGCAACACGATGGGCAGGAACAGCGACGTGAGGAGAAGCAGTCGGCGCAACTTGGGGCGACGGTGACGCCGAGGCGACTGCTTGGTGGGGCGCGATTTCTTCGGCGGTGGTGGGGTTGCCCGGCCCGGTGCGGGGGCTCTGGGCGGGGCCCCCGTTGCGGCGGGTGCTCCGAAGACCGAGCGGCCGGGGCTGGCCCGTCGGGGCGGGGCGACCGGGGGCGCCACAGGTGCTGCGGGGGGGGCAACCGGGGTGGGGGCGGGTACATGGACCCGCCGTTGATCTCGGCGAAGAGGCGGTTCGTTCACGAAGGATCAAACGATACGCGCTTCGCTCCATCGTGGCCGCGATAGGCGCCGAGATCAGGCCTCGAGGAGTCCGGCCAGGAAGTCCTGCACCTCGGCCACTGCCGGTGCCACCGCAACCTCCTGCGTCTCCGCCGGAGGGGTGGGAGGCGTGGCGAAGGTCTCGTCGCATTCGGAGGCCACGGCAGCGGAGATGAACCGCGAGCGTTGGGCATAACTGTGGGCATCCCGCCCGCGGCTGTTCTGGCGGTGGTGGTGGTACCGCAATGGCACATGGAGCCAGAGATCGTCACGGGCCCGAGTCATGGCCACATGGAGGAGGCGCCGTTCCTCCTCGATCTCCTCGGGATGTCCGGTGGCCATGTCCGATGGCAGGCACCCATCGGCCAGGTGGATGAGGTGCACAACATCCCACTCGGCCCCCTTGGCCGAGTGAATGGTGGACAAGGTGAGGTAATCGTCGTCGAGATGAGGCGGGCCGGCGAGGTCGCCGGTGGAGGAGGGGGGGTCGAGGGTGAGGTCGGTGAGGAATCGCTCCAGGCTGGGGGCGGTACCGGCAGCCTGTTCGAGGCGGTCGAGATCGGCGGTGCGGGCGGCGCCGTTGCGGTGGCGGCGTTCCACCCGGGCGTCGAGCCAGCGGCGCACCTCGGCCACCTGAGCCCCCGGGGTGGCGCGCAGGGCGGGAGCGCGCGCCGTGTTGAGGGCGGCGAGAAGGGGGCTGAGGTGGGGGTTTTCGATGGATTGGTGGTTGTGCAGGGCGGCGGTGATGGTGCGGGCATGGGTGGGGCCGATGCCGTCGATTAACTGCAGCACCCGAAACCAGGCCAGATCATCGGCCGGGTTTTCCACCAGGCGGAGCGCACAGACGAGGTCTTTCACATGGGATGCCTCCAAGAACTTGAGGCCGCCATAGACGACGAAGGGGATGTTGCGGAGGGTCAGTTCCACCTGGAGGACCTGGCTGTGATGGCTGGTGCGGAACAGGACGGCCTGCTGCAGCAAGGCCACGCCGGCTTCCATGCGCTCCACGACGGCGTCGCATACCCCGGTGGCCTGCGCGTGCTCATCGTGGGCGGTTACGAGCCGAGGCCGGGCGCCGGAGGAACGTTCGGCGCGGAGATCCTTCGGGTGCCGCTCCAGGGCATCGGCCATCACGGCGTTGGCGGCGGCGAGCACCTCGGGGGTGGAGCGGTGATTCCGGGTCAGAGTAACCACATCGGCCCCGAAACGGGTGGGAAAATCCAGGATGTTTCGCACGGTGGCGGCTCGGAATCCGTAGATGGCCTGGGCATCGTCGCCGACAGCGGTGATCGTGGCGCCCAGGGCCGCCAACTCGGCGAGGATGTCGCCCTGGAGGGCGTTGGTGTCCTGCACTTCGTCCACCAGGACATGGGTGATCTGTTCGGCCACCAACGGCCGGATGCTGGGTGTGCGCAGCAATGCCCACCAGTGGAGGAGGAGGTCGTCGTAGTCGAGGACGCGGTGGGTGTGCTTGCGCCGGAGGTAGGCCGCGTAGACGACGCGTAACTCCTCGGCGTCGTCGAGGCACCACGGGTACCAGCGCTCGAGCACCTCCACGAGGGGGCGACGGGTGTTGACACAGCGGCTCCAGATGGCCGCCAGCGCGTCTTTGTTGGTGCGACGGCGACGTCGCGCATCCGGTGGTTGATGCTCATCGCGTACATAGGCCAGGAGGTCGGCGGTATCGGCCTGATCAAGCACGGTAAAGGTTGGCTCCAGGCCGATGGCGCGCCCGTAACGGCGGAGGAAGCGATTGGCCATGGCGTGAAACGTGCCGCTCCAACAGGCGGCAGCGATACGCGCCCCCATCACCACTTCGGCCCGCTGGGTGAGTTCGGCGGCCGCCCGACGGCTGAAGGTGAGCAGCAGGATCTGTTCGGGGGCCACGCCGGTGTCCACCAGGTGGGCCAGACGGGCAGCCAGGGTGGTGGTCTTGCCGGTACCCGCACCGGCCACGATCAACAGGTGCCCTCCGGCGTGGGTGGCGGCCTGTTCCTGTTCATCGGTAAGAGCGGGAGGCGCGAACATACGTTCGATCCTAGCGCCGGTGGCGCTGCTTGTCAGTCTTCGGGCAGCAACACGAGGGAAGCGCTGTTCATGCAGTAGCGCTCGCCCGTAGGGCCAGGTCCGTCGGGGAACACGTGACCAAGGTGGGCATCGCAGCGCGCACAACGCACCTCGGTGCGCGTCATGCCATGGCTGGAGTCGGTGAGCAAGCGCACGGCGTCGCGCTGGGCGGGGTCGGTGAAGCTGGGCCAACCACTGTGCGAGTCGTACTTGGTATCGGAGTGGAACAGGGTGGCATCGCACACGATGCACCGGTACGTGCCGGGATCCTTGGTATGGCAGTAGGCACCACTGAACGCTCGTTCGGTGCCGCCCTTCTGGGTGACGTTGTATTGCTCCCGGGTGAGCCGAGCGCGCAGCTCATCGTCGGTAGGAAGCGGTAGGGCGGGTTCGTCGGGCATAGGCACAGTCTGCCCGATCACGGCCACCGTGGAGGCTTACTGGTGAGGTGCCACTGGTGGCAGTAGTCGCAGGGGTAGCACGACAGAGCCGCACCATCCCGGCCTTGGTCCCAGGCGCGATGTTTGATGGCCTCCTCGGCCGCCGCCTGGTTCCGATGGCGGGCCTTGTTGCCGCACATCCGCTGTTCCCGATCGTGGCTATCCACCCCACCAGTGTGCCCCAACCGCCCAGGATCCACTCAGGTGGCTCGGTGGTCTCCGCCCCGCGGGAACGCCGAGCGGAACGCGCCCCACGGCCTATGCGGGGGCGAGGAATGCCGTCATGGCTCGGGCATAACGGATCGGCTCATCGGCGGCACACAGTTCTCGGGCCGAATGCATAGCCAACTGCGGTGCTCCCACATCGAAGGTGGCGATCCCCATACGGGTGGCGGTGATCGGTCCGATGGTGGAGCCGCAGGGCAAATCGCCACGGTGGGCGTATCGCTGCAGCGGCACATTGGCCTGCTCGCAGGCCACCACAAACACCGCTCCGGAGAGGGCATCGGTGGCATAGCGCTGATTGCTATTGATCTTGAGTACGGGGCCTCCGTCGAGGTCGATGATGTGGCCCGGTTCGTGACGCTCCGGATAGTTCGGATGGGTGGCATGGGCCATGTCGGCTGAGCAGCACCACGAAGCCGCCAGGGCCCGCCGGTGTTCGTCACGACCGCCCCCCAAGGCCAGCCCGATGCGCTCGGTCACCGCTTCCAGGAGGGGTGAGGCGGCCCCGCGATCCGATGACGAGCCCACCTCTTCGTGGTCGAACAAGGCGAGGATGGGAATCTGGGCGGTGGTGGGGGCGGCGGGGTCGGTGGCGGCGACGAGGGCCTCCATCCCGGCCCAGGAAGAACAGAGGTTGTCGAGACGGGGGGCGCTGATCAGATCTTGGTGCTCCCCTATGAAGGTGCTGGGGGTGAGGTCGTGAAGCATCAGGTCCATCCCGAGAATACTGTCGACACTCAGCCCAGCTTCGGCGGCTACAACATCCGCCACCTCCCCCTGGTGGTGGTCGCCGAGGCCCCAAATCGGACGAAGGTGCTCTTGGGGGTTGAGCAGCAGACCCGTGGTGGACACCTCGCGGTCGAGATGGATGGCGAGTTGCGGCACCCGGGCGATGGGGCGGTCGATGAGGATGAGTTGGGTCACCGGGCCGTGGGGCCCGCGCACCACAATTCGCCCCGACAGCCCGAGGTCGCGGTCGAGCCACGAGTTGAGCAGGGCCCCGCCGTACACTTCCACCGCCAACTGCCGGTACCCGTAACCGCCGGTATCGGGGTGGGGCCGCAGTCGCAGATTGGGCGAATCCGTGTGGGCCCCGATGATGCGAAAGCCGTCAGCGGCTTGGTGCTGGGGCGCCACCGCCCACGCCACCAAGCTGCCGCCCCGCCGCAGAACATAGCGCCCTGGGTCGGTGGGGAAGGCGGAGTGGTCGGAAACTTCCCGGTACCCCTCCGCCTCAAGCCGGGCGGCGACCGTGGCGCACGCGTGAAACGGCGAGGGGGAGGCATCGATGAAACTGAGGAGGGCACGAGCGTCCATCCCCACAGCCTGCCACTCGTGGCCCGATGGAGTGGATTGCGCCGATGAGCCGCGCCGGCCCTCGGGGCCAGTGGGCACCACCTCGGGCGCGATGCGCGCCAGGGGAGCCGGGGCGAGTTCGACCGGGGTGGCACCGGCAGTACCCCCCTCCGGGTCGGTGACCTCGGGTGCATCCCTTCGTTCTAGGGTGCGGCCTATGGCTCGCCTCACCCAACTCAGTCGCTCGATCGCCGGCCAGGTGGCGGTGGTCACCGGTGCCGCCAGCGGTATGGGGCGATCCACCGCCTACCTCCTGGCCGATGAAGGCGCCTCGGTAGCGGTCCTGGACCGCAGTCGGGAGGGCGCAGAGGCGGTGGCGCAGGCCATCGTGGCCAACGGGGGTCAGGCCGTAGCCGTGGTGGTGGACCTGGCGGAGGGTCCGGCCATCGAAGCCGCCGTGGAGGAGGCCCGGGTGGCTTTGGGGCCGATCGATCTCTTGGTGAACAACGCCGGCATCAGCATCCCGGCCCCGATCGATCACGACGATTTCGACGAGGCCTGGGGACAGACCATGGCCGTGAACCTCACCGCTTACGCGGGCATGATTCGTGCCTCGCTGGCGGATCTGTGCCGCCACGGGGCCGGCCGGGTGGTGAATGTTGCCTCCACCGAGGCGCTCGGAGCCACGGCGTTCATCGCCCCCTACACCAGCGCCAAACACGGTGTGGTGGGCCTCACGCGGTCGCTGTCGGTGGAACTCGGGCCCCGGGGGGTCACGGTGAATTGTGTGTGCCCCGGGCCGATTCGCACTGGCATGACCGAGGCGATCCCCGATGCAGACAAGGTCAAGTTCGCTCGGCGGCGGGTGCCGATGCGGCGCTACGGCGACCCCGAGGAAGTGGCCCAGATCACCCTGTCGCTCTTGCTGCCGGCGGCCTCGTTCATCACTGGGGCGGTGATCGCGGTGGATGGTGGCCTCACCGTGCAAAACACATGAAGCGAGAGCGGGGCCGGTCGTGACGGTGAAGGTTGGGTTCATCGGAGCGGGGCACATCGCCACCTACCACGGGAAGAGCTTGCGGCGCTCCGGGGCCGATCACGTGATCGCCGCCGTGTACGACGTGGATCCGACGCGCGCTCGGGCCTTCGCCCAGGCCTCCGGGGCCGAGGTGATGGGCAGTGAGGAGGCGGTGATGGCGGCGGTGGACGCGCTCTACGTGTGTACCTGGACCAGCGAGCACCCTCGGGCGGTGATGGCCGCCGCGGCCTGTGGTTTGCCGGTGTTTTGTGAAAAGCCGTTGGCCATCACCCTGGATCAGGCCCGGGCGGCGGCGGCGGCGGTGGAGGAGGCCGGTGTGATCAATCAGGTGGGTTTGGTGCTGCGCAGCAGTCCCGCTTTCCTCGAACTCGAGCACCAGTTGGCCGATCCCGCCAACGGGCGCGTGCAAGCCGTGGTGCTGCGCGACGATCAGTATTTGCCGGTGCAGGGGATCTACGGCTCGAGTTGGCGGGCGGACCAGACCAAGGCCGGGGCCGGGACATTGCTCGAGCACTCGATCCACGACGTTGATGCACTCGAGTGGCTGATCGCTCCGATGCGATCCGTGAGTACTCGCGCCTCCACCTTTCATGGCCATCCGGGCATTGAAGACACCGTGGTGTCTTCAATGGAATTTGTCGGCGGGGCTCAGGGCACGCTGGTCAGTGTCTGGCACCAGCTCTTAGAGCGGCCGAGCCTGCGGCGGCTCGAGGTGATCTGCGAACATGCCTTCATCACGCTGGAACACGACGCCCATGGTCCGGTGACCTGGATCCGTTCCGATGGTTCGTCGGGGTCACTGGAAGGCCAGGAACTACGAGCGGCGGTGAGTGAACGCAGTGGGGGTCGAGTGCCCAACCAGGATCGAGGTTTCGTGGAGGCCGTGGCCACCGGCACGGCGGGTGATCACCCCGACCTGCTCACTGCCGTGCGGGCGCACGAGGTGGTGGACGCCATGTATCGCTCCGCCGCTAGCGGCGGGAATGCCGTGATGGTGGGCTAGCCCCAGGGGTGCGTGACGCGATGAGTGAGGCGATCGGCACCCTCATCTAGGCCAGGCAACGTGGATTGCAGGGGTATCCCGCGTTCACTGACCCAGTCGAGCACCAACGCCTCCACCTCCGCCCAACTAGACGCTCGGGGGCCTTCGACCGCCTGGTTGTAGGGGGCATCAAAGACAATCACGGGGTTGCCGGCCGCTCGCAAGGCCTGCACGTTGTGGGCGGCGTCGTCCACATAGGCATCGGCTTCCACCTCCGGTTTTGCCCCCAAGAAGCAGATGTCCCGGTAGGGGATGCCTTTGTCGTCGAGCCAGGCCACGGTGTCGGCCACGGCGATGGCATGACCCCAGTTCACGCAGAGGCGATGCGTGATGATGCGGATCCATATCCCCGCATCGGAGAGCCGCCAGAGGCTTTCGGCCACTCCCGGCAACGTGGGCATCGTGCGGAACATGTGGTGTTCGAGCACCGCCAGACGGTGGAGGCGGTCGAACTCTTCAGGACCATGGATGCCCCATTCGGCGAAATCCCAGGTGCGGGCGTCGACGAGTGTCTCCGGAGCCACCTGGCGGTCGGCGGCAACCACGGCCCGGAAGGCGGCGGTGTAGTCGCCGCAGACGCCGTCGAGATCTACCCCCAGGATGAATTCGCGGGTCATGGCGGCCTCACAGGGATGCCCCGAGGAACGTGAGGGCGGCATCCATGCAGCCAAAATCCTTCGGCGTGGCGAAGTGATCGATGTTGCGCAAGGTGACCAATTCGGCGTCAGGAAGCAGCTCTACCAGTGGCTCGCCGGGGCCGGCGAAGTCTTGGTCGCCAAGGATCACCAGGACTGGGATGTTCACCCGGGCCAGGCTCTGCGCACTCAGGGCAGGGCGCGATGACTGGAGGCAGGCGGCGAGGGCAACACGATCTACGTCGGGGTGCTGGGCCAGGCCGGCGAAGTACGCCACGACGGGATTGCTGGGATCACCTTCACCCTGGATGGCCCGCAACACCAGATCGCTGCCGTCGCTGCGCAACAGGTTGGCGCCGACGCCGGTGAGCACAAGGCGATCGAACCGCTCGGGAGCCTCACTGGCGATGCTGAGCAGCACCCGGGCCCCGAGTGAGAACCCGATGCCGTCGACCGGTTCGGCGGGGAGCTGGGCCAGCACCAATTGCTCCATAGCGTCGTAGGCCGATGGGTCGTGGGGCTTGGCGGCAGTGCCGTGACCGAGAAGATCGATCGGCAACGCGCTACGGCCCGCATCGGCGAGGAGGTCGAGCCAACCGTTGTCGCCCCAGGTGCGCGCACTAGAGGTGGCAAACCCGTGCACGAGCGCAACGGAGGTGGACATCCCCAGATCCTAGGAGAGGTCAGTCCTCGGCCCGCAGAATGACGCCATCGGCAAAGGGCTCGGCCACCAAACCGGGTACCAAACCCTCCAGTTCGTCCCGGCTCAGTAGACGCGGATAGGTGAACCCCTCCACGTACACCACCGCCCCCCCGGCGGCCAGGCCATCGCGCAGGGCGGCCAGATTGGCCTCGAACCCGGGATCGGCGAGGCCGCTGTAACCGTTGGTGCGGGCGGGCACTGGGAATGCTTGCCGTTCGGCCCGCAGCGACAACAGCGTTACGTCGTTGGTCCACAGCGGCGTGGCGGCGGGTAGGGCTCGCACGGCGGCGAGGGTGGGTGAGGTGGCGAAACGGCGCTGGCTGTATTCGATGCCATCGCCTCGGGATTGGCGGATCCAGTCGGTGGTGCGGGCGAGTTGGGCACAGAGCACCACCACAACCAGCGAGACCCCGATGGCACGAAGCCGGGGTTGGTGCGTGGTGTCGGCCGGCCATGCCGCGCCGATCATCAGGATCACCAGGGGTACCACGGGCAGGACCAGGCGGTCGTCCGCCACGATGGCCTGATCGAGCCACGTCTTGCTGACCGCCAACATGATGACCTGGGCGAGAGCCATTCCGCCGGCTAACACGACCAACGGCGGGCGAGGGGCGCGCTCCCCGCCGGCACCCGCCGCCGACCGCCCGATAAGCACCACCGCCGCTATCCCCGCCCCCAACACCACCGCCCGGGTCAGGGTGGGCCCTAGGCCACTCGGCAGCCAATAGGCACCGAGGGTGTCGACGAGGGTGCGCAGGTCGCCCACCCCGGGGGGATGCCACACAATCGCCCTAGTGGATTTCGGCGCTGCATCGAGCAGGAGGCGCGTGCCGAAATACCAGGTGGCGCCGCCCCCGAGCGCAATGGTGGCCCCGGCTCGTACCTGCGCCCGCCGTCCGTGTACCAGCATGGGTACCAGGACCGCTAAGACGGGGACGGTGACCAGCGCCCCATGGCGGGCCAGTCCGGCGGCTCCCGCCGCCGCGGCGGTCACCACCAACCACCGGGGCCGCGTGACGGCTATGGCCGCAGAAGTCACGGCGGCGACGACCGCGGTGATGGACAGGACCTCGGCCATGACGTAGCCCGTCCAGCGCAGCATGGCGGCTGAGGTGGCCAGCAGTAGCGCCGCCGTTACCGGCACGGCGATGGCATCGGCCCCGCGTCGCGGCCGGGCGGTGGCCACGGCGGCGGCCACCATGACGATGATGGCCATGAGGCAGGCAATGTTCACCGCCCGGGCCGCCTCGCGGGCGGTGGCGGTGCCGAATCGAGCCCCGGCGATGGTGGCGGAGTAACCGGGCGGGAACACACCGTTGAGTACGAGAGGAACCCGCCACGGGTCGTCTCGGTAGGCGGTGGCCGCCAGTTCGTAGGAGGCTGAATCCACGCTGAGGCCGGGCCCGTTGGGAGCCGTGGCGAAGGCCACCACCCCACCCGCCGTCACCGCCACGAGGACCACCAGGACGACCACGATCCGTCGGGGGATACAAACGGGGCGACGACTCATAACACTCAAGCATGACCCGTGGGGCCCGACGCGGTAAGTCATGCCCCGCCCGGTCCAAGATCCTGATGCGTTAGCCGCCGGCCAGTAGTATTCCAACGATGAAAAAAGTTGGGATTCTCGTGGTGGCCTACAACGCAGCGAGCACGCTCGCGCAAACCCTCGATCGCATCCCCTTGGATTTCCGGGGGGAAATCCACGAGATCCTCATCGGCGACGACTACAGCCAAGACTCCACCCACCTCGTGGCGCTTGGATACCAGCAGATTGCCCCAGAACTACCGCTGCGGATCGTCCGTCATGAACACAACCTCGGTTATGGCGGCAACCAGAAGTGGGGCTACCAGTACGCCATCGAGCAGGGGTGGGACGTGGTGGTGCTGCTCCACGGCGACGGCCAGTACGCCCCCGAGTTACTGCCTTCCATGATCAAGCCCATAGTGGAAGGCCGGGCGGAGGCGGTCTTCGGGTCGCGGATCATGAACCAGGGTGAAGCCCGTCGCGGCGGCATGCCAGCTTACAAATACGTGGGCAACCGGATCCTCACCACCTTCCAAAACGCGGTGGTGGGTACCGAACTTACGGAATGGCACTCCGGTTACCGGGCCTACGACGTGAAGGCACTAGAGGCACTCCCGCTCGACGTCAACGCCGACGGCTTCAACTTTGACACGGAGATCATCATCCAGCTCCACGAGGCCGGGTACCGGATCCACGAGATCCCCATCCCCACCTACTACGGCGACGAGATCTGTTACGTCGACGGCCTGGGCTACGCCAAAGACGTCGTGAAGGATGTGCTGCGGTATCGCGCCCACAAGATGGGCTTCGGCACCGGCGCGAAGGCCTTTTCCTCCACCGCCTATGACATCAAAGCGGGCGACGATTCGTCTCACGGGCGGATCCAACGGTGGATGAGTCTGCGACCGCCCTCGCGTATTTTGGATCTGGGTTGCTCCGACGGGGAGTTGGGGGCTCGGCTGATGGAGATGGGGCATGAAGTCATCGGGGTGGACCTCGAGGAACACAAGGGCGTGCGGGGGCGGCTTACCGATTTCTTCCAGGCTGATCTTGAGCAGGGAATCCCCGAAGGAGTCGGGGAGAATTTTGACGTGGTGCTGTGCGCGGATGTTCTCGAGCACGTTCGCTCGCCGGAAGCTGTGCTGGAATCGGCCCGGTCGGTGCTTCGCTCCGGGGGGAGTGTGATCACCAGTATCCCCAACTTCGGCCATTGGTATCCGCGTGTTCGGGTGGTGGTGGGTCGCTTCGATTACGACGCTCGCGGCATCCTGGATCGCGGGCACCTGCGGTTCTTCACCCGGCGGAGTTTCGGCCATCTGGTGCATTCGAACGGCTGGGAAATCCGTCGCGAGGAAGCGATCGGTCTTCCCTTGGAGGTAGCCGATCGCGGAGCGTCCGGGCCGGGCGGCGGAAGCGGGGTTCGCGACACACTGCGCCGCCTCGACGGCGCGCTGGTGGCGATTCGTCCCCAATTGTTCAGCTACCAGTTCGTGTACGAGTTGTCCTCGCAGGATTGAAGAGGCTCAGCGAGCCGCCTCTTGACGCAGTTCTTCGCAACGAAGAAGATTGCGTTCCGGCAGCGGGTCGAACCGGCCCGTGTAGGTATCGGCGAGCAACGGATCATCGAGAATATCCGCGCCTGGGGTGATGGCGGCGTCGGCAGGGGTCGTATAGAAATTCTGAAAGGCCAAGACGTCATCGAGCCAGATCTGGACGAACTCGAGCCGGGGATCTACCACGAGATCGAGGGTGTACGTGCGCTCAGGCGGTAGAAATAACGTGGGGCTTCGATAACCACTGCCGGGGCCTTGATAGTTGAACCTCACCCCGGCGCCGCCCATCCATTCGGCATAGAGCTGTCCGTCGCCGGCCGAACTGGTGAGCGTGAACAGCGGGAGTCGGGTGCCGGGCGCTTCGGCCGGGAACGTGATGGTGCGCAGGTAGCGGCCACCGGCTTCAGAGCGCACCAAGGGGTTCCAGGCATGATGCTTCGAGGCGTTCAGCGGCATGCCGTCGGCCAGGTACATGGCCTCGCAATCGCCAATGATGACGACCTCACCGCGGCGGGCGTCGTTGGGGAGTCCCTCGCCCGGTCGAAGCGGGATAAACGGTTCGCCTCCGAGCGACTGGGCTACGTCGTAGCGCGTATCCAGGAAGCCTATGGCCACATCGTCTTTCACATCGGAGCTGTAGAGACGACCGAAGATGAGGCCAAGGGAGAGATTCACCCATACCCCCACCAGCAGCAAAACACCCAGGGTGGCCCACACCGGAACGGCCCAGCGGGGGCGATGATCAGCCATGGCGGTGCTGCGGGCCAGCAGGTGGTGAGCCCCGATGAGACTGAGGATCATCAGGGCAGGAATGAGGTCGGTGAGGTAGCGGTTGGCGACGTAGGCGAAGGGGAGGATGGTGATCCCCCCGGCCAGGGCGCCGAGGGCGGGCCCGCGCAGGGCGGCCACGCCGGTGCCCGGTGCCCCGCGCGGGGCTCGCAGCAGCGCCCAGGCCCCGATCACCGCTAACACCGCCAGCACCGGCATGGATGACGGCAGGCTGCTGGCGTAGTCGACCAGATCGAACTGCACGCCACCGAAGGGACGGGCGGGTGGGGGGAAATCGATGAAGGGGAAGGCCGAGGTGAACCGCAGGGCATCGGGTCGGATGTACTGGACCACGGTGGTGGGCACCCACTTGAGGCCGAATAGCGTGCCGTTGTTGGCATCCAGGAATTGGCGCCGTTGGGCATCTTCGATGCTGAATCCCTGGCTATAGAACGGGATGGAGAACAGGGTGGCGAACTTGATGTAGTTCACCGCCGCGTACACGGCCACGGGAATGACGGTGGCCAGGGCCGGAGCCACCACGGGTACGCGGCCATCGGGACGGCTGGCGCTGCCCGCCCAGGCGAACCATGGGTGGCTCCCACCGCGCCGTCGGGTCATCGCGACGATGAAGTTCCCGCCGGCCAGGATGGCCATGGCGGCCACGGCCCCCAGAGCCACGGAACTGCGAGAGCCCATAGCCAAGGTGATGACCACTCCCGCCCACGCGAAACGGCGCCGACTCGGCCGCTGCACACATCCCACTACGGCGTCGATGCCCACGATTGTCCAGGCGGCGCCCCATAACGATGCCTCGTGGTACACCCACGCCCGACTGGCTTCGAACAGGAACGTGGAGCCACCGCCCACCGCAAAGGTGATGAGGGCGGCGATGGCGAGATCGCTGCGCCCGAGTGGCGTGGCCGGGCGCACCAGGGCCCTGATGCGCCAGTGGAGACGGGTGGTGCCGGCCATCGCCACGAGGGTGGCGAGAATCATCGAGAGTTGCGTGAGGCGGGAGTCGAAGCGGGTGGTCAGCGCCGCCAGGGGGAGGCGCAGCAAGGCGGGCCAGGGTCCTTGATACATGTAGGCGCGGCCGTCATGCAGGAACTTTTCGATGCTCAAGATCCCGTCGGGAATGCTCCAGCGGCCTGCCAGCCAGGCGTGCGCTTGCGCGTCGTAGAAATCCCCGCTGCGTTGCCACTGGAGGAGATCGGCACGCCCGCGGGTAATCACGAAGGTGAACAGCGCGAGCGCTACGGCAGCGCCGGCGCCGCTGGCCAAGAGGAAACGACCTTGGGCGCCAGTGGTCCAGGCCGGTTGCCATCGACGGCGTGGTGTTACTGGAGACATTGGTCCGCCACGCTCTCTAAGACTTCCAGGGCGGTGCGATCCCAGGTGAGCCCGTCGGCCCGTGTTTGGGCGGCGGCTCCCAGCGCGGTCCGGAGATCGCCATCGGTGAGGACCTGCTCGATGGCGGCGGTGAGTTCGTGCTGGTTGTCCACCAGCAGTCCTGTGCGTTGGTCCTGCACCACATCCACGTGGCCATCGATCCGAGTGGCCACCGCCGGAGTGCCGCAGGCGGCACCCTCGGTGAGGGTCATGCCCCAGCCCTCGTGAGACGAGGCGCTGGCGACGAGCCACGCTGATCGGTAGTGATCCACCAGCGCCTCCGGGGAGATTCGACCCTCGAAGTGCACGAAGGTGTCGGCTTGTTGGTCGTGCACGAGGCGGTCCAATGCGCTGCGCTCGTACCCTTCCCCGACAATGATCAACTGCACCTCAGGGAGGCGCGGTCGGATGGCCGCCACCGCGGCGATGATCCACTCGAGGCGCTTATGGGGGACGAGTCGGCCTACCACCAGCACCCGGGGATGGGCACTGCGCGTGCCCCCCGGGGAGAACCGCGGGTCGATGCCATTGGGCACCGCGGTGATCTGGTTGGCGGGGATCCCCAGGCGGTGAATGATTTGCTGCCGCGATGACGGCGATGGCGTGAGGATGCGCGAATGTTGATAGAGGCGGGGTGCCACTCGCAGTTCGAGCACCTCACCGAGACGGGCGAGGTGCGGCGACATCACCTGCCGCCACATGTCGCCGTGGACATGGTGAATGAAGGTGGTGCGCGGACCCCGGGCCCACAGGGGGGTGAAAAAGGGGAGGCCGTTCCACACTTCCAACAGCCCGTCGCGGCGACCACCGGAGTGGCGGAGTTCCTGCAGCGGGGCATCCAGGAACACCAGGTGGCGCCCCCGGCGACGGATTACCCGGTAGCCGTCGCGCTCGATCTCGTTGGGATGGCCCTGGGCATGGGAGGTGCGCATCACCACCTCAATGCCGGCGGCGGCCCAGCGCGAGGCAATCTCCGCCGCGTGCACCTCCGATCCGCCGGCTTCGATGTCGTCGAGATCACGCCAGGCGAGTACGTGCATCCGGCGTAGGCCCGCGGCGGCGGCTACGTCGCCCAACTTCTCGCGATCAGGGGTGGTCTTAGACATGGCCAGTACGGACCATAGTGGTGGCACCAGCGGGGTAATGGGCACCGCTAGGGTGCGGTGGTGCCGGCTCCGATGCGCCCCCTGGTGGTGATTCCCACCTACCAGGAGGCGGAAAACATTGTGACGGTTCTCGAACAGCTGCGAGCGGCGGCTCCCGAGGTGTCGGTACTCGTGGTGGACGACGGCAGCCCCGACGGGACCGCAGACCTCGCCGACTCGGCGGCGGAGGCGTTGGGTCAGGTCTGGGTGTTACGTCGCTCCCAAAAGTCGGGCCTGGGCGGCGCCTATCGGGCTGGCTTCGAACGGGGGCTCGAGATGGGCCACGACGTGTTGGTGGAGATGGACGCCGACTTGTCCCACGACCCCGCCGATGTGCCGCGTCTGCTGGAAGCGGTGGCCAACGGCGCGGCGTTGGCCGTGGGCTCTCGCTATGTAAGCGGTGGCGGCACTCCGCACTGGCCCCTGCGGCGCCGTCTGCTGTCGCGTTGGGGCAATCGGTATGCCGGGATGGTGTTGAGCCTCGGCGTTCGGGATGCCACCGCCGGGTTTCGCGCCTACCGGGCAGACCTGCTCCAGGCCATCGACTACCAGACCACCACTGCCGATGGGTACGCCTTCCAGGTGGAGATGGCCTACCGAGTGCGGCGGGCGGGGGGGTTGATCACTGAAGTGCCGATCCTGTTCTCCGACCGGGTGCGCGGCACCTCAAAAATGTCGTCCCGGATCGTGGCCGAAGCCATGCTCCTAGTGACCTGGTGGGCCCTGCGGGACCGAGTGTTTCGGCGGGGCCGCTAAGCGCGCTTGGGGAGGATGGGAGCGTCGCGTCCGGTGCCACCCTTGCCGGATGACTCCTCGTGGTACTCCTCCTCCACGTTGACATTCCAGATGTCGTGGGAGGCACCGAGCAGGTTCTCCACGGTCAGCATCGCCGTAAACATCGAGTGGTCCTGGTTGTTGTACTTGTGCATGCCGTTGCGTCCCACGGGATGCACGTTGGATGCGTTGTGGCGAAGCCAGTCTCGCAGTATCTCTACGTTGGCCTTGTAGGTGGAATCGTAGAGGGGGTACGCCTTGGGCATGCGCACCACGTAGCCAGCCTCGACGTCGCTGGCCTGCATGAGTCCGAGCGCTTCCAACTCCGCTTTGCCCTTCGCGATGAGTTCCTCATCGCTGGCGTTCCACCAGTCGTCACCCTGCTCCACGGTGTACTCCAGACCGAGGACGTTGTGGCCCTCTTTCACCATGTGGGGAGACCAGGAACCGAAGTTCTGCACGCGCATCGTTTTTACCTCGGGAGCATGGATGTAGATCCAGTTGTCGGTCCAGGCCACCTTGTCGGCTGGGACCACCAAGGCCACCGAGAGGAAATCTCGGAACCCGAGATCATCGGCGGCGGCCAGCACGGCGGCCGGCACCGGGGGGTCCATGGCGCGTAGGAGAGCGTTGAAGGGCATAGAGGAAATCACCTGGTCGACCTCGTGGAGAGCCTCGGGCGTGGAGACCGACACGGCCCGTCCATCTCGATGCCCGATGCTCGTGACCGGCGCGCGGAACAGCAGCGTCGATCCTTGCTCGACCACGAGGTCCCGGCAGCGCTCCCACATCATCCCGGGACCAAACTTGGGGTACTGGAACTCCTCGATGAGGCTGGTGACTTGCCGGCGGCCGGCGCGTCGGCCGGCAAAGCGGGCTCGGAGGGGTTCCCACACGGCCTTGAACAGCGACATCCCCTTGATGCGCTGGGCACCCCACTCGGCGGAGATCTGCGACGGCGGTACCCCCCACACCTTCTCGCTGTACGTGCGAAAGAAATGTCCGTAGAGGCGCCACCCGTAGTTGGCGGCGATGTAGCCCTCCAGGGTGGACTGATCTTTGGGCGGGTGGATCCGCACCCAGCCGTAGGAAAGCACACAGCGAATGGCCTCGATCACGCCCAGGTTGCGGAGGGCGTTCAGGGGCTTGATCGGGTAGGCGTAAAACTTTCCCTGGTAGTAGATGCGACTCGCACGCGGGCGCAGCATGAAATCCTCGTCCGACAGGATCTCGTGCCACAGCGCCTCCACCTCGGGAACCTTGGTGAAGAAGCGATGACCACCGATGTCGAATCGCCAACCGTCGCGCACCACGGTCTGGCTGATGCCGCCCACCACGCTCGTGCCCTCCACGATGGTGCAGGGATGTCCGGCTTTGCCCAGCTGATAGGCAGCAGTGAGCCCGGCCGGACCTGCGCCGATGACCAACACACGGCCCGGATCTTGGCGGGGGGCGGATGAGTCGGGGGGCATGGGCATCGGCGGCGATACTTTCCGGCAGGCAGTACGGGGGGGCGAGGGCAACTACCGTTGCCGTTGTGCGTCGCTGGTGCAAACCCGAACTGCTAGCGGTGGCGGCTGTGGTGTACATCCCGTTTTTGTGGTCTTCACCGGGGCGGGTGAGCGCGGACAGTAAGCAGTACCTGTACCTCGATCCCGGGGCGTTCCTTCGCCGCACCCTGCAGCTATGGGATCCGAGTATCGGGGCGGGCACGGTGCCCCACCAACACCTCGGGTATGCCTTCCCGGTGGCCCCCATGTTTTGGGGATTGGACCGTCTGGGGCTGCCGGATTGGGTTGCGCAGCGCCTGTGGCTCGGCACCCTTACCTTCCTGGCGGTGGTGGGTGCCCGTTGGCTGTTCTTGCAACTTGGCCCGGGCCGAGCCGGGGCGTTGGCGGGGGCCCTTATCTACGGGTTTACCCCGTACCAACTGGCCTTCACGGCACGCATGTCGGTGCTGTTGGTGCCCTGGGTGGCCCTGCCGTGGATCGTGGGCCTCACGATGCGCGCCACCCGGAACCGGGATTGGCGGGCTCCTGCCGCGCTGGGCTTGGTGCTCCTGCTGGCGGGGGGAATCAACGCCTCGTCGCTGTTGCTGGTGGGCGTGGCGCCCCTGCTGTGGCTCGTGCTGGAAGGGTTCCGAGGTAATCCTCGGGCGGTGCTGGCCACGGCCGGACGGTTGGTGCTGGTCAGCCTCGCCGTATCGGCCTGGTGGTTGATTGGTCTGCGCCTGCAGGGTCGCTACGGGCTCCCGGTCCTGCAACTCACGGAGAACCTGGCCACCGTGGCGGAGTGGTCGACCCCCGGAGATGTGCTGCGCGGTCTGGGCAACTGGTTCTTTTACGGACGGGATATCTCAGGATTCTCCCTAGAGCAGGCTGCGGTGTACCTACGAGACCCGCTGGTGGTGGGCCTGACCTACGCCGTGCCGGTGGTGGGCCTGGTGGTGGCCCTGGTCCTGCGCTGGAGCTACCGGGTGTACTTCAGCCTCCTGGTGCTCGTGGGCACCGTGATCTCCGTGGGCTCCTGGCCTTTTGAGGATCCCACGTCCTATGGCCGGGCCTGGAAGGCCTTCACCACCGAAACCTCTCTCGGGTTGGCCCTCCGCAATAGCCCGCGGGCGGTTCCGCTCGTGGTGCTGGGCCTGGCCGGTCTGTGTGCCGCCGGGGTGGCGGCGATTCCGAGCCGCCACTGGACTCGGGTGGGGGCGGCAGCGGTCGCGGCCCTGGCGGTGGGTGGGTTGTTGCCGGTAAGCCAGGGTGGGTACCTCTCGGCGGGGCAGGATCGACCCGAGGAGATCCCGTCCTACTGGATCGAGGCGGTGAACGCGCTCGATGCTGGTGATCACACCACCCGAATCCTGGAACTGCCCGGGTCCACCTTCGCTGGCTATCGCTGGGGCAACCTGGTGGATCCTTTGACACCGGGTCTCACTGATCGTCCCTATCTGGCCCGGGAGGTGTTGCCCTACGGCACCCCGGCCTCGGTGAACCTGCTCGATGCGCTTGATCGCCAAGCCCAACTCGGGGTGCTTGATCCGCTCTCCATCGCACCACTGGCCCGCTTGTTGGGCGTGGGCACGGTGTCGTTGCGGGCCGACCTCGAAGATCCGGCGCGTGGCTTCTCGCCCCCGCCGGGACCGGTGTGGGAGGCCCTGCTCCAGGCGCCCGGGTTGGCCCCTCCGCAGCGATATGGCCCCCTGGGTGGGGATGGCCGGAACCCGGATCTGCCTTCGGTGGCGTTGTTTGGGGTGGAGTCGCCCCGCGGCATCGTGCGGACGGCACCGACGGCGGGGCCGGTGGTGCTCGATGGCGATGGGACCGGCATCGTGGATGCCGCTACGGCAGGGTTACTAGACGGCAATTCTCTGGTGCTCGAGTCGGCCGCCCTGAGCGATCAGCAGGTGGGGGAGGCCCTGGACGCATCGGCCCATCTGGTGCTCACCGACTCCAATCGGCGTCGAATCCAGACCTGGTTCTACGCCCTACGCGATACCCGCGGTCACACCGAACGGGCCGGCGAGACGGCGGCGGACCCCACCGGGTACGACTTCCGCCTCGATCCCTTCCCCGGTTCCACGGACGACGACCGCACGGTGGTGGAGCAGGTGGGTGGCCGCGTGGAGGTGAGCAGTGATGGCGGACCCGAGCGCCCCGAGGACCGCGGGGCCAACGCTATCGATGGCGACCCAGCCACAGCGTGGCGCGTGGGGGGCGTTGATCCGCGCGGCCAATTCATTGTGGTGGATCCGGATCCCGCGCCGACGGTGGATGTGGTGCGGCTCCGCCAGCCCGTGTCGGCGCGAGCGGGTCGGGCGGTGCGCAGCGTTCGCATCACCGTGGGAGATGAGCCACCTTTTACCGTCGTGTTGGGTCCGGAATCTCTGGAGGGTGCCGGGCAGGCCGTGGCGATCCCGGCCCAGTCGGTAGATCGGCTACGGGTGGAGATCACCGGGACCACTGATGCCAGTGGGGGCGACCCGCGAGCGCCGGTGGGGTTCGCCGAGATCGGCATCGGGACCACGGTGGTGTCGGAAGTGGTGCGTCTCCCGGTGGATCTACTCAACCGCGTGGGCGATGATCTCGAAGGCCACAGCCTCGATGTGGTGCTTACCCGCCTTCGGCTGTTGTTGCCCGGTACGGATCGCCTCGATGATGAAGCGAGCCTGGATCGCCGTTTCGAACTCCCCCTGGCCCGATCCTTTGCGATCCAGGGCACGGCTCGAACCACTGCAGGGGCGGTGGCGGCCGCGGGCGGGGAGTGCCGGGACGATCTGGTAGAGATCGACGGGCAGGCCGTGGCGGTGCGCCTCGAGACGGGGCCCGCTGCGTCGGTGGCCTTCACCGGCTGCGGCCCGAGTGACCTCGCCGCCGGGAGCCACCGGGTTACCGCCGCGCCCGGTTGGCGTACCGGTTGGAACCTCGATCAGATCGTGCTCTCCACCGATGGCCGCGGACAGGCCACCACCGTCGCCCCTCGCGGGCCGGGGGTGGCCACCGCCCCCGCGGTGCAGGTCACCGAGTTGGGGTCGGCCACGGTGAAGGCGGTCGTCGACGCCGACGGCACCCCGTTCTGGTTCGTGTTGGGCCAAAGCGCCAGTGATGGATGGACCATTGCGGTGGACAACGCCACCGTCGGCGAGCGCACCTTGGTGGACGGGTACGCCAATGGGTGGGTCCTCACCCCCAGCGGTCCCGGCCCGGTCACCGTTTCACTGCGGTGGGCCCCCCAACGGCTCATCGGGATCGGCCTGGGCATTTCTGGGCTCGCCGCCCTCGGGTGCGGCATCGTCCTGCTCCGGCGGCGGGGTGGGGTGGTGGTCTCGGGTCGGGCCGTACCGGTGCTGCGCTCGCCCTTCAGCGTGCCCACCCAACCCTGGAGCCGGGTGGCGGGCACGGCGCTGCTGGCGAGCGGGGGTGCGTTGCTGCTGACCACTCCGGCGTTGCCGATGGTGGTGGCCGCGGGTGTGCTCACTGCGGTGGCGGGAGGGGTGCGGCGGGGCCGGGTGGTGCTCGTGGTGGTGGCGCCCGCGGCGCTGGTGGCCAGCCGTGTGTTGGAGCGGCCCTCACTGGCGTGGTTGTCCTTGGTGGCCCTCGCCGTTGAACTCCTACTCAGCCGAGACGAGGTCAGTCGCTCGCAGTGATCTTCACGGCGAGGTCAGGCGTGGTCAATCGGTGTCTCCACTCCCAGCGGTCCGGGAGTTGTTCATACACAAATCGATTGGCGGGCACCAACACCTCCACCTCGGAATCCACCTGTCGGAACACCATGCGGTGTTGGGCTCGCGGTGATGCGAGGGCGGCTTCTTCGCTCGCCCCGTACCCGAGGGTGATCACCAGTACCCCCCGCGGTGTCAGGATGAGATCGCTCCCGCTGCCCGGGGGGCCAATGGTGAGCGGTGGCAGTGGTCTGCCGGCGGGCACGCTGCGACGGATCGACTGGCCCGCCACCCGCACCTCAACCGCCACCACCGCCTCACCGTGGGGGTCTCCGGCGGTGACCTGGAGGGACAGGGTGACCCCACGGGTCACGGTGACCGGCTCGAGGACTACATCGAAGGAGACGGGTTTCTCTTTCGGGCCGAGGTCCTCCTGGGGGGCAGTGGCCCACTGGAGGTAGGGCTGGCGAGCGGGTTCCTCCGCGATGAGGTCGAGCATGTCGGGGTGTTGATCCACGGCGTAGAGGATTCGGTCGTTGAGTTGAGGGCCATTGGCGCTGAAGGGGTTGAGGAACAACAGGTGACCCTTGCTGTCCCCCACGAAGACGATGGCGGGGCCGTCGATGGCCTCCACGCTGCGCAGCCATGCCTGCTGGGGGGTGCTCAGGCGGCTGTTGATGTGGAAGCGACTGACGGCCGGGGGGAGGGTGGCCAGTACGAGGGCCAGTGCGAGGGCGCTCACCCCGGCGCGATGGCGGGGGTACCACTCGACGATGGCGATGGCGATGAGCACGACGATGCTGGTGTAGAGCGGCAGGTAGTAGATCGGACCGCTGATCCGGGTGAACTGCCCCGACACCCAATTGCCCCAAAAGGGCAGGTAGCCGAGGGGAAATACCACCCCCAACATCACAATCAGCAGGGTGGTCTGGCGGTGACGGGCCCCCCACAGTCCGACGGCGGCGATGGCGATCCCGAGATAACTCCCGAGGAGGAACCAGGGGAAGAAGAAGGCATGTTTGGCCAAGGCATAGAGCCCCTTGGGCAGTGAATACACGGTACTGGCCGTGTTGGGCATGATCCGCCGCACGCCAAAGCCGAAGGTGTCGAGCGGATCAACAGCGGTGATCGGGAAGGCCAACGGCGCCCCGGTAACGCTGAGGTTGTACGCCATGGTGGCCAGCAGTAACGGTGTGGCTCCGATGGCCACGAGCACGAAGGGGCGCAGGAGCTGTCGCCAGTGATGGCGCGTGGCGATGATGGCGTAGAGCCCGAAGGTGACCCCCCAGAGCATGCCGTCATAGGGGCGGGTGAAGAAGATCCACCCCAGCAGGGCGCCGGCGATCACCACGCGCCCGTTGCGGCCGGTGCGGATCCCCGACAGCAGGCCCACGCCAAAGAGCAGGCCCAGTCCCAGCGTGAAGAGGTAGGAGAGGTAGACCCCGCCCTGGATCGCCATAATGGGCGAGGCGACCATGCAAGCGGCGGCCACTATGGCGGTAGCCCGTCGGTGGGTGACTTCCCAGGCAAAGGCATAGGTGCCCATCACGGCCAGACTGCTCCCGGCATACAGGGCTGAGGCGACGGAACCGGTGAGGAGTTTTGCCCCCAACAGAACCAGGGGCCACCCAAGGGTGTACTGCGTGAACATAAAACCATCCCGGGCCGCGGAGAGCCACGGCAGGAACAGATCGGGGCGGCCGCCGTCGATTGACTTCAGGAATCCCTTCTCAAGGGTCTCCACTTGCCAGAGGTAGACGGCCTCGTCTCGGTTGAAGGACAACCCCGGATAGATCCGGTAGCGAGCCCAGGCCGCCACCGCGGCGGCGAGCCCCGCCAGTACCAACGCAGGCCAGTGGCGGCGAAGCAACGGGGGGATGGCGACGGGCATGGCGTAGCAACGTACCCGTTCGTGGGAACCTGCCGGGTATGACCATGATCTGCCCACGGTGTACCGAACCCTCCGAGGGCCTTTACTACGGTCCCTGCCCGGCGTGCCGAAGGGAGCTACGGGCCACGATGCGCGCTGAAGCCCGGGTGGTGGAACCGGTGGCCTTCGAGCCGGTCATGCACGTGACACCGAACGCGGTGGCGCAAAAGGAGTGAGCTTCACTCTGGGGCCAGGAACGGTGGCCCGGGTTGGCTGCCGCCCACCGGGGAAGCGAACCCGGCCGACTCGATGAGGACGCACACTCGTCCTCGGTGACCTGTGAACTCGTCGAGGAGTTCGAGCAGTTCTTCGTCGGAGGGTTCAGGGGCGCCGCCGAGAGTGTGGCTGATCAGCTTTGCCTGGGCCGGGTCGCCGATGTCGATGGCATCGGCATCGCCCACCGACACTCGGGCGGCTTCGGCCGCCGTCCAGGCGGTGATGCCAGGGATCACCGCCAACGCCGTGCGCATGGCTGGCCCGGGTAGGTCGGTGGTGGCCTCGATGCGGCTGGCGTGGGCACTGGCCCGCTTGAGGGCATCGGCGCAACGGGCATCGACCCCTGCCGCGTGCAGTTCGTACTCACCGAGGGCAGCCAGAACATGAGCTTCGGGACGCAAGCGCAATCCACCGGGTCCGGGAGCAGGCTCGCCCCAGCGTTCCGCGAGTTGTTGGAAGGAACGTCGGGCTTCGAAGCGGGTCACGTGGTGGCGCAGGACGGCGGAGAGCACCGCATCGACCACGAGAGCCGTGCGCGGTAGGCGAAGACCCGGCGACGCCTCGTGTAATCGGCGCACCACCGGATGGGCCGGATCGAAACCGGCGCGGTCATCGAGTACACCCAGGGAGGCCGGGGCCTGCGTTAGCGCCCAGTCCGCCCCATCCCCCCAGGCTTCCACCTCGAGCGCCTGCTCACGGTGGTGGACTTCAATGGTGGCGGGGCCCTCAGGCGTGCGGGTGGACCACAGCACCATGGAGTGCGACAGCGCCATGGTGGGGTCCGATTGTCCCAATCGAAGCGGCGCCAGACTTTGTTCTAGCTCGAGGGGCGAAGCCAAGGGGATGGTGCGCCGCAACATGAGGCGTCAAACGCTACTGCGGGCCATGGCCACTGCCCAGCGATAGTCGGGCTTGCCACTAGGACTCCGCTCGATCTGCTCGACCCGCACGAAGGCCTTCGGCGTTTTGTAGGCAGCCAGGTGGGCTCGGACCACCGCGACTAATGCGGCGTCGTCGGGGGAGGTGTGGGGGCGCAGTTGTACCACGGCCACCACTTCTTGGCCCCAGCGTTCACTCGGCCGTCCCACTACCAATGCGTCGAACACCGCCGGGTGCTGCTTGAGGACCTGCTCCACTTCTTCGGCAAACACCTTCTCGCCGCCGGTGTTGATGGTCACCGAATCCCGTCCGCACAGTTCGATGGACCCATCGGCGTGGATCCGGGCTCGGTCGCCGGCTACGGCATGGCGAATCCCATGGATCATCGGAAAGGTGGCCAGCGTCTTCGGCTCATCCCCGAGGTAACCGAGCGGCACCCGCCCGGTTTGGGTGAGCCAGCCCACTTCGGGATCGCCGGGTGGGAGCACGCGTTGGCGATCGGCGGAGAGCACCGCGGTGGTGGGGGAGGGCTGAAACATGGCGGCGGTGGCGGAGTGTTGCTGGTCGGATCGCGCCACGCCTTGGCGCCCCGTTTCCGATGAGCCCAACACATCCACGATCCGCAACTGGGGGAGGAGGTCGAGGAGTTGGGTTTTGACCGAGGGCGACAGGATGGCGCCACCGGTGAGGAGAAAACGGAACTTCGGCAGGGGTCGGGGGCGCGCCTCGAGTTCGTCCACCAGCGGTCGGGCAAATGCGTCGCCCACGATGAGTAACGAGGAAACCTCCTCGATCTCTATGGTGTTGACGATGTCCACCGGGTCGAACCGCAACGGGTCGGCCTGAATCACCACGGTGCCCCCGGAGATCCACGCGCTGATGGCATTCCAGTGGGCGGCACCGTGCATGAAGGGGGGCGCGGGAAGAGCGCGAAGGCGGGCGGTGCCGGCGGCGGCGACCAGATCGGCCTTGGTGCTCGCCACCCCGAGGCAGGCGGCCAGAAAATCGGCCTGGCGCCAGAGCACCCCCTTGGGCATGCCGGTGGTGCCGCCGGTGTAGAGGATGTAGAGGTCATCGGGCGACAGCCCAACCGGGGCGACGGGGGTGGCGGCGGCCACCGCCACTTCATAGGGGTGTGCTCCCGGTAACAGCGGGGCGCCGGAGCCATCCTCGACCTGCAGGAGCAGTCGCACTTCGGGCAGATCCGGTAACACCTCGGCCAGGGTGGCGGCGAAGGCGCCGTGGTAGACGATGGCCTTGGCCCGGCAGTCGTTGAGGACGTAACGGAGTTCCTCCGCGACGTATCGGAAGTTGATGTTCACTCCCACCGCTCGGGCCTTGGCGGCGCCGAGGAGGACTTCGAGATACTCGTTGCCGTTGTGGAGATAGATGGCAACGTGGTCATGGGGGGAGTCCCATCCCTTGCGGTCCTCCACCGGGGCGCTCATTCCCAGTCCGGCCTCCCGGAGAACGGCGGCCACCCGCCGCGTTCGGTCGGTGACCTCGGCCCAACTCCAGTGGCGCTGGCGCCAGACGATGCAGTCTCGGTCGCCAATGGTGGCGGCAATGGCTTCGTGGACGTCGGCCAGGTTTAGCTCCTCCGGTACCACTCCGAACGCCACGGCCGCAGCGTAGGCGATGGCCCGGGGGCCTCAGCGATCGCTGGGATCGATTCGGTCCCGCAGCGTCGGACACACTGGCGGCGGGGGCAGTTCGCGTTGGGTGACGGTGAGGCCGGGGGGCAGCGGCTCGTCGCCAGCGGTAGAGCGGAAGGTCAGCTGCTGGCGGTACGGCGTCTGATCGAGTTGGGCTAACGGCACATCAACGAGGCCCCGGGCGGGGCGGTCTACATCGATGAGGATGTAGAGATGTTCGGTGAGATACGCAAAGAGGCGCAGATGCACCCCGTCGGGGGGGACGGCCCGCCAGCGGCCCACCGCTACATCCCCGGGGGAACTGAAGGTGCCCCGATAGCGCCCTGCGCCATCGAATTCGAGTTGGAAGCCGTCGCCGGGGACCCCATCGGCTCGGGCTATGTCGAGTGTGGTGGGTTTCGTGGGTGGGTTGGCCAGATCGAGATCCCACTCGAGCGGCTGGATTTCAAAAGGAATCCAAGGGGCGAGCGGGTCGCCACTGCCGATGTAGACGGCACGGCAGTCGCCCACGATCTGGATCCGATCGGTGGGACCGGAGTGAGGCAGCGTAGGGGCCTGTTGGATGAGGCGGTCCAAGGGACGGCCGGGGGTGCGGTCGCTGAGGATGGTCTGCAGTCGGACGTAGCGCGTGAGGGGGGTACCAGGGTTGGCCAGGCGCGCCGAAGTGACCGATACGGCGAGGTTGGCGGCGAAGCCGAACATCACCAGTATCGCGAGGACCCCGAACGCCAGCCGAGCGCAGCGCGGATGGGGTCCGCCGCGTCGGGCGATGTCCACGAAGCCGATACTGCCGGCGAGGGCGAACAACGGGATGAACTCCGCGGTGTAGCGCATCGCGATGTAGCCGTAGAACATGATGGGAAGCGGGATGGCGAGCACCGCGAGCAGGGGGATGCGAAGGTTTCGCACCTCGCGCTTCACGCCCCGCCGAAAAGCGGTGATGAGACCCCAGCCACTGAGTAGCACCAGCGCCGGCATGAAGGCCACGACACTGCCGGTGCGGTACATCTGATCCAGGAATGAGCCGCCATAGTTTTTGGGGACCTCAGCGGGCAGGGTGATGTAGGGAAAGAGCGTGCTGAAGCGGATGCCGTCGGGACGGAAGTACCCCATCACGGTGGCCGGGAGGATGCTCGGAGACACGAGGTCGCCGCCGTTGGCATCAAGCGCGGCGCGTCGCTGCGCGCTCATGCCGGTCCAGATCTGATCCTGCAGGGGGAAGAAATAGGGGTGGCGAAATTTGGCCCAGTTCAAGATGATGCCCACGGCCAACGGCACGAAGGCGGCGGCAAGCAGGGTGGCCACCCAGCGGCGCGGGAGCTTCTGGTGGCTGCGACCCGATGCGAACCACAACGCCGCCAGGATGAGACCCCCCGCGCAGGCCCAGCCCGAGGTGGTGCGGCTGAGAATGGCCCCGAGGGTGAAGGCGCCGGCGGCGAGTGCCCCGCGGGTGGAGGGTTGGTGCAGAAGGCCGATGGTGCTGAAGGTGGCCCCGAGCGCCATGGCGATAGCCCAGGCGTAGGCCTCGTGATAGACGAAGGGGAGCGATCCCAGGTAGAGCACGACCGAACCCGCCATGAGCGAGAACAGCAGGAGGCCAAAGCCAATCGCCTCGGCCCGACCCAGACCGGTGCGTCCTCGCAGCAGAAGCCGAACCCGCCACATCAGCAGGGCGATGAGGACGGCCGAGACGCTCCAAGCCGCCAGCATCGAAAAGGCGGTGAACTTGCTGTCCAGGCGATCGGTAAAGAGAAAAAACGGGGCCCGGAGAAAGGAGGGTCCCGGGGGGAAGTACATAAATTCCTTGCCGCGTACGGCGAAGGCTTCCAAGCCGAGGATATTCCGGGGCACGTCGAGGTTCCCCTGGAACAACTGGCGGGTTTGGAGGTCGTAGAAGCCGGAGAAGTCGGCGCCACCAATGGCGGTGCGCAAAGGGTGCCAGCCGAAGTCCCAGAGCACGGCGAGGTACGCAATGAGGCCCAGGCCACCAGCCGCCGTGACACTGCGGGTGTAGCGGCGCAGGTCAGGCTCGGCCTGTTCCCACCGGGTCCGGGCGATGGCGAACGGGTGGATCACGCGACCGGTGCAGGCCCACGGTGTCGCGGGTGAGCTCGGGCCAGGGCATCCACCACCGGTACAGTAATCTATCCCGCCGAAGGGTCAGAACCCCCGTCACGACGTTGGAGCCATGCACCCCACTACGCCAGATCTGGTCTGCATCGACAAGTTGGAGGCAGCTCTTCCGGAACTCTTGGAGCGCTACGCCGAGGCGAGCCCCTACCCCCACATCGTGCTCGATGATGTGTTGTACCCGGACGTCATCGCTGAGCTGTACGAGGAGTTCGGGCGCATTACGCCCGAGGCCTGGACGAACTACCTCCATCTCAACGAGCGGAAATTCGCCAACACGACCAAGTCGACCTGGGGACCCACCCTGGAGGCAGTGGCGGCCGCTTTCACCTCCGATCGTTTCGTGGCCTTCCTGGGGGAGCTCACCGGATTCCCCCACCTCCAGGCCGACGATGTGATGGATGGTGGGGGGCTTCATCGGTCCGTGGCCGGTGGCTTCTTGAATGTCCACGCCGACTTCACCGCCCACCACAGCAGGCCAGGGTGGCGGCGTCGCGTGAACCTGCTTCTCTACCTCAATCCCACCTGGGAGTCGGCTTGGGGCGGACAGTTGCAACTGTGGTCCAAGGACATGCAGCGAGCGGTCACCCGGGTGGAGCCCACGGGCAACCGACTCCTCATTTTCACCACTGATGAGCACTCCTACCACGGGCATCCCGAGCCCCTCACCGTTCCGCCCGGTCTGGCCCGACAGTCGCTGGCCCTTTATTACTTCACCGAAGAAGCCGAGGTGCTTGCTCGCTCCACCACCTATCGGGCGCGGCCCACCGACGGGTGGCGGGGCATCTCCATTTATCTCGATACCAAAGCGCTGGCGGGTTACGACGTGGTCAAGCGTCGCCTGCGTCTTTCCGATGAGGCGATCAGCCGGACCCTGGGATGGCTCAG
>CAMDIH010000009.1 GCA_945898515.1 Candidatus Neomicrothrix parvicella RN1 | reverse complement strand
ACAGTGCCAGGCGGGTAGTTTGACTGGGGCGGTCGCCTCCTAAATTGTAACGGAGGCGCGCAAAGGTTCCCTCAGCCTGGTTGGCAATCAGGCGCTGAGTGCAATCGCACAAGGGAGCTTGACTGCGAGACCTACAAGTCGAGCAGGTACGAAAGTAGGCGATAGTGATCCGGCGGCTCCTTGTGGAAGGGCCGTCGCTCAACGGATAAAAGGTACGCCGGGGATAACAGGCTCATCTTCCCCAAGAGTCCATATCGACGGGAAGGTTTGGCACCTCGATGTCGGCTCATCGCATCCTGGGGCTGAAGCAGGTCCCAAGGGTTGGGCTGTTCGCCCATTAAAGCGGTACGCGAGCTGGGTTTAGAACGTCGTGAGACAGTTCGGTCCCTATCCGCTGCAGCCGGAGGAAACTTGAGGAAGGCTGTCCCTAGTACGAGAGGACCGGGACGGACGCAGCTCTCGTGTGCCAGTTGTCCTGCCAAGGGCACCGCTGGTTAGCGACCTGCGGAAGGGATAAGTGCTGAAGGCATCTAAGTACGAAGCCTGTTCCAAGATGAGGTTTCCCACTGGGTCAACCAGGTAAGGCCCGTGACAGACCATCACGTTGATAGGCCGGAGGTGTAAGCACAGCAATGTGTTCAGCCGACCGGTACTAATCGGCCGAGGGCTTGGATCGACAATAATGTTCGTGCTCGCTATGGAGTTCCTCAGGGAGCCGCGCCGTCTTTCGGCTGCGCTACCTTGACAACAGGTTTCGGTGGCCATAGCGGAGGGGCCACACCCGTTCCCATTCCGAACACGGAAGTTAAGCCCTCCAGCGCCGATGGTACTTGGGTCGAGAGGCCCTGGGAGAGTAGGACGCCGCCGATTTTTTGTAGTGCGAAGGACCCCCAGCGATGGGGGTCCTTCGTCGTTTTCGGCATGGATGGTACCTTCCCCAGTCTCTCCATCTGCTGAAAGAGGTTTGAACAATGATGATCAACGCCTGGAAAACAGTGGTGCTTGAGCGATACGCAGAATTCTCAGGCCGAGCCGGTCGAGCAGAGTACTGGTGGTACTTCCTCGCTAACGTCCTGTTGTACCTCGCACTCTTTATCTTGGCGAGCGTCGCTGAGGTCTTTCAGTTCGTCTACTTCATCGCGGTAATCGCACTGATCGTGCCGACGATCGCCGTCGGGGTGCGGCGCCTCCACGACACGGGTCGCAGCGGATGGTGGTATTTGATCACCTTTGTCCCAGTTGTCGGAGGCATCGTCTTGTTGGTGCTGTTCATCCTGGAGGGCGATAAGGACGCCAACCAGTACGGGGTCACCGCAGCCAGTCCCTGACACCGGCCCAGACCTGGGGCGAGGGGTCTGCCGTCGCGTCGCTAGGCTGCTCACTCCATGCCAAAGCCCCCCGCCTCCTCGTCCGGCTCCTACCGTCCGCCCCGCTCAGTCAGCGGCCAGGCGGACGGTCGGAAGGGTGCGCCTCGCTCCACCCAGGGCGACCGAAAGAGTGAGGGCACGCCTTGGCAGCGGAGGGCCGATGATGCAGCCAAGCTCAAGAAGGCGGGCTGGGGCGGCGTGGCCCGTAAGGGCGCAGGTCGCGTGCGGGACACCGGACCGGGGGATGCTTCGAAAGCGTTCCAGGCGGCGGGTGGCGGGGCGCGGGACCCCTGGGAGCCCGAGGTCTGGATCGACGAGGGCGAGGTGCGGAGCGAAGCCGACAAGGCCGTGAGCAGAGGCCGGACAGGACGCCACCAGACTTCTCCGAAGGATGCTGAAATAGTTTCTGACCCATCGCTGCGCCGGGCGGTCGCCGCGAAGTCTGCGGATCGGCTCGAGGCCAAGCTCAAAGACGCCGGAAAGGCGTTCCGTCGTGAGCGGTTCGAGGAGGCTCGGGCGATCCTGCGGCCCCTGGCCGAGCAGGCGCCCACTGCGGAGTCGGTTCGAGAGCTCCTAGGCCTCACCTACTATCGGTTGGGCCGCTGGAAACTAGCGGTCAGCGAACTGGAGGCTTTCCGTAACCTGAACGGCTCCACGGAACAGCACCCCGTGCTGGCCGACTGCTACCGAGCCCTGGGGCGGCACCGCAAGGTTGCTGAGCTCTGGGAGGAGCTCCGTGCGGCCTCGCCCAGCGCCGCGCTCGTCGCGGAGGGTCGCATCGTGTACGCCGGCTCCCTGGCCGATCAAGGGAAGCTCTCCGAGGCCATCGCCGTGCTCACGCAGTCCAAGCCTCCCGCCAAGAAGCCCCAGGAACACCACCTTCGGGTCACCTACGCCCTCGCCGATCTCCATGAGCGGGCCGGAGACGTGCCCAAGGCGCGCCAGCTGTTCCGCATCGTGGCGAGCGCCGACCCTGAGCTGGGCGATGTCGAGGCCCGCCTCCACGCGCTGCGCTGACCAGCGGTCGATGCCACCCCCGCAGTCGGGTCCTTTCTCTGTCCCCTTCGCGTCCGCCTCCGATCCTTCGACGGCAGCCATGTCCGCGGTCACCGTCCCTTCCGGGACCAAGCTCGCCCTGCTCGCTGGGCCCGTGAGGTGCCCGCCGGAGGCCCGGACCTAAAAGTTGCGCGGGTTGGTATCGGGGCGCAGTTGTGACGGTTCGGGGCGCCTCGGCCATGATGGAGGGATGAACCAGGAGCAGCTAGCCAAGGTCCGGGAAGGGCAGGGTTTCATCGCCGCCCTCGATCAGAGTGGGGGGAGCACCCCCAAGGCCTTGGCGCTGTACGGGGTCGGGGCAGATGCATTCGCCAACGACGATGAGATGTTCACCCGCGTGCACGAAATGCGAACTCGTATCGTGACCAGCCCCAGTTTCAACGGGGAGCGCGTGCTCGGGGCCATCCTCTTCGAGGACACCATGGACCGTGAGATCGCCGCCACCGGCACCCCGGACTACCTCTGGTCGATCAAAGGCGTGGTCCCCTTCTTGAAGGTGGACAAGGGCCTCGCCGACTCGGCCGACGACGCCCAAGTCATGAAGCCCATCCCCGGCCTCGACGACCTCCTCACCCGCGCCGTAAGCAAAGGCGTGTTCGGCACAAAAATGCGCTCGGTCATCGCTATGGCCAACCCCGCCGGGGTGCAGGCCGTAGTGGAGCAGCAGTTTGCCATCAGCGCCCAGATCCTGGGCCACGGTCTCGTGCCCATCATCGAGCCCGAGGTGGACATTCACAGCCCCCAAAAGGCCGCCGCCGAAGCGTTGCTCAAGACCGCACTGCTCACCCACCTCGATGCGCTGGCGGCGGATCAACTCGTGATGTTGAAACTCACCTTGCCTGAGGCCGACGGGTTCTATGGCGAACTGACCAACCACCCCAATGTGCTGCGGGTCGTGGCGCTCTCCGGCGGCTACAGCCGCGACGAAGCCAACGGCCGTCTCGGCCGTAACCCGGGGGTGATCGCGAGTTTCTCCCGGGCCCTCACCGAAGGTTTGACGGCCCAACAGACCGATACGGCCTTCGACACCGCTCTGGGGGCGTCGATCCAGAGCATCTACGACGCCTCCATCACCTGATCCATCCGGGCCGGGTGTCCATGGCCGGGCTGACCCGATCGAGAGCGGTAGGATGCTGCCACTGCCTTAGGCGCAATGGCGCGTCTCAGGTAACCCGGGGGTGGGCCGATGCCTGACATCGCAGAACACACGGGGCCCGAAGTGGCCACCGAACGCCTCGATCGGGTGGTCATTCGCTTCGCCGGGGACTCTGGCGATGGGATGCAGCTCACCGGCGACCGGTTCACCGACGCCAGCGCCCTGTTTGGCAACGACCTCGCCACACTGCCGGACTTTCCCGCCGAGATTCGGGCACCGGCTGGCACACTGGCGGGCGTTTCTGCGTTCCAGGTGCATATCTCAGACCACGACATCACCACTCCGGGTGATGCGCCCAATGTCCTGGTAGCCATGAACCCGGCCGCGCTGCGCAACGAAGTGTCCCGCCTAGAGGGTGGGGGCACGCTCATCGTAAACGAGGACGCCTTCGGCGAGCGCAACCTCACCAAAGCGGGCTACACCGCCAACCCCCTCGATGACGGCAGCCTCGACGGGTACACCCTCTACCGGGTGCCGATGTCGAGTCTGACCCTGCGCGCCGTTGAAGAACTCGGAGTGAAACCGCGCGATGCCGAGCGATCGAAAAACCTGTTTGCGTTGGGCCTCGTCTCCTGGATGTACACGCGTCCGGTTGAGGAGACCCTGCGCTGGATCGAGACCAAGTTCAGCCAAAAACCGCAGGTACGCGACGCCAACCTGGCGGCTTTCAAAGCGGGCCATGCCTTCGGTGAGACAGCCGAGTTGTTCGATCATCCCTACGCCGTAGACCCGGCCCCACGAAGGCCAGGCACCTACACGAACATCACCGGCAACACGGCTCTGACCTGGGGTCTACTGGCCGCGAGCCAGTGTTCCCATCTCCCGTTGTTTCTCGGTTCGTACCCCATTACGCCCGCCTCGGACATCCTGCACGAGTTGTCCAAGCACAAGCGGTTTGGGGTGCGCACCCTCCAAGCCGAGGATGAAATCGCTGGCATTGGCGCCGCCATCGGGGCGGCCTACGGCGGGAGTCTCGGTGTCACCACCACCAGTGGCCCCGGGATGGCCCTCAAGGCCGAAGCCATGGGTCTGGCGGTCAGCCTGGAACTTCCCCTGTTGATCGTGGACATCCAGCGGGGCGGCCCCTCCACCGGGCTACCCACCAAGACCGAAGCGGCCGATCTGTTGACCGCCTACTACGGGCGTCACGGCGAATCGCCCCTCCCGATCGTGGCGGCCTACAGCCCGAGCGACTGCTTCTGGGCGGCGCTGGAAGCGGCCCGCATCGCCATCAAATATCGAACGCCGGTGATCCTGTTGTCCGATGGCTATCTCGCCAACGGATCCGAACCCTGGCTCCTGCCCGCCGTCAAGGACCTACCCGACCTCTCCACCACCTTTGCCACCTCCCCCAACCACACCACCGAGTCGGGGGAGGAGGTGTTCTGGCCGTACCTGCGTGATCCCGACACCCTGGCCCGCGCCTGGGCGCTACCCGGAACACCCGGCCTGATGCATCGAATCGGAGGTCTCGAGAAGGAGGACGGCTCGGGCAACATCAGTTACGACGCCGAGAATCACGCGCGGATGGTGCACCTACGAGCCGCCAAGATCGCCGGGATCGCCGCCGACATCCCCGAAGTAATGGTGAGCGGAGATGTGGAGGATGCCGAAGTGCTCATCGTGGGATGGGGCTCCACCTGGGGAGCGATCGATGGCGCGGTGAACCGGGTACGCAACCAGGGGCGACGAGTGGCCAGTACCCACTTGACCCATCTCAATCCCTTCCCCCGCAACCTCGGCGAGGTGCTGCGCCGGTACCCGAAGGTTCTGGTGCCCGAGATGAACCTCGGCCAACTGTCGAGACTGCTGCGGGCGGAGTTCCTGGTGGATGCTGGCTCGGTCACCAACATGCGGGGAGTGCCCTTCACCGCCGGTGAACTCGAGGAAGCCATCCTCGACTACCTGTCGAGCCCCCGTCACGGAAACGAAGGAATCCGATGACTGAGTTGATTCCGGTGACCTCTCGCAAGGACTGGATGAGCGATCAGGAGGTGCGGTGGTGTCCGGGCTGCGGGGACTATTCGATCCTGGCGGCCGTGCAGCTCCTCATGCCGGACCTCGGCATCACTCGGGAGGACACGGTGTTCGTGTCCGGGATCGGCTGCGCCGCCCGCTTCCCCTATTACATCAACACCTACGGCCTGCATTCCATCCACGGCCGCGCGCCGGCTATCGCCACCGGTCTGGCCATGAGCCGCCCGGATCTTCACGTGTTCGTGGTGACCGGCGACGGCGACGCCCTGTCGATCGGCGGCAACCACCTCATCCATGCCCTGCGCCGCAACATCAACATCACGATCCTGATGTTCAACAACCAGATCTATGGACTCACCAAAGGGCAGTACTCGCCCACCTCAGAACTCGGGAAGGTGACGAAGTCCACCCCCTTCGGCAGCCTGGACCATCCCTTCAACCCGCTTTCCCTCGCCATTGGGGCCGAGGCCAGTTTCGTCGCCCGCACCCACGACATGGATCGTGCCCACATGCTCGAGACGTTCCGACGGGCCTACGAGCACCAAGGCGCGTCCTTCGTCGAGGTCTTTCAGAACTGCAACGTCTTCAACGACCACGCCTTCGAGGGAGTGACCGCCAAGGCGGTGCGAGAGGAGATGCTGATTCCGTTGCGACACGGTGAACCGGTGCGCTTCGGAACCGACGGAGGCAAGGGAGTGGTGATCGACGCCCAACGCGGTGCCCACATCGTGGATGTGGATGCCGTTGGTCTCGATACCCTGCTGGTCCACGACGAAGCCCGCACCGATCCCAGCGTGTCGTTCATGCTCTCCCGCCTAGCGCGGGGCCCCTACGAGCCCACGCCCATCGGCGTATTTCGGGCCGTCGATCGACTCGAGTACAGCGCCGAGGTGTCCCGACAGATCGCCGAGGCCCAAGCGCCCGCTGGCCCCGGGCGGCTCGAGGACCTCCTGCACAGTGGCACGACCTGGACGGTCGACTAGCCGCCGGTTGTTCCGCGCCCGCCGGGGTGCCCTACGCCAGGCTGCGAAACACGAGTCCCGTCTTGGGCTTGGGATGAAAGAACGTGGTCTTGGGGGGCATCCGGTCGCTGCCGTGAGCGGTGGCTTCGATCTGCGCCACCGTGGCGGGACGCAACAGCACCCCCGCTTGTGCCGCTCCGGAGGCCACCGCCGCCCGCACCTGCTCCACCCCGTGCTGGTAGGACAGGGTGTGGGCCGGCAGGGCCGCGAGGGCGACGTCGAGTCGGCTCGAGTCGAGGTCGGGGATCGATGAAAAGCCATCCGGGCGCGGGCGCAGCAGTACGTCGCGATCGGGGAGGATGAGCAGGAGACAACCCGCTTCGGCCATGGTGGCGGTGACCACAGCCCCCGCCAGCGGTGGCCCCACGGCCTCAAACCACGGTGCGAGGACCATCTCGAGGTCGGTGTTGTCGGGGAGACCGCTGATGAGACGGTGGATGGCGTGGACGGTGAGTTCATCCTCCACCAACTCCACGATGTAGGTCATGGTGGACCCGGCGGCCCCGGCATGGCCGTGGAGGGCTTCCCGCTCGCCCTTGTAGGCGAGGGAGGTTTCGTACCGGTGATGCCCGTCGGCCACCACCACCGGGTGGCTAGCCACCGCGGCGGAAATGGCCTCGCAGACCTCGGAATCGTCGATGCGCCAGATCGTGTGTCGCACACCGTCGTCGTCGACGATCTCGGCGAGGGGGGGATCCTCGAGGGGAAGCAGGTCGGTGAGGCCGTGGGCAAGGGACAGTCCCCAGATAGCCGAGAGGTTCGCCCGGCAAGACCGCAGCAATTCGAGCCGGTCGCTCTTGGCCTTGGGGGTGGTGTGCTCGTGCGGGAGAATGTCGGTGCCGGGGGGGCTCAGTTCGAGAGCGCCGATCACGCCGGTGGTGTGGCGCGCCACCCCGGCCTCGTCGGTGGCGGTCATGCGGTAGGCCGTGAAACTCGGGCGCTGGTCAACCACGAGGGTTCCCTCCGCCAACCACGCCTCCAGGCGCTGGCCCGCCAAGCGGTAGCGCTGGTCGCCGTCGGCTTCGGAGGGGACATCGATGAGTACGGCGTTGTGAGGATCCTGGGCCGCCAACGCGTCTCGTTGGGCGGCATCGATCACATCGTAGGGAGGAGCGATCACCCCCCCGAGGCGAGTGTGTTTCGGGTTGTAACGGATACCGGCGAAAGGTTCGAATCGGGCCACAACGTGGAGTCTGGCAGGCTTGGCCGGTGGGCTTTGCACTCGACTTAGACGGGGTGATCTGGTTGGCCGATGACGCGATCCCTGGATCGGCTGATGCGGTGGCTCGTTTGCGAGCGGCGGGGGAGTCGCTGGTGTTTTGCACGAACAACTCCAGCCTGCCGGTGGGCGAGGTGGAAGCGAAGTTGGCGCGCCATGGCATCCCCGCTCGCGGTGATGTTCTCACCTCGGCCATGGCGGCGGTCACCCTGGTGGAGCCCGGCGAGCGGGTGCTGGTGTGTGCGGGCGAAGGGGTGGTCGAGGCCCTAGAGCAGCGTCGGGCGGTCGTGGTGTACGACGGTGAGGCGGACGCGGTGATGGTGGGGTTCCACACCAACTTCGACGCCGATCGCCTTCGGATAGCCGTGCACGCCTTGAAGCGCGGCGCTCGCTTGCTGGCCACCAACGACGACCTCACCTACCCCACCCCGGATGGGTTGGTCCCCGGCGGGGGCGCCATCCTCGCCGCCGTGGTGGCTGCGGCAGGGGTTCCGGCCGTCGTGGCCGGCAAACCCTACGCGCCCATGGTGGCCCTCGTGCGAGAGCGGTTAGGAGCGACCGGCACGATGGTGGGGGACCGCTTCGACACCGACGGCCGCTTCGCACAGGCGTTGGGGTATCGCTTCGCCCTTGTCCTCACCGGCGTATCGGATGCCTCGGCAGGGATGGACCCGACCCCTGAGTTCATCGCCGCCGACCTCGCTGGCTTGGTGGATGAACTCCTGAGCTGACTCCCCCGCGCCCCCCTGCGAACTTTTGCAAGCACCGGCCCAGGATTCGTAGATTGGGGCATGGCTTCCAACGACTTTCTCAAGCGGTATCTCGACCTCGGCATGGCCCTGGCCGCGCCCACCCAAGCTCGCGCCGAGGCGCTCGTGAAGGAACTGGTGAAGGCGGGCGAGGTCCAGAGCGATCAGGCTCGCGAGATCGTGGCGGTTGTCATCGAGCGAGGTCGACTGAACGGCGAAAAGCTGATCGAGACCGTTCGAGCCGAGGTGAAGCACCAGATCACAGCGATGGGCCTGGCCAGCCAGTCCGATATCGAGCGCGTGGAGCAACGCCTGTCGTCTCTCTTCGGCGGTCCAGGGGCTCCTGCCCCCCCTGCGCCACCCGCTCAGACGACTCCTGCCGAAAAGACCCCGGCCAAGAAAACCTCCGCCAAGAAAACCTCCGCCAAGAAAACCCCGGCCAAGAAAACCCCGGCCAAGAAAACCCCCGCCAAAAAGACCCCGGCCAAGAAAACCCCCGCCAAGAAAACCCCCGCCAAGAAGAAACCGATGGCCCCGGTCATGGCTCCCACCATCAACGACCCGGCCCCCGCCGCACCGGAAGTCCTCTCCTCCTGACCCGTCGACGCCTTGACGCCGAGATCGTCCGAAGAGGTCTGGCGCCAAGCCGTCAGCGAGCCCAAGCCGACATCGACGCGGGACGTGTCACCGTGGCCGGTGCTCCGGCGAACAAAGCCGCCCGCCTCGTAGCCCCCGATGAACCGATTCATATCTACGGTCCGCCTGCGCCGTACGTCGGACGCGGGGGCGAAAAACTCGCCGGAGCCCTCGATCGTTTCCCGGTTGTAGTCGCCGGTCGCCGGGCCTACGACATTGGAGCCTCCACCGGTGGGTTCACCGACTGCCTCCTGCAACGAGGGGCCGCCTCGGTAGTGGCCATCGACGTGGGCTATGGACAATTGCACCATCGGCTGCGGAGCCATCCCCTCGTGGAGGTCCATGAACGCACCAACGTTCGCCATCTTCAACCCGGTGATGTCGGCGCCCCCGCCGATCTAGTGGTCGCCGACCTGTCTTTTATCTCGTTGCGCACCGTGCTGCCCTCGGTGCTGGCCCTCACCACTCCCGGGGCCGATGTGGTCGCGCTGGTGAAGCCGCAATTTGAGGCGGGACGGGTCGAGGCGGCCCGGGGTAAAGGCGTGATCACCGAGCCGGCGGTATGGGCTCGAGTCCTCCAAGAGGTGGCTGCCGCGCTCGAAGCGCAAGGAGCCGCCATGATGGACGCTATGGCGTCACCTCTCACCGGAGCCGACGGAAACGTCGAGTTCCTCATCCATGCCCGCATCGCGCCGGTCACCGGCGGGGGAGCCACCGCCGCCCTGCTCGACGCGGCCGTCGCCGAAGCGGTGTCTCGCTGATGAGGACCGTGGCGATCGTGCTACACCATCAGCGATCCCAGGCCGCCGAATTGGCTCGCGCCACGGCCCAATGGCTTGCCGCCGCCGGCCACCGCGCCCGCATGCCGCAGCACGACGCCGACCTCGCGGGGTTGGCCGCCCTCGGGTGTGCCGATGCCGATCTGGCCGACGGTGTCGCTGTGGCGGTGAGCCTGGGCGGCGACGGCACCATGTTGCGTACCGTCGACCTGGTCTCCGCCGCCGGTGTTCCCATCATGGGCGTGAACTTGGGTCAGATGGGATACCTCACCGACATTGAGCCAGCGGGTCTGCGGGAGGCGCTCGAACGCTTTCTGGGCGGCGAAGAAGCGGTGGAAGAACGGATGCTGCTCTCCGTTCGGGTCGAACGTACCGATGGAACCACCACAGAGTGTCTGGCCTTCAACGAGGCCGTACTGGAAAAGACGCCGATGGGACATACCGTGCGTCTGGGGGTGGAGGTCAACGGGGAGTTTTTCACCACCTATGCGGCCGATGGCCTGATCGTCGCCACCCCCACCGGATCCACCGCCTATGCCTTCTCCGCCCGCGGGCCGATCGTGGCTCCCACCCATCGCGCCCTACTCCTCACCCCGGTGTCGCCGCACATGCTCTTCGACCGCACCCTGGTGCTCGAACCCAGCGCCGAGGTCCGCCTCGTGGTTCAGGGCCACCGCCCCGCCACCGTGAGCGTGGATGGTCGCAACCTGGGAGAGTTGGGCGAGGGTGACGCCATCGTGTGTACCGCCGCCCAGCAGCGGGCCCGTCTCGTATCGAGCGTTCCTCGAGATTTCTTGGCGCGACTCAAAAGCAAGTTCGGTCTCGAGGACCGCTAGCGGCGTGGCGGCGGTGCCACAAACCCTCACCGCGGGTGATCCCCAGCGGTTCGCGCCCACCGCCTACGCTAGAGGTTCAGCCATGGTTCCTCGCCCCCACCCTGCTCTCTGCTGTTGCATCGCCCCCGAGGCGCACTGATGCTCGCGGAGTTGGCCGTGACCGACCTCGGCGTAATCGACGAACTCGCCCTGCTGTTTGGGTCCGGCATGACAGCCCTCACCGGTGAGACCGGGGCGGGCAAGACCATGGTGGTGGGGGCTATCGGCCTCCTGACCGGGGATCGCGCCGATGTCAGCGTGGTGCGGCCGGGTGCCAGCGAGGCCACGGTGGAGGGGCGTTTCGTGCTCGCCGACAGCGAAGTGGTGCTGACCCGAGTGGTGCCGCGTTCGGGTCGTTCGCGCGCCTATCGCAACGGACGCCTGGTGACCGTGGCCCAACTGGCGGAAGAGGCCGCCACCCTCGTGGATCTCCACGCTCAACACGCCCACGTGGGTCTGCTCACCACCGCCAGTCAGCGCCAAGCCCTCGATCGCTTCGCCGGGGTGGATCTGGGCGATCTAGAGGCGGCCCGGGCCGCGGTGCGAACAGCCGAAAAGACACTCGAGGCGCTGGGGGGCGATGAACCGGCCCGAGCACGCGAGGCGGAGTTCCTCCGCTTTCAGCTGGACGAGATCGCCCGCGCCGGGCTCACCGACCCTGCCGAAGACGACCGCCTGGCCACGGAGGAACTACTCCTCGGCGATATCGAAGCCCTCCGCCATGCTGCTGCCGCCGCCGACGCCGCCCTTGGTACCGATGGCGGGGCGCGCGACCTCATCGCCCAGGCCCTCGGGGCGTTGGCGGAACGTCCCTCCTTCGCCGATCCGGTGGGGCGATTGCGGGCCGTGGAGGTTGAACTGGCCGACGTGACCCAAGAACTGCGAGGCGGGCTCGGGGGCGCCGAAGCCGACCCCGCCCGTCTGGCCATCGTGCAGGCCCGCCGACGCGACCTCACCGACCTGCGTCGTCGCTACACCGGCAACACGCGAGCACCCCTGGCCGAGTTGTTCGGGGTGCGCGACGAACTCCAGCACCGTTTGGACGATCTGGAGGCGCACGCCGAGCGGGCTGAAGCAGCCGATGCCGCTCGTACCGCCGCCGCCGAAGCGGTACACAGGGCGGCCGCCGTCGTGGGAGACCGTCGACGGGAACACGCACCCCATCTGGCGGCGGCGGTGGAGGCTCGACTAGTGGAACTGGCTCTGCCCCGGGCGGAGGTCACCGTCCATCTCGGCCCCGCCGATCCCGGCGACGACGTCGCATTTCTCTTGGCCCTCAACCCAGGTCTACCGGCACTTTCGTTAGCCAAGGCCGCATCGGGGGGCGAATTGGCCCGCACGATGCTCGCCCTGCGCTTGGTGGTGGGCGCGCCGGTGCCCACCTTGGTGTTCGACGAGGTGGACGCCGGCGTGGGAGGCACGGCGGCCCGAGCGGTGGGCCGTTCACTGGCCGCGCTGGCCGAGCACAAACAGGTTGTGGTGGTGACCCACCTGCCCCAGGTGGCGGCCTTCGCCGACGCCCAGGTGGCCCTGGTAAAGCGGGATGATGGCACCACCACCGTCGTGCGAGCCGAGACACTGGGCGCCGAGGCGCGGGTAAGGGAATTGGCGCGCATGCTCTCGGGGCTCCCCGAAAGCGACACCGGCCACGATCACGCCGAGGAACTCCTCGCCACGGCCGCCTCGGAACGAGGCCGGTAGTGCGCGGGTTACGAAAAGAACGCAGGACGAGCAGCGCGGTGGAGGGTCGGGCGCGGGTGGGTAAGCGCACCAAGGACCTCATCAAGCGGCTCGAGCCCGGAGACATCGCCGTGATCGACCATGCCGACATTGATCGCATCGCCGCCGACGGTTTGATCGATGCTGGAGTGCGAGCAGTGATCAACGCCTCGCCGTCGATCACCGGGCGCTACCCCAACGGAGGCCCCCTGCGGTTGGTCATGGCGGGAATCACCCTGGTGGACGACGTGGGCCCATCGATCATGGATGCAGTGCACGACGGTTCCATAGTCCGGCTGGCCGGCGGGCAAGTGATGCTCGGTGAGGCTGAGGTGGGGTCCGGTCACCTGCTCGGCGAGGATGAGATCACCCGGCGGATGGAGGAGGCACGGGCGGGAATCGGACACGAACTCCAGCGTTTCGCCGAGAACACGCTGGAGTACGTCAAGCGCGAGGCGGAGCTCATCTTCGCCCCCATTGTGTTGCCGAAACTCGGCGTGTCGTTTGCCGGTCGTCATGCCCTCGTGGTCGTACGCGGCCTGGACTACAAAGCGGACCTGAAGGTCTTGCGGACCTACATTCGCGAGTTCCGCCCCGTATTGATCGGCGTGGATGGCGGCGCTGACGCCCTGCTCGATGTTGGCTTGCAGCCCGACATCATCCTGGGCGATTTCGACTCGGTCTCCGTCGCTGCCATGAACACCGGGGCCGAGCACGTACACCACGTCCATCCTGATGGCCGCAACCCCGGTCACGAGGAACTCCAAAGCTTCGGGAAGCACTACGTAGAGTTTGTGGTGGAAGGCACTAGTGAGGACGCCGCCATGCTCCTGGCCTACGAAGCCGGAGCCAAACTCATCGTGGCCGTGGGCACGCACGACACCATGGTGGAGTTCCTCGACAAAGGGCGAGCCGGGATGTCGTCTACCTTCCTGACGCGCCTGCGCCTCGGCCCGATGCTGGTAGACGCCAAGGGGGTAGCGCGTTTGCACGAATCCAACGTGCGCCGACGCGATTTGGTTGGGTTGGTGGCCGCCGCCCTCACGGTGATGTTGGTGGTCATCATCGTATCGAATCCGCTACACGTGTTCCTGGACGGCATCTGGCTGACGCTGCACGAGTTCTGGCTCAATCTTACAGGGACGTTCTGACCGGCTGACCGGCCAAGGAGAATCATGATCTCGTTCCGCTTCCATGTGGTGTCCATCACCGCCGTGTTCCTCGCCCTGGCCATCGGCATTCTGGTGGGTTCCACCTATGTCGATCGTGCCATCGTGGACAACCTCCAGAGCCGGATCGACAGCGTGTCGGTCAATCTGGATGTTCGTAAAGCGGAGAACGACGCCTTAGAGACCGAACTCGGGCAAGCCGAGTCGTACATAACCCCCAGCGCTGACTTCGCCGTCACCGACCGCCTCACGGGGGTCCCCGTGCTGGTGGTGGCCATGCGCGGGATAGATGAGGCCGCCGTGGCTGAGAGTGTTCGCTTGGCTCGCCAGGCGGGCGGGGTTGTGCCCGGTGTGGTGTGGGTCGAGCCCAAGCGGGACCTCGCCAACGAGGAAAATCTCAACGACATGAGGGATGCGGTCGGCGGATCCGCCGGCGTAACACCCGAGCAGCTCTGGAAGACGGCCTGGTCGAGTATCGCCGGTGAACTGGCGCAGGCACCGGCCCCGGACTTGGCCGCTAGCCCCGGTCAGCAACCCGGCACGCCTTTGCTGAGCGCCCTGATCGAGGCCGGCTTCCTCACCTTCGACAAGCAAGGCGATGAGGCACAAGAGATCACCACCCTGGCTGGGCGGGGGCCGAGGGTACTGGTGGTAACCGGCAGCGACTTGGCCGCCGATATCAGCCCGCTGGTGGTCCAGGCCAACGCGGCCGGCGGCACCGTGCTGGCCGAGGTCTTCACCATCGGGGCCGAGGGGTTGGCTCGCGGAAAGGCGCTGTCGGCCTCCCTCAACCGGGAAACGCTAAATCGGATCGCCATCGTCGACAACGCCGATCGGACCGAGGGTCAAGTAGCGGCCATCCTGGCCCTCGCCGGCACGCCCAAGGTCATTCCTGGCCACTATGGCTACGGGCCTGATGCCGACGCGGTGCTCCCCGCGTGGACTCCGACGTGAACCAGGCGCCCTTGGGCGCCTCCCCGAGTCCGGCTCGCGCGGCGGCGGGGATGGGGGCCGCCGCCGGGGTCTCCCGGGTCTTCGGCGGAGTACGCATGGTGGTCATCGCCGCCGTACTGGGTACCACGTACCTCGGCAACACATTCCAAGCCGCCAACAGCGTGTCCAATGTGCTGTTCGAACTACTCGCCGCCGGCGCCCTGTCGGCCGTTCTGGTACCCACCTTTGTCGCCCTGCTCGCCCGCAACACGCCCGGCCGGGCCGAAGAGGTGGCGGGGCGAATCCTGGGAGTGGCGCTCGCGGCCCTGGGCGTGGTGACGGTTCTGGGAGTCATCTTGGCCCCAGGGTTGGCCGCGCTGCTGACCACCGGCGTCAACGACCCAGAGGTGCGCGCCGCCCAGGAAGAACTCACTACCTTCCTTCTTCGCTTCTTCATTCCCCAGGTGCTTCTCTACGCAGTGGGCGCGGTGGCTACCGCGGTGCTTCATGCTCATCGACGCTTCGTACTGGCCGCTCTGGCCCCGGTGGGTAACACCATCGTGCTGATCGCCACGATGTGGCTGTTTTATTCTTTGGCGGGTCCCGACCCCGGTTTCGATCTCACCTCCGGGGAGCGACTCACCCTGGCGCTGGGCGGAACACTGGGCGTCGTGGCCTTCGTGGCCGCTCCCACGATTGGCCTCCGGGTCATGGGCTTCCGGCTTCGACCTCGCCTACGGTCGGTTGGCTCCGATACCGAGGTCCGCCAGCTCGGGCGCCTCTCGGGCTGGGCGGCGTTGCAGCACTCTGGAACCGGGCTACTTCTCGCCGCAGCGTTGGTAGTGGCGGGCGGCGTGGCCGGCGGTGTGGTGGCCTACCAGCTGGCCTTCGTCGTGTTCCTCGCCCCGTACGGACTTCTCGCTCAGCCGATCTTCACCACAGCCTTGCCCCGCCTATCCACGGCGGTGACCCACCACGATCACCAGAGCTTTCGCGCCACCTGCCGCTGGGCTTTTGATGCCATGGCGGTGGTCACTCTCCCCGCCGCCGCCCTGCTGATCGCCCTATCGGCCCCGGTGATGCGCGTGCTGGCCTTCGGCGCGGCCCAAGAGCCTCCCGGCCCCCAACTGCTCGGTCAGGCGTGCCTCGGTCTCGCCGTGGGTATCCCGGTCTACGGCGTCTTCCTCCTCCTCACCCGAGCGGGCTACGCCCTTGGCGACAGTCGGACGCCCGCCCTCGCGTCAGTGGGCTCGGCGCTGCTCGGCGCGAGCGTGATGGTGGTGGCCTTCGGGATGGCCCACGGCACCGCCCGACTAGCCATGATCGGCCTGGGTCACTCCGTCGCCTACGCCCTAGGTGCCCTCTGGCTCGGCCGCCGTTTGGCTCCGCGAATCGGGCCGGTGCTGGTGGTGGGGCAAGTCCGACCCCTGATCCTCTCGGCGGTGATGGGGCTGGGGGCCTGGGGGGCGATGGCGCTGTGGAATCCCGTCGGTCGTTGGTCCACCGTGGCGGCCCTGGCCGTCGTGGGGGGCACAGCCGTGGCGATCTACCTGGGCGCCCTGCAGGTGTGGGGAGTGCCCTCGCGTCCGTCGCCCGCCTCCGAGGAGACCCTCGCATGAACGGGCCTCGCGGCGCGGTGCGGGTGTGGGGGGCAGTGGTACTCACTGTGGTGCTGGCGATGGCGACCGTGCCGTGGAATTCGGGCCGGCCGGCGGGGGCGCGCTCAGGGGAGGTTCCACGCCTGTTGGTGCTGTCGCTGCCCACCCTCGGATGGGCCGATCTCTACCAGGGAGCCAGCCCCGCCATCGACGCGCTACTCGACGGCGCAGCCGTGGCGGCCATGTCGGTACGCGATGTGGACGCCACCACCAACGCCAACGATGGCTACGCAGCGCTGAGTGCTGGAAGCCGAGCACAGGGGGTGTTGCGCAGCGGGGAAGTGCTGGATGCCTCCGAGACCTACGTGACCACACCCGCCGCCACGATCTTTGCGCGCACCACCGGCGTGGCGGTGGACACCGGGTTAGTGGCTCTGGGCTTCCCCCATCTGGTCAGTACCAACGCCGATCTCGAGTACGACGCCCAACTCGGCGCGCTTGGGCAAAGCCTGGCGGATGCCATGGTGCCCCGAGCCGCCATTGCCAACGCCGACGGTGACCTCACCAACCGCGGTGGCGTCGTACCGTCCGATGTTGCCTACCAGCGCCAGGCCGCCATGTCGCTGGTCGATGAGACGGGTTGGGTGCCCGCGGGTGCCGTCACCGACGCGTTATTGCGGCGGGATCCTTCGGCCCCCTTTGGTCTGCGGTATCAACAAGAGGCGGTGGTGGCGGCCTTTTCGGCATCCTGGCGGCAGGGCGGCGTGGTGCTCGTGGAAGGCTCGGATCTGGCGCGAGCGGACCGCTACGGGCCGCTCGCCACTCCCGTCCAGCGTCAGGCCCTCCGCCAGCAGGCACTGCGGGACACCGATGACCTAGTGGCTCGGATGTTGCTCTCGGTTGACTTCGCTCGCGACACCGTCTTGGTGGTGGCCCCGTACCACTCCGCTGGTGGGGTGGAACTCACGGTGGCCGGGTTGCGATCACCCGGGCAGGCGCCGGGTCTGTTGCGCTCCGCGACTACTCGTCGGGCGGGGTTGGTGACGCTCGTGGACATCGCCCCCACCATCCTCCGTGTCTTCGGGGTGCCTCGGCCCGGGTCGATGGAGGGGCGCCAGTTCGAGCGAGTGAACGACGGTTCCGTCACCGGCGCGACCCGGGCTGAGAGTCTGGCGCAGATCAACGACGCAGCGCGGTATCGCGATCGGATGGTGGCTCCGGTGGCCATCGTCTTTACGGTGCTGCAGGCGCTGCTCTGGGTCGCTGTCGCGGTGGCCCTTCGCAGCGATTCCGAGCGCACCAAAGGTCGGGTGGCGCTAGCGGCGTTGACGATGCTGGCCTACCTCCCGGCCACCTACCTCGCCGGCCTCATACGCTTCGCTGACGCGCCAGCGCTCGCGTATTGGGCCTTCGTCATCGGCCTTTCGGTGATGATCGCATCGGGAGCGAGTGCGCTCGGACGCCGAGCGGCGATCGACCCTCTCCTGTTCTGTCTGGGACTGGTGTTTGGCCTCCTGGCGGTGGACATGGTGCTGGGCGCCCCTCTGCAACTGAACACGGTGTTCGGGTATTCACCAACCGTTGGTGGCCGCTTTGCCGGCATGGGGAACCTGGCCTTCGGTCAGTTCGCGGCAGCCACCTTCTTGTTGTGTGGTCTGCTCTCGCGCCGACTGGCCGGACGCAGTTTTGGCACGGCGTTGGCCTTTGGCGTGTTGATAGTGGCCATTCTGATCGACGGCATGCCGATTTGGGGCTCAGACGTCGGGGGAGTGATGGCCCTCATTCCCGCCGCCGGAGTGACCGGTGCCTACCTCGTGGGACGCCCCGTGCACGGGCGCTCGGTGGTTGGATTGGCCATGGCCGCCGGGGTGGCCCTAGTGGGCTTCGGCGTCCTTGATCTGTCGCGACCGGCCGACCAACGCACCCACCTCGGACGCTTGTGGGAGGCAATCATCGATCGTGGTCCCGGCGCGTTTCAGACCGTGGTGATCCGCAAGTTGGGGGCGAACCTCAGTGTGGTCACCGGCTCGGCCTGGATGGCGCTGATCCCGCTCTTGATAGCCGCTGTGGTGTATCTCCTGTGGCATGCTCCCGCCCGTGTACAACCCATTCGCGACACCCTCAGTGGTTGTGTACCCGGTCTGGCGCTAGTGGCGCTGCTCGGGTTCATGCTCAACGACTCCGGCATCGCCGTACCTGGGCTGATGTTGGGGGTTGTGAACGCATCCGTGGTGTACGTCACGGTCGTAACCCTGGCCCGCGAGCCCGTCGCATGAAGAACCTGGTGCGCGCCGGCGCGTTGGTCCTAGTGCTGGTGCTCGTGCTGGCGACCCCCGCCGCCACCTCCCCTGGGTCCCCGGCACCGGGTCAGCGCATCGCGGAGGCCCCGTCTCCCCGCCGGGTCGTGGTCCTTAGCGTTCCCGGACTCACCTGGAAAGACCTGGAATCCCCTGACCTTCCCGTCTTGAATGCGGTACTCAACGACAGCGCCATCGCCAACCTGGTGACCAAGGTGACCCACGTGTTAACGGAGCCGGGTGATGCCTACGCCACGATGGGGAGCGGCAGCAGGGCCGTGGCACCCCCGGAGGTGGCGGGGCAATTCTTTGACGTGGACGCCCCCTACGAAACCGGCACCGCCGGGGAAGCCTACGTGCGTCAGCAGGGGGCTGACGCCACCCCTCAGGCGCAGTTGGTGGCCTTGGGCTGGACCCTGATCCAGGAAGCCAACGAGCAGGCCGAGTTCGGCGGCACCGTCGGAGCGCTCGGCGAACTTCTGGCCACGGCGCCGGTGGGGAGCGGCGTAGTGGCCAATGCGTATGGGTCCGAGCCGTACTTGTTGGCTCCCTCCAACCATGCCGAGGCGGCGCTCACGTTGGCCGATACCTCGGGGGCTCTCCCGTGTGGGCGCGTGAACGCCCGCCTCCTCAAGACCGACGCGAAGGCGCCCTGGGGCGTGCGGCTGGATCAGGCGGCGGTGCTGGCCGCCGTGACGGAATGTTCCACCCCATCGTCGGTGGTCCTGGTGGAGGCCTCCGACCTGCGCCGGGCGTTGAGCTTCCGGGCACGCGCCACTCCGGAGCAAGCCCAGACTGCGTGGGTGGCCGCCCTGCGCGCCACCGATGCGCTGATAGCCGGTCTCCTCCAGCAACTGGATCCGGAACGCGATGCACTGATGGTGGTGGCGCCCTTCACCCAACCCGAGCCGGGATTGGGGGTCTTCGGCATCCGGGCCCGGGAATTCCCCCCTGGTTTCCTCACCTCGGGCTCCACCCGGCGAGCGGGTTATGTGTTGTTGGCCGATGTCGCCCCCACCCTGGCCGCCTTGGCGGGAGTGCCCATGACCGAAGCCGGCATCGAAGGGCGCGCCATGCAGGCACGACCATCATCGCTTTCGGGCCCGGACCGCCGCGCCGAGTTGGTGCGCGGGGAGGCCGCGGCTTTGTTTCGAGACGAGATGTTGGCTTCGGCCACGTTGGCGTTGGTGATTGCCGTGAGCGTGCTGGCTCTGGCGGCCGCGGGAGCGTGGGTCCGACGCTGGCCGCAGTGGAACCCATGGCTGGCTCGTGTCGCTCTGGCCCTGCTGGCCTTTCCTTCGCTCACGTATCTGGCCGCCCTGATTCCGTTCTACAACTGGGGTGCGGCGGCCTATTGGCTCTTCCTGATCGCCGGTTCCCTGACCCTGGCGGCGGTGGGCTACGCGCTGTCGTGCCGCTGGCTTGATCCGCTGGCCCTCGGATACGGACTCGTCGCCGCCCTCGTGATCGTGAGCGTGGTGGTGCTGGGGTCTCGGTTGCAGTTCGCCTCGGTCTTCGGCGACTCGCCGATTGTGGGCGGGCGATTCAGCGGCATCAACAACGTCACCTTCGCCTTCTTTTTTGTGGCCGGGGTCATGCTGGCGTGCATCGCCATCGACCGTTGGCCCGGCGCCCGCGGCCGCCGGGCCATGCTCCTGATCCTGGGTGTGGTCCTGCTGGTTGATGTTGCTCCCCTCTGGGGGGCCGACGTGGGCGGAGCACTCGCGGGCATCCCCGGCCTGGCGCTGGTGGCCACCGGCCTGGGCCAGTGGAAACTTCGCTGGCGCAGCGTGGCGCTGGTAGCCCTGACCACCTTGGTGATCATCGGACTCCTGGCGTGGTTTGACCTCCAGCGGCCCAGCGCCAACCGATCCCATCTCGGACGCCTCTTCGAACGGATCGGCGAAGACGGCCTCGACGGGTTCACCACGGTGGCGGAGCGGAAGATGGACGCCAATCTGCGGTCACTGGGAACCAGTCTGTGGCGATTCATCGTGGGCCCGGTGGCCATCGCCGCGGCCTTGGTGGTGTGGGGCGCTCGCGACCGGGTACGAGCGGTCTTCCTGGCCTTTCCGGCCCTGCGCCGGGCGGTTCCGGGCCTGGTGACCCTCGCCGTGTTGGGCTATGCCGCCAACGACTCCGGGATCGCCGTCCCCGCCGCCATGCTCGCCATTGCGGTTCCTGGGCTCATTTACCTCGGGGCCCGGGTTGAGATAGAGGAAGTTGCGCCATGAGCAACGGACAGTGGGCACTGGCGTTGCTGTTCCTCGGTGGGGTCGTAGCGGCGGTGCTATTGGAGCGAGCCGTGGCCCCCATCCTGTCGGCTCCGGCATTGCTCCGAAAGAACTACCGCGGTCACCCCATCGCCACCGCCGGCGGGCTGATCATCGTGCTGGCGGTACTTGTGGTGGAAGCCGCCCGGACCGCACTGGCGGAGTTCGGTCTGGGCGAGGAACTCAGCGACAGCCTCTTGCGGGCGATGGTCTTGTTCGCCTGCTTTGCCTTCGCCTTCCTCGGGATCGTGGACGACCTTGTCGGCACATCGGAGGATCAGGGGTTCGCCGGCCACCTCCGGGCGCTGCGCCAAGGTCGAATCACCACCGGATCGATGAAGCTCTTCGGCGGGGCCGTGGTGGCCATTGTGCTTACCGCGGCACCCGGCGAGGTGAGTGGTAGACGCTTGCTGGCCGATGCGGCGTTGGTGGCCTTGGCCGCCAACGCCGGCAATCTTCTCGACCGGGCCCCGGGGCGCACCATCAAGGTGGCGCTGGTGGCCTATATGCCCCTGGCGTGGGCCGCCGGGACATCTCCGGTGGGCCTCGCTCTCGCCCCGGTACTCGGGGCCGCCCTTGGCCTCTTGCGAGCCGACCTCCAGGAGCGGCTGATGCTGGGTGACACCGGGGCCAACCTGCTCGGGGCCGTGCTCGGCTTAGGCGTGGTCCTCGAGACCAGCCGACCGGTGCGCACGGCGGTTCTGGTGGCGCTCATTGTGCTCAACCTGGCGGCGGAGCGGGTGTCGTTCTCACGCGTCATCGCTTCGGCGCCCCCGCTGCGCTATCTCGACCGACTCGGGGGCCTGCACGCCGATCAGCCCGGTTCACAGTCCTCGTCGATGTAAAGCACCCGGCCCCGATCATCGCTTTGGGCAACGGAATAACCCAGCGCCGCAAGCCCGGCTGGTAGGCCGGGGAAAGAGCCCCACCGTTGGGTGCTCCGCACCGCCACAGCACACACCTGGGGGTCGGAAGCCGCCGCCAGGATCGACGCGGTGGTGATCTGGCCCACCTCGATGCGAAGGATTGAGGTATCGACCAGATCGGGCGGGGTGGCCCGTCCGGCCCGCCAAACCAGCCCGGGATCGTCGCTGATGGCCAGGGCCCCGTCGGGCAGGTCGGCCAACAGGGCCACCACCTCGGCCGTGTCGCCTCGATACGGCTCCGGGTGCAGGAGGTCCCAGAGGTGCACGACATGTATGGGCACGGCCACCACCAGGATCGCCACGAGCACAGGCACCGGGGGTCGATGACGGGCGGCGAGCAAGGCCAGGGCCGGGATCAGGGCCGACACGTGAGGTCGCCAGAGGGGTTGTTCGGCGATGAGCACCGCCAGCGTGGCGCCGAGCCAGGCCAACAGCAGCGTGTCGGGCGAGGTGAGCCTGGCCTCCCCGGGTTGGCTCGACCGGCTCCGGGCCAGCACGAGTCCTCCCACTGCGGCCACAACCACCAGCGCCAGGGGAAGATCCCGGTCCAGCAGGGTGCTCAGAACCTTGCCGAGATTGGCCAACGGCGTGCGCGCGGCGGTGGCTTCGAGGTGATACCCATAGGACTGTTCCCACACCCGCTCCGGCCCCCACGGAAGCCAGAGCAGAAGGTGCGAGCCCACCGCCACCCCGGCGGCGGCCAGGATGGGAGCCACCCGTCGATGGGCGAGGAGCACCAGCGCCACGGGCACCACCACGGGGGCCAGCAGCGCCTTCACCGAAAGGGTCGCACTCACGGCGAGACCCAGCCAGAGGGCGCGTCGCAGGGTGATGTGGTGGCGCCACCGCAGGACCAGCAGCATCGTGAGGCTGGCGAAGAACAGCGCCACACCATCGGAGGAGAGGGGACCGGTAACCCATAACACGCTGCCGCTGAAACCCACCAGCGCAGCCGCCAGGATCGCGCCCACGCGGTCGGTCACCAGTTGTCCGGCCAGATAGGTCACGATGACCAGACCCACCCCGGCGAGCACTGCGGCCAGGCGGGGAGCGTTGGCGCTTCGCCCACCGAGGAGGTCCGCCGCGAAGATCAGAGGCAGGTGCAGGGGGCCCTGGCTGGAAAACACGTCGCGGAAGGGCTGCGAACCCGCCCTCATCGCCCTCGCCGACGCTCCGTACACACCATCATCGAAGGTGAGGTGGGTCCGGGCGGTGAAGGCCGGAATGCGCACGGCGACGGCCAGGATGACCAGCACGGCCAAATCGGTCCGGGTGGTGGAGCGCGATGAGGTGGTGGTGGAGGCTGTCGTCATGGAACCGCTTCAGGTTACCGAGCGCCGGGGGCGGGCCGGGATCGCGTCGATGCGCGAAGGGCGGGGTGGCGAAAGATAAGGTGTAGACCCGTGACTGCGTTCAACGATTCGCTCGCGGAGTATCTCCGATGACCAAACACATTTTTGTGACCGGCGGGGTGGCGTCGTCGCTGGGTAAGGGCATCACCGCCTCGTCGCTGGGTCGTCTGCTCAAGGCACGAGGCCTGACCGTCACGATGCAGAAACTCGACCCGTACATCAACGTAGACCCCGGCACCATGAACCCCTTTGAGCATGGGGAGGTCTTCGTAACCGACGATGGCGGGGAAACCGATCTCGACCTGGGGCACTACGAACGTTTCATCGATGAGAACCTCACCCGGGATTCGAATGCCACTACCGGGTCGATCTACTCGGCCGTGCTCGCCGCCGAGCGGCGCGGCGACTACCTGGGCAAGACCGTGCAGGTCATTCCGCACATCACCGATGAGATCAAGCGGCGCATCACCCGACTGGCCAGCGAAGATCGCGATGTTGTGATCACCGAGGTCGGCGGCACCGTGGGTGACATCGAAATCCTCCCGTTCCTGGAGGCCATTCGGCAGTTCCGGCTCGACGTGGGACGAGACAACGTCTTTTACCTCCATGTCACCCTGGCCCCACTCATCGTGGCCGAACAGAAGACCAAGCCCACGCAGCACTCCGTAACCGAACTACGCGGTCGGGGCATCCAGCCCGACGCCATCGTGGTGCGGAGCCAGCATCCCTTGGCCGAGGGCCTGAAACGCAAGATTTCCAGCCTGTGCGACGTACCCATAGAAGCGGTGGTGAACGCCGCCGACGCTCGCAACCTCTACGAAATCCCCTTGGTCCTGCATGAAGAAGGTCTCGATACCGTGGTGTGCAACCTGCTCCGGCTCGATGCGGGAGAACCCGATCTCGCCGAGTGGGAAGCCCTTGTCGATAAGGTCGAGTCGCTGGATCGGACGGTGAAGATCGGCATCATCGGCAAATATGTGAGCCTCCAAGATGCCTATCTGTCGGTCGTGGAAGCCCTGAAGCACGGCGGCTTTCATCACGGTTGCGACGTGGAAATCGACTGGATCCAGGCCGAAGATGTGGAAGGACTGTTGGCCGAGGGCCGATTGCGGGATCTCGACGGCATCGTGATTCCAGGGGGTTTCGGGGAGCGCGGCACCGAAGGCAAGATCATGGCCGCCAGTTACGCCCGCCAACATGACATTCCCTGCCTGGGTCTCTGTCTCGGACTACAGATGATGACGATCGAGTTTGCTCGCAACGTGCTGGGCCTGGCGGGAGCCAACTCGAGTGAACTCGACCCCACCACCCCCTATCCGGTGATCGATCTCATGGAGACACAGCGGGGTGTCACCGACATGGGCGGAACGATGCGACTGGGAGCCTATGTAGCCCAGGTGGAGGAAGGATCGCTGGTGGCGAAGGCCTACGGGACCACCGTGGTGTCGGAACGTCATCGCCATCGCTATGAGTTCAACGCCCGCTACCGGGCCCGCTTCGAGGAATCAGACTTCTGGTGCTCGGGTAGCTCGCCCGATGGCCGACTGGTGGAGTTCATCGAACTGCGCAACCACCCGTTCTGGGTGGGCACCCAGGCCCACCCGGAATTGAAGAGTCGGCCCACCCGTCCCGCCCCGCTTTTCCGTGACATGGTGGGCGCCGCCTTGGATCGGGCCAACGGGCGAACACCGCATCTCTTCGACCACGCCCCCGCCTCTCGTTCCATTACGGCGTAGTCGCCGGGTCCTGATGACCGGCACCTTCACCAAGCGGGGCGAAACGCTCATCCACAACGGCTTTCGGATTCGAGTGGCGGTGGCCCGCTACGAGACCCCCAACGGGTCGATGGTGGAGCGCGACATCGTGCACCACCCCGGAGCCGTCGCGGTGGTCCCCCTCCACGAAGACGGCACCGTCACCCTCGTCCGCCAGTTCCGCACGGCGCTCGATGCCCACCTGATGGAACTGCCCGCCGGTGTGCGCGATGTGGCTGGGGAAGCCGAGATGATCACCGCCAATCGCGAACTCACCGAGGAGGTCGGGCTCCACGCCGGCCACCTTGAACACCTCGCCACTTTTCATAACTCCCCGGGCTTTTGCGACGAAGCCGTATCGGTCTTCTTAGGCACCGAACTGCGGGAGGTACCCCACCACCGGCAGGGACCGGAAGAGGAAGCGATGACGGTGCTGCGGGTGCCCTTGGCCGATGCGGTGGCGATGATCCACGATGGGCGCATCACCGACGGCAAGACGGTGATCGGGCTTCTGCTGACCGCTGCCGGCCGCCCGTGACCGTCGATGAAGTCGACCTGCCGCAGCGGCAGAGCCTCCCCTTGGAGGCCGAGGATCTCCTCACCTGGCTTACCGCCGAGCGGGGACGTTCGGCCAACACCATCATCGCCTACCGTCGCGATCTGCGCCGCTACACGCAGTGGCTCAACGCCGAGGACCGCACCCTGGCGGAGGTGACTGAGCAAGACCTCGTGGCCTACGTCCATGCACTGCAAGACCTCGGCCTGGCTCCCGCGTCAGTAACCCGATCCTTAGTGCCGGTGCGGGCGCTGCACCGGTTTCTCGCCTGGGAAGGCGCCGCCAGCGTGGATCCGGGAGCCGACCTCGAACTACCCCGAGTGCCCCGCGGGGTACCGAAGGCCTTGAGCGAAGCGGAAATCATGCTTCTCCTGGCTTCCCCACAGGGGGATGGCGCCATCGCTCAACGCGATCGCGCCATCCTCGAGGTGCTCTACGGCACCGGGTTGCGGGTATCGGAACTGGTGGGGCTGTCGATGGGTGATCTCGATCTCGATGACGCGCTGATCCGCGCCTTTGGGAAAGGCGCCAAAGAACGCATCGTCCCGCTGGGCAACCACGCCGGACGCGCGCTGGTGACTTGGCTGGGCCCCGGAGGACGCGGCCAACTGGTCCCGGCTCAGTGGGCACGGCGGGGCGACGCGGAAGCGGTGTTCCTCAACGCCCGGGGGGGACGCCTCACCCGGCAGGGGGCGTGGGACGTACTGCGGCGCCATGGTCTGCGAGTGGGCTTGCAGGGCCGCCTCAGTCCGCACGTGTTGCGCCATTCCTGCGCCACCCACATGCTCGACCATGGGGCGGACATTCGGGCCGTTCAGGAGCTCCTCGGCCATGCCTCCATCAGTACGACACAGCTCTACACGCTGGTAGCGAAGGAACGGCTATGGGAGGTGTACCGGTCCTCGCACCCCAGGGCGTTGGCGGAGCGGTAACCTAGGAAGGTGTCTGAACCTGCGCTCGAGAACTCCGCCCGTCGAGAATTGTCTGTGGAACGCGCCCGCCTGGAAAGCCAGGTGGCGAGCCTCTCACAGGGAACGGGGGCCAGCCCCGATTTCGACGACAACTTCGCCGACTCCGGACAGGTGGCGGCCGAGCAGGGGGAGAACAAACTCCTCGCCGCCGAACTGCGGAACGAACTCGATGAGGTGGAACGGGCTCTCGCCAAGCTCGACGAGGGGGTCTACGGATCCTGCGAAACCTGCGGAACGCCGGTGGGGGCCGACCGCCTCGAGGCCATGCCCGCCACCCGTTTCTGTATCGACCACGCGTAGTCGCCCGCTGATGGCCTCTACTGGGCACCTCGTGAAGCGCTTCGTGTTCTCGTTGCGTCCCGGCGGCCCCTCCGCCACGGACACCGAATGGATCCTGCAGCAACTTCTACCGTCGGAAGTACCCCTATGGGCCCGGATGTCGGGCCCGGACCGACGCCACGCCGCCGCCGTGGCCCGACGAGTTGAACGAGCACTCGGGGTTGAAGCCACGCGACCGGTGCTCGCCGCCGCCCTGCTCCACGACTTGGGCAAGACCGAATCCGCGCTGCGCACCTACGGACGCGTCGTCGCCACCCTCTCGGCGAAACTCGCCGGTCCGGAAGCCGCCACGATTTGGCGTCAACAACGGGGCATCGCCCGCAAGGTGGGGCTCTACATGCATCACGACCGGCTCGGTGGCGACCTTCTCGAGATGGCCGGAAGTGATCCCCTCACGGTGACCTGGGCCAGAGAGCACCACCAAGACGAGTCGTCTTGGACGTTGGCCCCCCACATCACCGCCGCCCTCAAAGCCGCCGACGACGACTGACCCAATCTCAGCCGAGCCCCAGCGACTGTTGGGCCCGCGCCAGGGTGGCCGAGGCCACCGCGTGAGCCTGCTCGGCCCCTTGCACCAGAAGTGCCCGCAGGGCCGTCGGATCGGCCGTCCACTCTCGGTAGCGGGCTTGAATCGGCGCCAGGCGGGCTACCACCGCCTCAGCCGTATCGGCCTTGAGGGGGCCGTACTGCTGGTATTGGCCCTCCAGCGCTTCGGGCGTGGTGTCGGTGGCGGCCGCCAGAATAGACAGCAAGTTCGACACTCCCGGTTTCGTCGCCGGGTCGAAACGTACCTCGCCGTCATTGTCCGTGACGGCCCGTTTGAACTTCCTCACGATCACCGCGGGCTCATCGAGCATCAACACGGTGCCTTGCGGCGAGTCGACGGATTTGGACATCTTGCGGGTGGGATCTTGGAGGTCCATGACCCGAGCCCCCACCGCGGAAATGTCGGCGGTGGGCACCACGAAGGTATCGCCATGGCGATGGTTGAAGCGCTCGGCGACGTCTCGGGTGAGTTCCAAATGCTGACGCTGATCATCACCCACCGGCACCCGATCCGTGTCGTAGAGGAGGATATCGGCGGCCATGAGGGCCGGATAGGTGAATAGGCCCGCCGATACGAACTGCTGCCGGTCGGACTTCTCCTTGAACTGTGTCATCCGGCTGAGTTCACCAAAACTGACGGTGCATTCCAGGAGCCAGGCCAACTGGCTGTGTTCGGGGACGTGGCTCTGGACGAACAGCGTGCTGGTGGCGGGGTCGATTCCGCAGGCTAGGTACAAGGCAGCGGTGTCGAGGGTTCGCTGGGCGAGCTGGCCCGGGTCCTGCGGCACGGTGATGGCGTGCAGATCAACCACGCAGAACACCGACCGGGTGGTGGTCTGGTCCCGCACGAAGCGCTGGAGCGCACCGAGGTAAGTGCCGAGGGTGAGCTCACCGGTGGGTTGGATGCCGGAAAACACGCGGGGGGTCACGGAAGTGCATGGTAGGCCGCAGGGACCTCACCCCCCGGCCTCCTTCAGGAACCACACGAATGTGATTAGCATTGTTGCCATGGCCTACGAGGTGACTACTCCCGTGTTCGACGGTCCTTTCGACCTGTTGCTTCACTTGATCCTGCGGGAGCAGGTGGACCTCTACGACGTTTCGCTCACCACCATCGTCAATGCCTATCTCGCCGAGTTGGACAAGATGGAAGACTTCAGCCTCGACGTGGCCACAGAGTTCCTCCTGATTGCTGCCACCCTGATCGAACTAAAAACCCGCCGACTCCTCCCGGGCGAAGACGACTTGGACCTCGACGAGGAACTGGCGCTGTGGAGCGAGCGAGACATGCTCCTCACTCGCTTGGTGGAGTGCAAGACATTCAAGGACGCTGCCGTGGCCTTGGCGGGCCTGGCGAGCGAGGCGAGCCGTTCCTACCCACGAGTGGCCGGCCCCGACGAACGCTTCCTCGACCTCACCCCCGATCTCCTCGCCGGCGTTACTCCAACCGCCCTCCGGGCCGCCTACCTCCGGGCGGTCACCCCCAAGCCCGTGGTGCGCATCGACCTCGACCACGTCGCGCCGATCCGGGCGTCGGTCCTCGACGCGGTGGCAGAACTCCTGGAGGAGTTACCTCTGGCCGGCAGAATCAGTTTCCGAGCGCTCACCGGAGACCTCGTCGAGCGGCTCGACGTAGTGGTGCGCTTCCTGGCGGTGCTGGAACTGTTCAAACAGGGCTTCGTAGATCTCGAGCAACCCCGCAGTTTCGGTGACATCCAGATTGTGTGGCTCGGGCGCGATCATTCAGAACTGGAAGACCTCGCCGGAGTCGACGCCTACGATGGGTGATGTCGTGTCCACTACCTCCACCGAAACCCGCCGGGCCATCGAAGCCGTCTTGATGGTGGCGGAGGTACCCGTCGAACCCCACTTACTGGCCCAGTTACTCGAGATCCCCGCCGCCCAGGTCGTGGAAGTCTGCGAGGCCCTCGCAGCAGAATACGAGGCGACCGAGCGCGGTTTTGTCCTAGTGGCCGTGGCCGGGGGATGGCGCTATCAGAGCCACGCCGATCTGGCCCCGTACGTGGAGCGCTTCGTGCTGGAGGGACAGTCCGCTCGGTTGTCGGGCGCGGCGCTGGAAACGCTGGCCATCGTGGCTTATAAGCAGCCGGTGTCGCGGGCGCAGGTCGCCGCCATCCGAGGCGTGAATGTAGACGGGGTCATGCGAACCCTGCACGTACGGGGCTTCATCGCCGAGGTGGGCAAAGACCCTGGGGTGGGTCAAGCCGTGCTGTTTGGCACCACCGCGTTGTTCTTGGAACGCCTCGGCATTGAGGGTTTGCCGCAACTGCCCCCCCTGAGTGAGTTCGTGCCGGGGGCCGAGGTGGTGGAACACCTGGAATTGGGGTTACGGCCGCCTCCCGGCCCGAGCCTGAGCGAACAGCTCGACGAAATCGAAGCCAGCAACCCTCGACGCGATACCGGCGGGATTCCCGAAGACATGCCCGTCGACAACCTCACTCGCCACGAGATCCGCCTCGACGACCCGGACGGGTGATTGTCCTTGGCCCCTGAGGACGACGGCGTTCGGCTCCAGAAGGTGCTGGCCCAGGCCGGGTTAGGAAGCCGGCGGGTGTGTGAGGACCTCATCGAGAGGCGCCGCGTTCGTGTGAATGGAGAGGTGGCGGTGTTGGGTCGTCGGGTGGATCCCGAGACCGACGTCATCGAAATCGGGGGGGCCCAAATCGGTGTGAAGGCGGGCTTGGTCCATTATTTGTTGAATAAGCCAGCCGGCACCATCACCACGGTGTCCGATACCCACGGTCGCCCCACTGTCACCGAGATCGTGCCGAGCGAGCCGCGCGTGTTCCCGGTGGGCCGCCTTGACGCCGACAGCGAGGGCTTGCTCATTCTCACCAACGACGGCGACCTCACCCACCGCCTTACCCACCCCTCCTTCGGCGTCGACAAGGAGTATCTGGTGTCGGTGGTGGGTGAACCGCACCGGGGCGCGATCAGTCGGCTGCGCGAGGGAGTGGAACTCGACGACGGTATAACCCAGCCAGCCAAGGTGGCCCAACTGGGCGCCCGCCTGCTGCGCATCACGATCCACGAGGGCCGTAATCGTCAGATTCGCCGGATGTGCGAGGCCGTTGGATTTCCCGTGGAGCGGCTAGTGCGAACCCGGATTGGCACACTCACCGACCGCACCCTCACCCCCGGCGCGTGGCGGGCTCTCACCCAAGACGAGGTGCGGGGCCTAGAACGTGCGGTGGTGGCCGGACCCCGCAGGTAACCTCTGCGACATGACGACCGCTGTTCGTGCCCTGCGGGGCGCCACCACCATCGCGGTAGACACCGAGCCCCATGTCTTCGAACGGGTCATCACCCTGCTGGAAACGATGTGCGAACGCAACGGCGTCGCTCACGACGACATCATCAGCATCCTCTTTACCTCCACCAACGACATCCACTCCGTCTTTCCCGCCGCCGCCGCCCGGCAGATGGGGTTGGGAGATGTCCCGCTCATGTGTGCCCAGGAGTTGACCATCCTCGGGGGCACCGAACGGTGCGTGCGGGTCATGATGCACCTCACCACCGAGCGCTCCCGGGCCGATCTCCAACACGTCTACCTCGAAGGGGCCATCGGCCTCCGAGACGATCTGCCCGGGTAGGCCGATGAGTCAGCGACGCGCCGAGGTAGTCGGCCTTGGCCTGATTGGAGGCTCGATTGGCCTGGCGCTGCGGCGCCGCGGCTGGCATGTCAGCGGCACCGACATCGACCCCGCCCGAGCGGTGCGGGCACTGGAGATGGGGGTCGTTGATCATGCTGGCCCCGATACGGCGGCGGAAATCACCTTCCTTGCCGTGCCCGTGCGATCAGTACCGGATGCCGCCTTGGCGGCGTTGGCATCCACCCAGGGGATCGTCACCGATGTGGGCAGCGTGAAAGGCTCCATCGTGGAGGCTGTGAACCACCCCCGCTTCATCGGGGGCCACCCGATGGCGGGCTCGGAGCAAGACGGCATCGACGGCGCCGAGGCCGACCTGTTCGCCGGGTCCGTGTGGGTTCTCACTCCCACGCCCACCAACGACGACGACCAACTCAACCTGCTGCGATCGGTGATCGTGGACCTCGGGGCCGACGTGGTTGCTCTAGCCCCGGAACACCACGATGCGCTGGTGGCGGTGGTGTCCCATGTGCCCCACCTCACCGCCGCCGCGCTCATGCGCCTGACCGAACAACGGGGCAATGAGCATCGGGCGCTCCTCCGCCTCGCCGCCGGCGGTTTCCGCGACATGACCCGGGTGGCGTCGGGACACCCTGGGATCTGGCCCGACATTTGTGTGGAAAACCGTCCCGCCATCGTGGAAGTTCTCGATGGCCTGATCACCTCGTTGCAAGACGTGCGGTCGTTGGTGGCCGAGGGAGATCGCGCCGGTCTCCTGACGCTGCTGGAACGGGCTCGCGCCGCGAGGGAGAACCTCCCGTCCCGGCTGATCGCCACGGTGGCCTTGTGCGAGATCCGCATCCCCGTACCCGACCGGGCCGGGGTGCTGGCGGAAGTCACCACCCTGGCCGGCACCCTGGATGTCAACATCGCTGACCTCGAGATCGCCCATTCGAGTGAAGGGGAGCGAGGGGTGCTGATCCTCATCGTCGAGGCGGATGCCGCCGAACGCCTGCGTTCGGGCTTATTGGCCCTGGGCTTCCGACCGGCGGTGCTTCCGCTCCAATGAATCGCCCGCGGCTACCCGACCCGCTGTCGGTCACTCCGATTGCTGAACCTCTGGCCGCCATCGTCACCCTGCCGGGGTCAAAGAGCCTCACCAACCGGGCTCTGGTATGCGCGGCGCTGGCGGAGGGGACGAGCGAGATCATCAACGCCCTTCACGCACAAGACTGCGAGGCCATGGTGGGCGGTCTCACCGCGCTCGGCGTAGACATCACGCCACAGTGGGAGCGTGGCCGGGTGGTGGTGCAAGGCAGCGCCGGTCGCCCCTCGGCCGATGTAGCTCTGGTCGACGCCCACCTTTCGGGTACCACCAGTCGGTTCCTGCTGCCGGTGGCGGGCCTGGGTTCGGGCCTCCACCGGGTGGATGCTGCCAATCGAATGCGCGAGCGCCCCATGGCCGAAGCATTGAGCGCAGTGAGAACCCTGGGGGCTGAGGTGCGCGAGGTGGGGGCCCCCGGGCACCTACCCGTTGAGATCACCGGTGGATCTCTCACCGGTGGCGAGGTTCGGCTGCGCGGCGACGTGTCGAGTCAGTTTCTTTCCGGCCTACTCCTCGCCGGACCCGCCATGGCGAACGGGCTCACGGTGCACCTGGAGGGACACCTCGTGTCCCGACCCTATGTGGAGATGACCGTGGCGGTGATGGCGGCGTTCGGGGCCGCCGTCGAGCACAACGACCACACCTGGGTAGTTGCGCCTCAGCCCTATCGGGCCACGCAGTATGTGGTGGAACCCGATGCCAGCGCCGCCTCCTATTGCTTTGCGGCGGCCGCGTTGGTGGGGGGGTCGGTGACGGTAGCGGGGCTAGGAACGGATTCTGCGCAAGGAGACCTGGCCTTCGTAGACCTCCTGGCCGACATGGGGGCGGAGGTAGAGCGCGGCGCCACCTCCACCACCGTCACCGGGCGGGGTGAACTACGAGGGATCGTGACAAACATGGCCGAGATTTCCGATACCGCCCAAACTCTGGCAGTGGTAGCGGCCTTCGCTCAGGGTCCTACCCAAGTGAGCGGGATCGGCTTCATTCGAGGCAAAGAGACCGACCGGATCCGGGCGGTGGTAACCGAGTTGCAACGCTTGGGCGTGGACGCCCATGAGCAGCCCGACGGATTCGTGGTGCGCCCCGGCCCCGTCGGCCCGGGGACCGTCCAAACCTACGACGACCATCGAATGGCGATGTCGTTCGCGCTCATTGGGTTACGAGTAGCGGGAATACATATCGCCGACCCGGCCTGCGTGGCCAAGACCTTCCCCAAGTTCTGGACGATGCTGGATGAACTCTCAGGTCCGCCCGGGTTGGGAACTATGGTGCGACGGCCGTGAGGATCATCGCTATCGACGGGCCGGCCGGGTCGGGGAAATCCACGGTTGCCCGCGCGCTAGCAGTGCACCTGGGGTTGGACTATCTCGATACCGGAGCGATGTACCGATGCGTCACCTTCGCCGCCATGCGCCGCGGGATCGATCCGACCGATGCCGATGTCGTGGCCCGGATCGTCGGCGACATTGAGATGGACATCGGCCTGCAGGCGGTCACCGTCGACGGCGTGGATGCCACCATTGAGATACGGGGCACCGAGGTGAGCCGAGCGGTCAGCGTGGTGGCGGCCAACCCCGTAGTACGGGCCGAGATGGTGCGGCGCCAGCGGAACTGGGTAGAAGACCACGCCGGAGGGGTGATCGAAGGCCGCGACATCGGCAGCGTGGTGTTCCCTGACGCCGAACTAAAGGTGTATCTCACGGCCGATCCTGCGGTGCGGGCCGAACGACGGTCCAAGGAGGTGAGCGACCTCGATTACGAGACGGTGGCGGTGGACATTGCCCGCCGGGATGCCCTCGACCAGGGCCGGGAAACATCGCCGCTCATCGTTGCCGACGATGCCTTCTTGGTGGACACCTCCTCGCTCACGGTAGACGACATCGTCGCGGTCATCGACCGGGCCCTCAATGACTAGCGACCGACCGGGGGACGACATCAAGATTTGGACCGGAGAGCCCAGTGTGGCAACCCGTCTGAGTTATGCCGTTGTTCGGGCGGGGTTCGTGTTGCTGTTCAAGGTGGTGGGCCGAGCCCAGATTTTCGGAGCGGGGCACATTCCTACATCCGGGGCCTTTGTGCTGGCTCCCGTGCATCGAAGCAACATCGACTTCGCCCTGTCGTCTCTGCTCACGGATCGACCGATGCGCTACATGGGCAAAGACAGCATCTGGAAATTCCACCTACTGGGCCGGTTCGTCTCTGTACTGGGCGCCTTCCCCGTGCATCGAGGGACCGCGGATCGCGACGCGATGAAGGCCTGCATCGACATCGTGAAGGGCGGGAGTCCACTGGTCATGTTCCCCGAGGGCACCCGCAACGAAGGACCGGAGATCTCCGAGATCTTCGACGGGACCGCCTACGTGGCGGCCAAGTGTGGCGTTCCGATCATTCCAGTGGGTATCGGAGGGAGCGAGATGGCAATGGCGAAGGGGTCGCGAATGCCCCATCGGGCGCGTCTGGTTCTGGTGGTGGGTGCTCCGATACCACCACCGCCCAAGAACGAGAGCGGCCGGTTACCCCGCAGCGCTATAAGCGCGCTCACAGAGCGATTACGCGTTGAACTGCAGGCCCATTTCGACGAGGCCATGGCACAAGCCGGCGAGCCGCGACACTAAAAGAGTTTGCCGCTGGCGAATAGGTCCCGTAGCCGGGCCTCAAAGTGTTCGAGGGGGAGCGTGTCGTAATCGGGGTCGAAGGACGTTTGATCCCAGTCATCGGCGAACTGCTCTGCGAGCCGCCACTCTTGCTCGGTGAGCGTGTCTCGATGGTTTTCACGAGCGGCCGGATCCCCGCCGAAATGGTGGTAGTAGTGAGCGCCTTGGAAATCCTGGTGCACGAGGATCATCGTGTGAACCTCGGGCCGCACGTAGGGCTGGAGGATGGCCGCGGCGATCTGCGGATGACCCGGGACACTGATGGCCTTCCCGATGTCGTGGCAGAGACTGGCAATCACCACCTCATCGTCGGCCCCGTCGCGCTCGGCCCGGGTGGCGGTCTGAAGGCAGTGGGTGAGTTGATCGGTAGCGAAACCGTCGGTGATCTCAGCGAGGGATCGCAACAGGTCCAGCACTCGATCGGCTACCCGGGGCTGGTTTTCCCGCGTCTCCTGGCCGATCACGGCCCACTCCTGCGCGGTTGAGGTATCCATGCTCCGAAATGACATGCTGGAATCGTACCCAATTCTGGGCCCCTAGCGTAGGTCTCAGACGGGGTCGGACGCCTTCCCCGGCCAGGCTAGAGGAGCTGTTCGAGGACGTCGCTGGCGGCGATAGACCTATCCCGCAGCGGCGGGCGAGCATCCAGACTTCCGCCCAGCGACAACGTGGCCAGCACGTCCACCGAGCTCAGCAGGTCACGCAGCTCACGCGGCGGTGGAAAATACTCATCTTCCTCGGTGATGCGAACCTCTTCTACCCCGTTGATCGGGGCCAGATAGTCAATGACCGCCTCCACCAACTCCTCGGGCGCCGATGCGCCGGCGGTAACCCCAACGATGCCACCCAAGCCCGAGGGAATCTCGCGCGGGTGGTTGACCCGACACACCACCGCCGCGCCCGCCTCACGAGCCATTCGCTCTAGGGCGCGGGTATTCGACGAGTTGGCGGAACCGATCACGATCACGGCATCACAGCGAGCGGCAATGGCACCCAGTGCCGCCTGTCGATTGGTGGTCGCGAAGCAAAGGTCGCTGCTCCCGGGCTGCCACACATCTGGGAAACGCTCGGCTGTTCGCTCGGCCACCGTTGCCCAGTCGCGGTGGGAAAGAGTGGTCTGGGCCAGAAGGGCCACGGGCTGGTCAAAGTGCGGCAAGGCATCGACTTCCTCGATCGACTCCACCCGATGCACCGAATCGGGGGCCACCGCCATGGTTCCCACCGCCTCCTCGTGGCCCTCATGGCCTACGTAGACGATCTGGTAGCCCTTCCCCGCTCGCACCTTCACCTCGTGGTGCACTTTGGTCACGAGCGGACACACCGCGTCCACCACGTACCCCCCACTGGCGCGGGCGGCGACGACCACCTCAGGCGCGGAGCCGTGGGCGGAGAGCATGAGAGGGCGCCCCGGCGGAATCTGGGCGATGTCGTCCACAAAGATCACCCCAAGATCCCGAAAGCGATCCACCACCAACTGGTTATGCACGATCTCGTGGTAGCAGTAGACAGGCGGCTCAAAGGCCCGCACCATCCAGGCCAATGCCTTGATCGCCATTTCCACCCCCGCACAAAAACCTCGGGGAGCAGCTAGTAGCACCTTGTCGACAGCCATACGGGGAAGGCTAACTGCGGCTTCACCCACTCGGAGCCGTAGCCTGTGCCGATGCCCTTTCCTCGTGTTGTCACCGTGGCGGCCTCGTCACCGGCGCAGGACGCTGGCGTGGCTCCGGGCGACGAGGTCATCTCGATCGACGGGGTCGTCCCGCGCGACATCATCGAGTGGAGATTTCTGGTCGACGACGCCGATCCGATCCTCGAAGTGGAGCGCGGCGGGTTACAGATCACCCTGGAAGTCACCAAGCGGGCCGGAGAGCCCCTCGGGGTAGATGTGCAGTCGGCTCTGTTCGACCAGGTACGCACGTGCGACAACCACTGCGAGTTCTGTTTCATCTACCAACTACCGCCCGGCTTGCGGCAGAGCCTCTATCTCAAAGACGACGACTACCGACTGAGTTTCCTCTACGGCAACTTCACCACCCTCACTCGCTTCACGGAAGCCGACCTCGAGCGGGTCGTGACCGAACGTCTCAGCCCGCTCAATGTGTCGATCCATGCCACCGACCCTGAAGTTCGCTCCGCCATGTTGCGGAACCGTCGGGGTGCCACCAGCCTCCGGTGGCTCCGAGCCCTCCTCGACCACGGCATCGAAGTGCACGGCCAGATCGTGGTGTGTCCCGGGACCAACGACGGCGCCGTCCTCGATGACACGCTGGCGGGGGTGCTCGACCGTTTTCCCGAGTTGGCCTCCCTGTGCGTCGTGCCGCTGGGCATCAGTCGCTACAACACGGAGCCGACCATGCGCGCCCATACCCGGGCCGAAGCCGCCGCAGTGGTGGATTGCGTGGAGGACTGGCAAGACATCTATCAACGGGTGTTGGGGCGACGGTTGGCGTTCGTGGGCGACGAGTACTACCTCCTGGCCGAGCGACCCTTCCCGTCGGCTGAGACCTACGAATCCTTCGCCATGCACGAGGACGGGGTGGGTATGGCCTGCACCTTCGAACGAGAGTTCTTCGACGAGACCGCCCCGACCACCGGACCTCAGGCGGGGTTCTTCGCCTGGGCCGATAGTTCGGGGTCATCCGAGGCCGACTACGAGCCCTATCGCGGCACCCGAGCCACCCCCGGTCAACTCCTGCAGATCCGCCCCCACCGGCACGCGCCGGTGGGGATTTTGACGAGCACCTACGGCGCCGCGGTGCTCGCTCCGCTCATCACCCGCCTCGGACGCCCCGACGTACGTCTGGTCACCGTGGACAATGACTTCTTTGGTGGCACCACTGGGGTCACGGGGCTGTTGGTGGGGGAGGACATCGCCCGCACCTTGGCCTCGGAGCCCGCCGGACATCGCTACCTGCTGCCCGATGTATGCCTTTCCAACGGGCGGTTCTTGGATGGCACCGGCCCGGAGGATCTTCCTCACCCGGTGGAAATCATCCCCACCCACGGCCATGCGCTGCGCGTCGCCTTGGCCGATCCCTCCCGCACTGTCGCGGCCACCCCATGACACTGCCGATCGTGTGCATCGTGGGTCGCCCGAACGTGGGCAAGTCCACGCTGGTAAACCGCATCATTGGCAAGCGGGTGGCCATCGTGGAGGAACGTCCCGGAGTGACCCGCGATCGCAAGGAAGTAGAGGCGGAATGGCAGGGCGTTCCGTTTCTCCTCGTCGACACCGGCGGCTGGATGGCTAGCGGGTCCTCCCTCGATAAGAAGGTGTCCCGCCAGAGCGAACAGGCTATTCGGGATGCCGATGTGGTTCTTCTGCTGGTGGATGCGGTCACCGGGATTACCGAAGACGACAGTCGCATCGGAGGGGTGGTGCGAACACTGGCCAAAGGCCCCGTGCTCCTAGTAGCGAACAAAGTGGACGACTCTGGCCGGGAGGGCTTGATCTGGGAGGCATTGTCCCTGGGTCTTGGTGAGCCCCATCCGATCAGCGCCCTCCACGGGCGCGGGGCCGGCGACGTACTCGATCGGCTGGTCGCCTTGCTCCCCGCTACCGCCGAGGAAGAGCCCGAACCCGAGGACGGGGAACGGATCTTCTCCGTGGCCCTCGTGGGCCGTCCCAACGTTGGGAAGTCCACGCTCTTCAACCGAATGATCGGTGAGGAGCGCGCCGTTGTGCACGACATGCCCGGCACTACCCGCGACGCAGTCGACACCGTGGTGGAGACCGAGGATGGACCAATCCGCTTCGTCGACACCGCCGGGATGCGCCGCAAGAGCAAGATCGACGAAGGCACGGAGTACTACTCGCTCGTGCGGGCTCTGCAGGCGGTAGATCAGGCCGACGTGGCGCTCCTAGTGATCGACTCCACCGTGGGGGTAACCGCCCAGGATCAGCGTCTCGCCGAACGCATTGACGTCTCGGGGAGTCCCGTGGTGGTGCTGTTGAACAAGCATGAATTGCTGCCCGATGCCGAAGCACGAGCCGACCTCGACTACCAGGTGAAAGAACGTCTCCGTTTCATCGGCGAGGCGCCCGTTCTCAAAATCTCGGCGCTCACCGGTAAGGGCGTGAACAAACTGATGCCCGCCCTATCGATGAGCATCGAGGATTATCACCGGCGGGTCCCCACCCGCCGGGTCAACGAGGTCATGCGATCGGCCCAACAAGCCCAGCCCGGGCCGCACGGTGTGAAGGTGCTCTACGCCACCCAGGCCGCCGTCGACCCGCCCACCTTCACCCTGTTCTCGAACCGTGAGATTCCGCCCACCTACCTTCGGTATCTCGAACGCATGCTTCGTGAGGGTTTCGATCTCGGTGCCACCCCGATCAAGATGCGGGTGAGGAAACGATCGTCCTGATGCTCTCAGCGAAACGGTCCAGTTCGTCTTCCGTCGTTATGTAGTGCACCGAAGCGCGCACTACCGAATCAATTCCCCGGGGCGGCAGGTCAAGTCGGGCGAAATTGGCGGTGCCCACCGACACGTTGATGGCCTCGGCCCGGAGGCGGCGCTGGATGACCGTCGGGTCGATGTCGGCAACGCTGAAGGTGGTGATGGCGCACAGGTGTTCACCTCGATCGTGGCCGGTGACGCCGGGGATCTCCGCCAAGCGGGACCGCAGGCCGGCCGCCAACCACTCGGTACGGGCCGCGATGTTCGCTACCCCCCAGCCCAGGGCATGGTCGATGGCTACACCCAGGCCGATACGGCCCGCCACGTTGCTCTCCCAGTTCTCAAAGCGCCGCGCGTCGGCCCGCACGGTGAAGCGATCAGGGGCGATCCACTCAGCGGCGTGCGCATCGAGCATGACCGGTTCGACCTGTTCCAGGAGCGCTTGTCGCATATAGAGAAACCCGGTCCCACGCGGCCCGCGTAGGAACTTCCGCCCGGTGCCGGTGAGCACATCACAGCCCAATTGGGTTACGTCGAGGGGAAGTTGCCCAACCGACTGACACGCATCCAGGACGAAGGTGACTCCGGCGTCCTGGCAGAGTTGCCCTACTGCGGCCGCCGGATTCACGAGCCCACTTTGGGTGGGCACATGAACGAGGGAAACCAGCGCCACATCGTGATGGGCGAGGGCCTCCGCGAGAGCGGCAAGATCGATCTGGCCGTGCTCGTCGTTTTCCACCAGCACGATCTCCGCTCCGCTGCGTTGGCAGAGTTGCAGGAGGGCGATGGCGTTGGATGCGTACTCGGCCCGGCTCATCAGGACCCGCTGCGATGGGGCAATCGGCAGGGAGTACACGGCGGCGTCCCAGGCCCGGGTGGCCGACTCGGTGAGGGCCACTTCCGTGGGGGCACATCCCAGGAGAGACGCCACCGCCTCGTAGGTGTGCCCGAGGCTGAGGGCCGCCTCGCTGGCCGCCTCGTAACCACCGGTGCGCCCCTCCCGTTGCAGATGGCCAATGACGGCATCGAGAACCGGTTGCGGCATGAGGGAAGCACCGGCGTGGTTCAGATGCAAGACCTCCGCGCACCCGGGCGTGAGAGCGCGGGCCTCAGCCACCTCCAGCGGGGTCATGTCCACCACAGTAGTGATCAGGGCGTGTGTCAGACTCCCCGCCATGCCGCAGAACGTTCCGTCCTTCGAATTCTCCGCTCCTGCCAAGCAGTTGCGACAATTTGTGTATGACCACTGGTGCAGCCAGGGTCGCGGCCCGAACCTACGGGTCGTGCATGAGGCCACCGGATTGGACCGCCGGGAGATCGTGCAGGCCTACAAAGAACTCCAACTCGGGATCATCTGTGTGGTGGATCAGGATTCGCTGAACTGCAACCTGCTGAAGTTCCAACCGTTTTCCAGTTTCCCCAGCCAGGTAGAGGTGTGGATCGCAGGAGCGTTCCATTCCTATGCCGGTTGTGCCCTCGAATCGGTGGCGATCTCAAAGATGCCCCCCTTTGCCGGCATGACCCTCACGCTGAAAAGTTATTGTGCCTGCTGCCTGGAGCCGGTGGAACTACAGGCGCAAGACGGCATCGTCACCCCGGTTGACACCGCCCTGGTTCACATCAGTTCCACCCCCTGGGACTGGAACAACAACGACATCGTGCACCAGTGCGATTCCATGAATTTTGTCCTGAGTGCCGAACATGCCGAGCGTTACGAACGCACCACTAGCCGCCGCGGGGTGCTGCTGACGATCGAGCAGACCGCCATGTTCGTGAAGGCCACCGGTGACGAGCGAATGTGGCAATACGACTGGGCGCCCGCCACCATCAACCCAAAAGCGGTCATCTACGGGATGAAGCAGCTCGGGGTAGATGTGAGCAACTGGACGGGCGAGCGCACCCCTGCACCCGGGCGGGCATGAGTACCTCACATCGGTCACGCCGATCCGAGGCCCGGTAGCCTGCGCCCGTGTTCGTCTCTAGTTTGACCGTCGTGGCGGTGGCTGCTCTCGGGGCGTCTGGCCTGTGGTATCGGTCGGCGCGACGGATGCGGATCGTGTGGCGCCGGATCGAGGCCGATTCCGGGCCGGCGGCGGATGCCACCGTCTTGGCTCGCTCGGCCTACCAACGAGAATTGCACGCAGTCGCCTGCTACCTAGCGGTGTTCCTCGCCGCCGCCATCACGGCGATCTGGAGCCAGTCCGTCGACGGGCGAGCCTTCCTCCTCGTTCTGGTGCCCGTGGGGGCCACGGTGGCCTTGAGCCGATACTTCCGTCGGGATGCTCGCCTTGCGGAGGATCGTGATCTGATCGGCCGACGGGCCGAGGAGGTGCTCTCCCAGGAGGAGTTGGCACCGCGGCGATGGGCAGCCCGCCTCGCCCCCGAAGAACTACCGCAGTTCGAGGGATTCGAATTGGGTCGGTTGTACCAGCCCGGCACGGGCCTGATGGCCGGCGACTTCTACGACGTGTTCCGCCTGGCCCCCACCCGCATCGCGGCAGTGATTGGCGATGTCACCGGGCATGGCATCGAACCATCCATCACGGCGTTCCAGGCCAAGTATCTCTTGCGGGTCTTCCTGCAGCAGTACCGCGACCCCGCCCAGGCGCTCGAGGAACTCAACCGCCAAATGTCCTCGCTTGAACGGGTCGAGGAGTTCATTTCGATCTGTGTCGTCGTATTCGATACCGCAGCCTCGACCTTACGCGTGGCCTCCGCCGGCCACCCGGCGGCCTGGCTGTGGCACGACCGGGAGGTGCGAGCGCTCCGGGCGACGGGACCCTTGCTGATGCTCGACCCCGACGGGGAGTACGCAAGTCGGGAGATCCCCCTCGAAGAGGGCGACCTTCTTCTGCTCTACACCGACGGCTTGGCCGAGGCTCGCGCCGGGGAGGAACTCTTTGGAGAAGAACGGGTGGCCAACATGATCCGTCGCGATCCCGGGGTGCCTCCCGAGGCGTTGTGTAAGACGCTGCTCGAAGCCGCCCGGGATTTTGCCACCGAACCCATGACCGACGACGTGGCCATCGTGGCCATCCGGCGGGGGTAGGGGAATGGATCCCGAACTCTCCCGACGTACCGGGCGTGCCCTGCGGGGCAACCTCCACAAAGAGGCGGACAAGTTGGCCCGTCAGTCCAAGTTGTTCGTGCGGGAGCGAATCGACCTGCTGCTCGATGCCGGGTCTTTCGTTGAGGATGCCTTACTGGCCAACACCATGGCCGAGGACCTCCCCGCCGATGGCGTGGTGACCGGCGTGGGCACGGTCGATGGGCGCAGCGTTTGCGTCGTGGCCAATGACCCCACGGTGAAGGCCGGATCCTGGGGAGCACGCACCGTGGAAAAGATCGTGCGCCTCACCGAGTACGCCCTTCGCCATGAGGTTCCGGTCTTCTGGCTGGTTGATTCCGCCGGCGCCCGCATCACCGACCAGGTGGAGTTATTTCCGGGGCGCCGCGGGGCGGGGCGGATCTTCTACAACCAGGTCAAACTCTCCGGAAAGGTGCCCCAGATCTGCTGTTTGTTTGGTCCCAGTGCCGCCGGTGGTGCGTACATCCCGGCCTTCTGCGACATCGTGATCATGGTGGAGGGAAACGCCTCGATGTACCTGGGCTCTCCACGGATGGCCGAGATGGTGGTGGGGGAGCAGGCCACCCTGGAGGAGATGGGGGGTGCCCACATGCACGCCACCGTGTCGGGGTGCGGCGACAACCTCGCCGAGGACGACGCTGACGCCATCAATCAGGCACACGCCGTGTTCTCCTACCTCCCAAGCACTTGGAGAGAGCCGCCCCCGACCTACACCGCCGCCCCGCCGAAACAGGTCTTGAGCGCGTCGATGATTCCCGCCGTGGACACGCAGGGTTACGACATGCACACCATCATCGATTCGATAGTGGATGCCGACAGTTTCTTCGAGGTGAAGCCCCTCTTCGCCCCGGAACTGATCGTGGGGCTGGGTCGCCTTGATGGTTCGCCGGTGGGGATCGTGGCCAACAACCCCCTGGCTCTCGGGGGCGCTCTCTTCGTGGACTCGGCCGATAAGGCGGCCCGCTTCATCTGGTGGTGCGACGCGTTCAATGTGCCGCTGGTCTTTCTGGCCGACGTGCCCGGATTCATGATCGGTACCCAGGTAGAGCGCCAAGGAATCATCCGCCACGGGGCGAAAATGGTGACCGCCGTAAGCGAGGCCACGGTCCCCAAGGTGTCGGTCGTGGTGCGCAAGGCCTACGGAGCGGGTCTCTATGCGATGAGTGGTCCGGCCTTCGAGCCCACCGCCACCATTGCGCTGCCCACCGCCAAGATTGCCGTGATGGGTCCGGAGGCGGCCGTCAACGCTGTGTTTGCCAACAAGATCGCCGCCATAACCGACCCCGCCGAGCGGGATGCCTTCGTCGCCGAGCAGCGTCTCGCCTATGAGCAGGACGTAGATCTCTATCGCTTGGTCTCGGAACTGGTCATCGATGCTGTCATCGACTTTCCTGATCTGCGGGGCGAGTTGATCCGTCGGCTGCGTATGGCGTCGGGCAAGGACCGGCATTTCTCAGACCGCCGGCACGGCGTGCCCCCGGTGTGAGGGCCACACTGGGTTGATGGCACCGCTCGTGATGCGCAAGGCTTGATCTCCCCAGGAGAGGATGGCCCGTGCCCCACTGTGTGCCATGCGACCGTTTCTACAATCCCAACAGCTTGAGCGAGCAGGGGTGCTGCCCCACCTGCGGTCATCAGGTGGCTGAGGTCCCCGAGCCGGCAAAACTTTCCCGCTTCGGGCACGAAGGGGCACCGTGGCATTTCAAACTCTTGATCGCTGTCACGGTGGTCTACCTGGGTTACCGTTTGTTGCAGGCCATGGCCTGGGCCGTGCACAGCATCTGATCTATTTTCTGCCGTCTGGTAGGTTCCCTCTTCCCTTCCCGGGCCGTGGCGCAGTTTGGTTAGCGCGCTTGACTGGGGGTCAAGAGGTCGGAGGTTCGAATCCTCTCGGCCCGACCGGGAAAGAGCAGGTCAGGGGCCATCCGAGAGGGTGGCCCCTCCTGCATCCCGACCCCAGGTTGCTACCGGGTTGCTACGGGATTGATCCCAGGCCCGGCTGGTGAGGTGTGCCTCGACCATCCCCAGCGATTGACCACCTACACACACCAAAACCTGCTACCGTCCACTGGAGTAGTTCCGACCGACGCACGGTGTGCACAACTCCGGAGGTGGTCACCGGGAATCCCGAAAGGATTCCCCTTGGCAACCACCAAAAACGTCGTCGAAAGACTGGCGTACTCACCCGCAGAGGCCGCCCAGGCCCTCGGTATCTCCCGGGCAAAATGTTGCGAGTTGATCGCTGACGGCACGCTGCCGTCACTGAAGCTCGACCGTCGCCGCCTGATTCGTCCCGCCGCAATCGAGGCCCTCCTCGATCACCTGCAAGGCCCCGACGGTGCGGGGTGACCATCACCATGGGCACAGACCAACAATGCTCCGAAGGTGACCCTTCACTCCTCGATGATGCGTTAGCCGCCGCCGGTAACGGCTGGTCGATTTTTCCCTGTTGGCCCGGCACCAAAGACCCAGCCGTGAAGTGGGGGAGCGCAGCCACCAACGACCTCGAGCAGGTCCGGCGGTGGTGGACCGAGAACCCCCGCTACAACATCGGCATAGCCTGCGGGCCGTCCGGCCTCGTTGTTATCGACCTCGACGTAGGCGAAGGCAAGGACGGCGTGAAGCGTTGGGCCGAACTCACCGCCGAGCACGACACGCCACCCACGTACACCGTCGAAACCCCCTCCGGTGGTCGCCACCACTATTTCACGCTCCCTGACGACTGGGAGCCGGTCGGCAACTCGGCGTCGAAACTCGCTGACGGTATCGACGTTCGTGCCGGTGGGGAAGGGAACGCTGGCGGGTTTGTCGTAGGTGCCGGTTCGGTTAGGGCCGACGGGAAGGCCTACACCGTCGTCACCGACATTTCCGTACCCGCGCCTTTCCCAAAATGGGTTTACGACATGCTCACGGCCAAACCGGAAAAAGCCCCGAAGCCATCCAGCCCGCCGCCACGCAGCCAACCGGCACACGGGGAAGACCCTTTAGGCCGCTCCGCCCTCGACGCTGACCTAGCCAACATCCGCAACGCAACCGAAGGAACACGGAACACCGCCCTCAACGCCGCAGCCTTCCACCAATCTCAGATCACTTATTGGGGGCGTGCACTACCGGATGCCCGAGAGCAGATCGAGCAGGCCGGGCACGCCTGCGGCCTCGAACCCAGCGAA
>CAMDIH010000008.1 GCA_945898515.1 Candidatus Neomicrothrix parvicella RN1 | reverse complement strand
GAGCAACGACATGGCCTCTAGCCTAGAACAGCCTCGTACCAGTCGTCCCCTTGGATGAGCTTGTGGAACTCGATCAGATCATCGTGGCTAATCGGCGCCCCATGATGCGGTTCGAAGATCTCCGCCGGGAGACGCCATTTCACCAGACGGACCCCTGAGGCCACCAGCATCTCGATCACGCGTGCCTCGGCGGGCTTGGCCGTCGACATGCGGCACGTCGGGCAACGGAACACGAAACTGCCCTGATCGTCGTAGGTGCATACCCGCACCTTGAGATCGTCAACTCCGAGTTCGACATCCCCGCAGTCACAGCAACTCGCCTTAATAACCGTTGTCATCTTGTGCTCTCCTCCTCCGGGGGGCCATTGGTTCATTACGCTCAGGGTTGTATCGACCGTTGCGCCGTAAGGCTTGAGTAGGTCTGCCACAATGCGAACCCATGCCCACTCGTCTCCCCTCACTGCGTCGCCCTCCCATCGGCTTCGCCCACCGCGGTGCTCGAGCTAACGCACCCGACAACACCCTGGAGGCGTTCGTACTGGCGCTACGCCTCGGGGCAACGGGGCTCGAATCCGATGTGTGGCTTACCCGGGATGGCGAGGCGGTCCTGGATCACGACGGGGTGGTGCGCCGCCGCCTCCGTTCGCGACCCATCGCTCGCTACAGCCGGGCCGAATTACCCGCCCATATCCCCACCCTGGCCGACCTCTACGACGCAGTGGGGACCACCCTGGAGATCTCCTTGGATCTCAAGGACGCCGCCGCCTTTGCTCGCGTGCTGGCCGTGGCCCGGGCGGCCGGACCGGAGGCTCTGGCGCAACTGTGGATCTGCCACCCCCAATTGGACCAACTCACCCAATGGCGCCCGGTGTGCCCGGAGGTACAACTCGTGCACTCCACCTTTGTCTCCCGCATGCCCGACGGGGTCGAGTCCCATGCGGCGCTGATGGCCGAGCGGGGAATCGACGCGGTGGCCCTGCACCAGTCGGAGTGGACGGGGGGCCGCACCTCACTGTTCCACCGCTTCGGCGTGTTGTGCTTTGGTTGGGACGCCCAACACCGGCGAACCCTGGACAACCTGCTCGATACCGGGATCGATGCGGTGTACTCCGATCACGTCGACCGAATGGTCGATGCCCTTAGCTAGGGGGCCTGACCGCTCAGAGCACCCCGGCCGAGGACAGGGGCCACACCAATACGAAGGCTCGACCCACGATGTCCTCAAGGGGAATCGGGCCCCGGAACGGGTACCGACTATCGGCTGAGTTATCGCGATTGTCGCCCAGCACAAAGACATGCCCCTCCGGTACCACCTGGCGCGGGATCGAGGGATTGCTCCCCTGGGTCGGATCGCCGGTGAGGGTGCCCTCGGCGAGATAGGGCTCCTCTAGTTTCCGATCGTTGATGTAGACGGCCCCACTGCGCGTCTCGATCGTGTCGCCGGGGAGACCCACCACCCGCTTGATCAGGTCCTTGATCCCGTCGGACCCCACGTCGGCGGCGGGGATCTCGAACACGATCACATCCCCCCGAGACACGTCGTGCAGGCGATAACTCACCTTGTTCACCACCAAGCGATCACCCGCTTCCAGGGTGGGTTCCATCGACCCGGACGGGATGTAAAAGGCCTGGAAAAGAAAGGTCTTGATCAGCAACGCTACGAGCAAAGCGCCCACGACCACCGCTACCCATTCCACGCTGGAGCGCAGCGGGGCCATGCCTCGGCTACTCGCATCGGGAACGTCGGGTTCCACGGCGTCCGCTTGGGGAGGGTCGGTCGTATCAGCCACGGAACGTCAAGCGTAGCGGGCGAGAATCTGGGCGGCGGCTCGCCGACCGGCGTCGACGAGTTCAGGCGCGCCGCTCACCACCGAGGCGTGGGGACCCAGGACTAGCAACAGCCGCGCCAGCCACGCTTCGGCGGTCACCGCCAAGGTCACCCGCTGGCGTCCGTCCGGTCTCATCTCTACCGATTCCATCGGGTAGGTCTCGATCACCCACGCCGCCGCGGGCTCGAGGTCCAAGGTGACACGGGGATCGGTGGCATCGGGCTCGAACAATCCGAGCTCCCCCGCCCCTGTCGGCACCACGAACGTGTCGTCGAGGAGGGTGGCCGACACGATCCGGTCCACCCGAAAGCGCCGGTCGGCCTGGGCCTGGTGGCAATAGGCCAGCAAATAGAGGCTGCTGTCTTGGGTTTCCACCAGATACGGGTTCACGTTGCGTTGCGAGCGGGTGTCTCGGGCGAAAGAGTAATAGTCGAGGTGCAACTGCCGCTGCTCGCTCACTCCCCGGCGGAGTACGGCAAGCGTCTCTACCTCCGCCGCACCGAGGTCCACCTCCAGTACCTGATCCGCATCTACCCCGAGTAACGCGGCCAACTTGCCCACCCCCCGCCCCAGAGGACCGTCGGGATCGGTGCCGGGCAGGGCCAGCACCGAGGAGCCGGCGGTGAGCAAGGCCACGGCCTGCTCGGGCGTGAGGCGATGTGGCTGGTTGAATACGTCGGCGAATCGGATATGGACGCGGTCCCCTTCCTGCACCACATCGATCAGGGCGTCAGGGGTGTAGGGCGGCAGTCCCACCAACCAGATCACCCCGAGATCGGCGGCGAGTTGCTCAGGGGAGACGTCGAAACGGGCGCACACCTCGGCGGTGAGGGGGCCATCCTGGGCCACGATCCAGGGCACCATGGCCAGTAGCCGCTGCATTCGCTGCGCCGCCCCCGAATTCGCGGGCGTACTCATGTGATGCCCCGTAGCCAACGCATCAGGTCTTCGCGCAACTCCGCCGGCGACAAGATCTCGGCGTGGTCGAGGAACGACAACACAAAGGATCGAAAGGCGCTGCGGTGGTTGACCGGGAGGTCGATCACCACCGACCCATCTTCGGCCACCTCTACGACGCGATCAGAACCGAAGTGTTGCAATGCCCACTGCGCCGGCGGCCCTCCAATACGCAGGCGGGCCACGACTGGTTCCTCATCCCCCAACTCCCACGCTGCCCCCGCCTGCTCCAGGGACGGTTCCGCCGCCGCAAAAGCCTCCCCACCGGTGGGGACAACCCTGCCCTCGATGCGCCCCAATCGGAAATTGCGCACGTCCTCACGGAGATGGTCGTAGCCCGTGAGGTACCAGCGCCCCCTCAGAAACTCGAGACGATACGGATCGATCACCCGGTCTTGGTCGCCGTAGCGCATGCTCACCGGCCTACGACCGGCCACCGCGGCGAACAGACAGGCCAGATTTGGATCGGCGGGCAAGGGAGCCACCCGCACCCCGATGTCGGAACCCACCCCCGCCACGATCCCCCCCAACTTCAAAAGCCCTGGGATGGCGGAAAGCCCCTCCACCTGCACCGCTGATACGGCGAGGTGCAAGGCGGCGAGTTCGTCGATCGTGAGGCCGGGATCCCGCAAGGCGTACTCCTCCCGCGGGATCCGGTAGCCATCGACGGCGGGAAAGCTGGCGGGAACCGGTTCCAGTCGCAACGGGATCCCCATGTCCCGGAGTTCCTCCTTGTCGCGCTCAAACGCCCGCCGGAAGGCCGCCAAATCGTCGGGATAATCCAGCTCCGTCTGGATTTTCTCAGCCGACACCGGCACACGAGCGTCGAGAAGCAGGGCCGTCAGGTTCAACAGACGTTCCAACTTCCTGCTCGACACCCGCAGGACCTTAGCCAGTCAAAGGAGCGAGGCGGCCAGGGTTCCCGCCGCCCCCGCGGCGGCGAAGAAAAGCGGATCCGCCTCCGGACCACGCCCCATCGTGGTCACCTCCAGGCCGGCGGCGACGAGGAGAGCCGGGATGTCTCGGGGGGGAACGTCCCGCACATCATGGCGGTCATGGGCGAACGCCCCCGGGAAGGGCGAAGCCACCAGCACCGATGACCGGGTGAGGTCGAGCGCAGTGTGGCTGTGGTGGCTCACCCCCTGGTGGCGTTCCCGTTCGTCACCATCGGACATCCGCAGCGCAGCGATGGGGCGCCCGCCCAGGGCGTCGGCCGCATCCAAGATGGCCGCCACCTCCAATGAGGATGTGCCCAGGGTCGTGCCGGTGCCCACCACGCCAGGCCCCATCGCCACGATGGCCAGATCGGCCCCCACCGCATGACGGGCCAGGGCCAGGGCCGAGGGCACCGACACCGCTTCCAGGTCGCCACCAAAGGCATGTCCGGCCGTGATGGTCGCCGCCACCAAACCCGATCCCGTCAACGCCGCCACCAGATCCGACAGGGCGATCGGTAACGCGGCACCGTCGGTCATCACATAGGCGATCCGAGCATCGGGTACCGCCGCCCGGATTGCCACCGCCATGCACGGGACTTGACTGTGCAGACCACCCACCACCACCGGCATCCCCTCCAGGGCGTGGGGGAGGTCGGGATGGTGTTCCTCGGCGCTGCCGGCATCCACCTGGAGGCTGGTGTAGCGCAACTTCATAATGTGGCCCGGTCCAGGCTCGTGAAATTCCTGGCGGGCCAGATTCCAGTGCACGATGTGCCAGCCCCCGGTGCCGAGATGAAGGTCCACTGCGGTGGTGTTGAGCACGACGGAGTCGCCCACCGCTACCGAGCCGGTGAGTTGGGTGAGCACATAGGCCCGCCCGCGATCGGTCTCCACGCGCTGGAGACCCGCCCGTTCCGACAGTAGGCCCGTCACTACCCCGGTGCGGAAGGAGGGCATAGCGCTAGAGCGACGCGATGAGCTTCTCGACGCGCTCGTCGCGCGACCGGAATGGGTCTTTGCACAGGACGGTGCGCTGGGCCTGATCGTTGAGCTTCAGATGTACCCAATCAACCGTGTAATCCCTCTTGCGCTCCTTGGCGCGTCGGATGAACTCACCCCGGAGTCGAGCCCGCGTGGTCTGCGGGGGCGTCTCCACCGCTTCGTCGATGGCGGCGTCGGTACAGGTGCGCTCCACCATGCCCGCATCCTGCATCTTGTAGAAGAGTCCCCGCGAGCGACTGATGTCGTGATACTGCAGGTCGATCAGGGCCACTTTCGGATCGGTCAGAGCTACGTCGTGCTTGGCCCGGTAGCCCTCGATGAGCTTGTGTTTGATCACCCAATCACATTCGCGGTCGAGGTCCATCGGATCGCGCTCGATGGTGGTTACGCAGTGCTCCCACATCTGCAACGCTTGTTTCTCTTGCGCCGTGAAGTCTCTTGTCTCGGCATACTTGAGAGCCTTGGCGAGGTACTCGCTCTGGATGTCCAGTGCCGACAACTCCCGACCATTGGCGAGCCGGACCTTGCGGCGGCAGGTGGGATCGTGGCTGATTTCGCGGATGGCCCGGATGGGGTTCTCGAGCGTGAGGTCTCGCAGTACCTGGCTGGGATCCTCCAGCATGCGCAGCAGAATCCCGGTAGCACCCACCTTCAGGAAGGTGGCGTACTCGCTCATGTTGGAATCGCCCACGATGACGTGCAGGCGCCGATACCGCTCGGCGTCGGCATGAGGCTCGTCACGGGTGTTGATGATCGGCCTACTACGGGTGGTGGCCGAGCTCACCCCCTCCCAGATGTGCTCGGCGCGCTGGGAGATGCAGTACATCGCCCCGCGTGCGGTCTGCAGCACCTTCCCCGCCCCTGCGTAGATCTGCCGAGACACGAAGAAGGGGATGAGCACCTCGGTGTAGTGACCGAAATCATCGCGTCGGGAAGTGAGGTAGTTCTCGTGGCAGCCGTAACTGTTGCCCGCTGAATCGGTGTTGTTCTTGAAGAGGTAGATCACCCCTCGGATTCCCTCCTCCTCCAGGCGTTGTTCGGCCGAGGCCAGCAACTGCTCAAGGATCCGCTCCCCCGCTTTGTCATGAGTCACTAAGTCCAGGACTGCGTCGCACTCGGCGGTGGCGTACTCCGGGTGCGATCCGACATCGAGATAGAGCCGAGACCCGTTGGCCAGGAACACGTTGCTACTACGGCCCCAGGACACCACTCGACGGAACAGGTAGCGGGCCACCTCATCCGGGCTCAAGCGTCGCTGACCCCGAAAGGTGCAGGTCACCCCGTATTCGTTCTCCAGTCCGAAGATCCGCCGCTCCATGCGGTCAACCTAACCGGGGGGAACCTCAGGCAGTGAGCATCCCAGCGAGGTCGCCGTCGTCGAGGCGACGAAAGGCCCGACGTCCGTTCCCGCGAGCTAGGACGGCCACCTCAAGCTCGGGGGCCGTGAGGGTGCGATCCGGGCCGGCTAGCGCCGACACGGCGGCGTGCAGCGCTCCGGCGAGATCAAGCCCCGGCTCGAAGGCCGCTTCGAGGCGGCTGCCGATGGCCTCGGCGTCGCCCCCGATCACGCTGTAGCGGTCCTCATCCACCACGCTGCCGTCGTAGAGGATGTGGAAGACCTGGTCTGCCGCTGGATCGAGACCCACCTCGGCCACCAGGATCTCCACCTCCATCGGCTTCATCTCGTGGGTAAAGATCTGTCCCAACATCTGGGCGTAGGCGTTGGCCAAGCTCCGGGCGTCCACATCCTCCCGGCTGTATTGAAAGCCCTTGAGGTCGGCGTGACGGACGCCGGCGATCCGCAACTGGTCGAACTCGTTGTACTTGCCAACCCCGGCAAAGGCGATGCGGTCGTAGATTTCACTCACCTTGTGGAGCGTGGCCGATGCATTTTCCGCCACCACCAAAATCCCGTCGGAATAGAGCACCGCTACGGCGCTGCGGCCCCGGGCGATTCCCTTGCGGGCGTAGTCGGCCCGGTCCTTCATCACCTGCTCGGGAGCAACGTAGAAGGGCATGCTCATGCCGACGCACCTCCCGCCACAATGGTCTCAACACAACTGCGCAATTCGGCGTCATCCACCTGCTGGTACCCCTCGGCGGTGATGGTGGCCACAATCGGGAAGATGCCCCGGACCAGGTCGGGGCCGCCGGTGGCCGAATCTTCTTCCGCGGCGCGATACAAGGCGTTGACCACGAGATCGATCGCCGCAGCACGCGACAGATCAGGGTGGAAACCGAGTTTGACCACGGTGCTGGCGTGCAAACTGCCCGAGCCGGAGGAGACGTAGTCGGTCTCTTCGTAGCGGCCGCCGGTCACGTCGTACTGGAACAGACGGCCGACGTCTCGGCGTTGATCGAAGCCTCCGAACAGCGGGACGACCGCCAGGCCCTGCATCGCGGCGGGAAGGTTGCTTCTCACCATCCCGCTCAATTGGTTCGCCTTGCCCTCCAGACTGAGGACCGTGCCTTCCACCTTCTCGTAGTGCTCCAGTTGGAGTTGAAACAACTTCACCATTTCGATGGCGGGCCCGGCGGCTCCCGCGATGGCCACCCCGCTATAGCGGTCGGCGGGAAATACCTTCTCCATCGTTTTGTGGGAGATGAGGTTTCCCGATGTGGCGCGTCGGTCGCCGGCCATCACTACGCCGTCGGCGTAGCGCACCCCAAGCACCGTGGTGCCATGAGTGATGGTGAGGTCGTGATTGCCATCGGGCAAGGGATCAGTGACCCGAACCCGGCGGAGGAGATCGGCAAAACTGGGCCCGGGGTCATCCGAGGCGGAGAAGATCGGCAGCGTCATACGGGAGCAAGGCTAGTCAGAAGGACCTGAACCCGTTGCCACCTTTCCGTCCCCCCCACCCGACCGGGAAGATTCACTCCCCACCCTTTTGCACATAGGACTTGACGAACTCCTCGGCGTTGGTTTCGAGCACCTCGTCGATCTCGTCGAGGAGGTCATCGAGCTCCCCCTTGATCTTCTCACCGGATTCAGACGTGGCCGGGACTGGCTCCACAACCTCGTCGGACTTGGTCGGCGCCTGCTTTTTTATCTGTTCACGTTCAGCCATGGTTACCTCCTCGTCCTACTGCTCAAGTTTCTGGAGTAATTCGGCGGCACTATCGCAACTATCGATCAGGCTACCCACATGGGCCTGAGTTCCTCGCAGCGGTTCCATCATTGGCACCCGCCGGAGCGGATCCCCACCGATGTCGAACACCAGCGAGTCCCAGTTGGCGGCCACCACGCTCTCCGGCCAGCGTTGCAAACACCGGCCCCTGAAATAAGCCCGGGTGTCCACCGGAGGGTGCAGAACGGCGGCTTCAACCTCCGCCTCGCTCACCATACGTTCGAGGCCCACCCGGGCCGCCAGAGACTTCTCGGGCCGCAGATCGTGGTACTGGAGATCCATGGCGGCGAGGCGGGGGTCGTCCCAGGAGAGATCATGGCGCTCCCGATAGCCATTCAACACTCGTTGTTTCGCCACCCAATCGACCGTGGTGACGAGCGAGGAGAGGTCTGATTCGAGGCCCGTGAGTGCCGCTTCCCAGCGTCGCAACACCTCCTCGCCCACCTCCTCGCCACCGATGCAGGCCAGACCCCGCTCCTGGGCATAGAGGCGAGCCTGCCGGTACAGCTCCCATTGCGCCTCCAGGGCCGTGATGGCGGTGCCGTCCACCAGTTCAAACGGCCGTCGCAGGGTCAAGTCGTAGGACACGTGACGCAACGTTTGGACCGGCCGAGCGGGGAGGAGATCGCGCGAGAGCCAGTCGTCTTCGATCATGCACAACACCACGGCGGTGGTGCCCACCTTGAGGAAGGTCGCCACCTCCGAGAGGTTGGCATCCCCCACGATCACATGCAGGCGACGGTACTTCTGATGATCGGCGTGAGGCTCGTCGCGAGTGTTCACGATCGGCCGCTTGAGGGTGGTTTCGAGCCCCACCTCCTCCTCGAAAAAATCGGCTCGTTGGGTGATCTGGTAGGGCACATCGGCGCTGGTGAGACCAGGCGCCTCGGTACCAACCTTGCCGGCGCCGGTGTAGATCTGCCGGGTGATGAAGTGCGGCATCACCTGAGCCACGATCTGGGCGAAGGGCACCGCCCGGTCGACCAGATAGTTCTCATGGGTGCCGTAACTGTTGCCCTTGCGATCCGAGTTGTTCTTGTAGACCACGATGTCCTGGCCATCGGGCAGCAAGGCGGCCGCCGCCAGCATCGACCGCTGCAAGATGCGTTCGGCTGCCCGATCGAACACCACGATCGACCGGGGGTCGGCGCATTCCGGGGTCGACAATTCGGGGTGGGCGTGGTCGACGTAATAGCGAGCACCGTTGGTGAGCACCGCATTCACGAGGTGGGTCTCCACCTCTGGTGGAAATTGCCGCTCGATGCTGTAACCCCGGGCGTCGTTCCCGGGGTGCTCGTCTTCGAAGTCCCATCCGGTGCGCGGTGCCGACGATGCCGTGCCAGACCGGGCCAGTTCCTGGATGTAGGCGTTGATCAAAACCGAAGAAGCCGCGATCGGGTTCGACTCGCCCCCCCGCATCATGATCCCGTACTCGGTCTCCACACCAAGCACCTTGGGAATCGCCACGCTTCGACCCTAGCCCTGCCCTACCGAGGCCCCGACGCCAAGGAGCCGTCGATCAGAGATATTGGCCGGTGGTAACCCGCTCGATGGACCGGCCGCCGCTCGGGGTCTCGTCGCTGGCGTGTTGCACGATGGTGCGCACGTAGACGATGCGCTCGCCCTTCTTGCCGGAGATTTTGGCCCAGTCGTCGGGGTTGGTCGTGTTGGGGAGATCCTCGTGCTCCTTGTACTCCTGATGGATGGACTCCATGAGGTCCTCCACCCGAATACCGCGGGTGCCACCACTCAGCACCCGCTTGATGGCCAATTTCTTGGCCCGCCGGACGATGTTTTCGATCATGGCCCCCGAGGAGAAGTCTTTGAAGTACATCACCTCCTTGTCGCCGTTTTGGTAGGTGACCTCCAGGAACTGATTGGCCTCATCGGTGCGGTACATCTCCGCGGCGGTCGCCTCGATCATGGCCTGCACCGCCTTGGCCGGATCGCCGCCTCCGAGGCCACTGACGGTGTCCGCGTCGAGCGGGAGATCGGTGGTGAGGTAGCGGGCAAAAATCTGAGCGGCGGCCTGTTCGGTGGGGCGTTCGATCTTGATCTTCACGTCGAGACGACCGGGGCGCAGGATGGCGGGGTCAATCAGATCCTCGCGGTTGGAGGCTCCGATGATGATCACGTTCTTGAGCGTCTCCACACCGTCGATCTCCACCAGGAGTTGCGGCACGATGGTGCTTTCCATGTCCGAGCTGATCCCGGTGCCGCGGGTGCGGAACATAGAATCCATCTCGTCGAAGAAAATGATGACCGGCCAGCCCTCTTCAGACTTCTCCCGGGCCCGCTGGAATACGAGACGAATCTGGCGTTCCGTCTCTCCCACATACTTGTTGAGCAACTCGGGGCCCTTGATATTGAAAAAGTAAGACTTGGCGGTATCCACGCCAGTGGCGGCGGCCACCTTCTTAGCCAGGCTGTTGGCCACGGCCTTGGCGATGAGGGTTTTGCCACACCCTGGCGGACCGTAGAGAAGAATCCCCTTGGGGGCAGGGAGTTTGTGCTCGGCGAATAGATCCTGATGCAGGAAGGGCAACTCCACCGCATCGGCGATTTGCTCGATCTGCTGGTCGAGACCTCCGATGTCCTCATAGGCGATGTCGGGCACCTCTTCCAGAGCCAGATCCTCCACCTCCGGGCGCGGCAACTTCTCCAGCACCAGACCCGAGCGCGGGTCCAGCAGCACCGTGTCGCCGTTGCGAAGTTTGACGTCGCGTAGATCGTCGAGGAGTTCCACCACCCGCTCTTCGTCGGCGCGACCCACGATGAGGGCGCGCCGCTCATCGAGACGCTCTTTGAACACCACCACATCGCCGGTCATATCGCTGGCGCGCGCGAGGACCACGTTCAACGATTCGTTGAGCACCACCTCCGAGCCACGCGGTAAGGGGTCGTTGCCCAACTCCGGATGGATCGCCACTCGTACCTTGCGCCCCCCCGTGAACACGTCAACGGTTCCGTCCTCGTTGTGGCCCACGACGGTGCCGTAACCCGATGGCGGCTGGGTGAGTTTGTCCACCTCGTCGCGTAGCGCGGCGATGTGGTCACGCGCTTCGCGCAACGTGTAGGTGAGTTTCTCGTTCTGCGACACCGCTTGAGCCAGTTGCCCCTTCGTCTCCAGGAGCCGCTCCTCGAGGGTGCGCACCCGCTTGGGGGCATCTTGCAGACGCCGCCGCAGGGACAGCACCTCTTCCTCTAGGGCACGAGCACGTTCGGTGAGTTCGGCCAGTTCGACCTCACCGCTGCTCAGTTGTTCGGATTCGTCCACGGGATCACCTTCCAACTATCCCTACCCGGGCGAACCTACACCGGCCGCTTCGTCCCGCCATGGACACCCTGGCGCCGGTCCCGGCCCCCGGCGGGGGCTTCACGGGGGGGGTGCGACGGGTTTATCATTGTCTCCGTTACCATATGAAGCATCCGCCAAGCGCTTTGAGGTAGTTCCCCCATGAAGGTCTGGATAGATCAAGATCTCTGCACCGGCGACGGTCTTTGCGAAGAGATCGCCCCTACCGTGTTCACTCTCCTCGACGATGGTCTGGCCTACGTGAAAGACGGCGACAAGACTCTGTCCGATCCCGGCGGCGCCGAAGGCATTGCGGTGGTACCGGCTGGCCAAGAGGAAGCCACCATCGAATCCGCCGAGGAATGCCCAGGCGAGTGCATCTTCATCGAGGTCGACTAAACCCAGGCCCCATCGCACGGGTAGGATGGCCACCGTGCCTGATTCACCTATCGCCACTCGCGGACGGCCCCCATGGCCCTCCCCCGCTTCCTGCCCGGGGCTGACGCCCGGCAGGGCCTTGTCGCGCTCGCACTGAACTCCTCCACGTCGCTCATGGCGGGGGCAGTACTCGGCTCCCTGGTGGGAACCTTCGACCGACGCCCCGGCCTGCTCGTGCTGGTGCCGGCAGCCATTGGCTTGCGCGGCAACGTGTTCGGCTCGCTCGGCAACCGGGTGTCCACGTCCATCCACGCCGGTCAACTCCAATTGCGCTTGCGCCGGTCCAGCATGTTGGGCCAAAACGTGCTGGCGGCCGCCGCCCTCACGTTGGGGATGTCGTTTCTTCTCGTCGCCGTCACGGCCCTGGTCGCCGTGGGTCTAGGTCTGGCTCCCACCATCGGCCTCGCTGACCTCACCGTGGTTTCCGTCGGTGGAGGCCTGATGGCTTCGATTCCGGTGCTGGGGGCCACCCTCGGCCTCGCCGCGGGCGCCGTGCGCTTTGGCTGGGACCTCGACAACGTGAACGCGCCCCTGGTTTCCGCCCTCAGCGATGTGCTCACGCTGCCGGCGCTGTACCTGGCGACGGGACTGTTGGGGTACGGCCTGGTGACCACCGGGGCGGGGTGGACCTTGGGGGCATTGGCGTGCATGGCGCTCCTGGCGGGCGTTCGATCACCGCTTCCCGAACTGCGGAGGATCGTGCGATCGTCGGTCCCCGTGCTGCTCTTCGCCGGGGTGGTGTCGAGCGTGGCGGGCGTGGCCCTCGAAGGTCGTATCGCCATCTTCACCGCCCTGCCGGCCCTACTCATCCTCGTGCCCACCCACCTCTCAAGTGCGGGTGCCCTCGGGGGAATCCTGTCGGGTCGATTGTCGAGCCAGCTCCTGTTGGGCCTCGCTCCGGCCACCGCCATGCCGTCTCGGACGGCGAGGGCCAACATGGGATTCGTGGCCGCGCTGAGCCTGCCCGTGTTCATCGCCAACGGTGTTGGGGCCTACGTCGTGGCCGGCCTGCTGAGGCAGTCCACCCCCGGTTTGGGGTCCCTCGTGTTGGTGTCAGTCCTGGCCGGCGCCGGTGCGATGTTGGCGGTGATCACCGTGACCTATTACGGGACCATCGCCGCGGTGCGGGTCGGGGCCGACCCGGACACCTACGGCATCCCGATCGTGTCGTCCACGGTGGACCTCATCGGCACGCTCACCCTCATCGTCGCTATCGCCGTGGTGGGCTTGGGCTAACTGGTCTCCGGGTTCAATCCAGGCACGGCCCCGTGCTCACCGGTGCCCGCCGCGCCTCCGCCAGCACATCGCGTACCTCCGACATGGCCAACCCGTAGGCCACCCCGGAGCGGTCCGGCGCAATGGCGAAGGCCACCCCCACGACGGCTCCTTGCCCATTCACCATGGCCGCCCCCGAATCCCCCGGACGTAGCGTGACGGCGAGCACGAAAATGTCGCGGGTGCTGTCCTGCCGGTCATAGATGTCTCTACCCGTAGCGCTGACCACTCGGCCCACCGCGAACGGGGCCGCCCGCAGTGCCCCGCCCCCGGGGTGGCCGAACACCGCCCCGAGGTCGCCTTTGGCAGCATCGCCCTGCGGCAATGGTGGTCGATTGAGGTCCGGTGCTCGAATCACCGCCAGATCGCGATCGGGATCGAAAGCCACCACCGCTCCGGTCACCTCCGAGCCGTCGCTGCGCTGCAGGATCACCCTGTCTCCACCGGCCACCACATGAGCGTTGGTAACCACCAGTTCGTCGCGCACCACGAAGCCGCTGCCCTCCCGAACACTCCGGCAGGCCGCCGTCGAAACCTTCACCGTGGAGGGGACCACCAACTCGACCGTGGCGGTGGCAATGTTGGCACTGCTTGGCGGTGGACCGATGCCGGGTGCAGGGGTGAAGGCCTCGAACACCTGCGGGAACTGATCCTCGTCCACCAAGCGCCGAAGGGTCGCCGTCGCCTCGGGTGGAGCCGGAAGATGCTCCCCGACGGCGCGGGCCGCCGCCGAGGTACGCACCTGACTCGACACCCTTCCGGGCACGTCGGCCATCACCGGCAGGAGCATCCAGATGACCACCACCACCGCCACGGCCGCCACGGCTCCCCCCGCCAGGCGGTCTGCCTGACGCACCGCCGAACTCGGGAGGGCTCCGCGTAGAACGGTTCCCCACCACAATCCCAACCCCTTGCCGACCCACCCCAAGAGCAGCACCACACCCAAGGTGACGAGCAGAAGCTCGAACGAGGAGCGCTCCGTCATGGCCTCCAGGAGACGGGGAAGCACCCGAACCGCCACCACCACCCCCACGAGCAGGCCGACCCACGAACTCATCCGAGCCAAAAAGCCGAGTCGGTAGCCGCTGACGAGGGCTGCCCCGAAAAAAAGCAGAAGGAGGACGTCGAGAAGGTTCAGATCGGGGGTCCCAGGAGTCGGGCATGGGTGAGGAACCCGGTGTGCGCCACCATCCGATGATCGGGCCGCACCGAGAGACCCTCAATGTGCCAACCGCGCTGCAGCACCTCGATGGTCTCGGCCATGCCGAAGTGGCTCTCGACCAGCATCTCTCGCAACTGCACCGCTTGGGTGATCTGCGGGGTATAGGCCACCAGTAGCCCCCCCGGATGCAGGGCCCGAGCGGCGTGTTTCACCACCATCCACGGCTCGGGAAGATCGAGCACGATGCGATCGAGATCGGTCTCGTCGATGCCGTCGTAGCAGTCGCGCTGCTCCACCCGATACCGCCCCAGCACCTCCGGGCCGAGGAACTCCGTCACGTTCGCTACCGCCCGGGCCGCGAAATCTTCCCGGAGTTCGTAACCAACCACATCGGCGCCCGCCCGGAGCATCGTCATCGACAAGGCCCCTGAACCCACACCTGATTCCAGCACCCGCACCCCGGGGTAGATGTCGGCGATCATGAGGAGGGGGCCGAGGTCCTTCGGATAAATCACCTGTGCCCCGCGCGGCATCTTCAGCACGAAATCCGACAGGGTGGGGCGGATGGCGGTGTACATCATCCCGTGGGTAGATCGAAAGGCACTGCCCTCATGAGCGCCGATGATGGCATCGTGACCAACGATTCCCGAGTGGGAATGGAACTCCTTGCCCACCGCCAACACCAGCATGTAGCGACGCTTCTTGGTGTCGATCAGAAGCACCTGTTCCCCGGCTCTGAAGAGCCCGCTCACGAGCGCCGTCCGAGTTGCACGGGGACACCGGTGGCTCGCTCCGCCAGTTTGCAGAAGGCACATACCTCGCCCGGGGTGGGCGCCCCACATCGCTCGCAGGCGGTGAGTTGACGCTGTTCCGCCTCGGCCTCGGGGGTGAAACGCGCCGAAGCGCGCGCCAGGAACCCGAAGTAAAAGTCGTGTTTCGAGCCCGGCGAGGTGGCCTCGATGGCGTTGAGGGCTTCCTTGTATCCGAGGTGCTTATTACCGGCGGCCATCGGACACTCCTCCACGATGTAGTCGATGCCTCGCAGCACGCAGTACGCCGCCATCTCTCGCTCGCCGAGACGCACCAACGGCTTCACCTTCTTCGGGAATCCGTGGCGGGCGGGGAGCACCGGCAGTTGGCGACCAAGGTAGTCGGCTTGCCAATGCAGCACGTTGCCGAACAAAACGGCGGCTTCATCATCCAAGTTATGGCCGGTAACCACTACGTCATAGCCGCCGGATCGGGCCGCCTCGTCGAAGAGATGTCGCTTCGACAAGCCACACGCCGAACACGGCACCCGCTTGGCGGCGGCGGCGCCGGTGGGGATGTCGAACCCGTGATCGCGGGGAAGATCCACCTCCAGGAGCGACAGCCCACGCTCGTCGGCAAAGGAGCGGGCAAACGCACCGGAGGAGTCGCTGTAGTCGCCGATCCCCAGGCCCAGGTAGAGCCCATCCGCCTGATAGCCGAGTTGCAGGAGAATGTCCCATACCGCCAGCGAGTCTTTTCCCCCCGACACGGCCACCAGCACACGATCCGTCGACGACAGCATCTGGAAATCTTTGATCGCCCGGGCCACTTGGTCCCGGCAGAGTCGCAGAAAATGCTCGGCGCAAAAATTGGCATTGGCCCGTCGCACGTTGATCACCGCCGGACCTCGGCACACGGTGCACTTCACACCGCACCCCCCGAGATCACCGGACGGATTTCCACCTCATCGCTGTCGTTGAGGAGGGCATCACCGGGAACGAGGGTGTCGCCCACGATCACCAGCACCGTGTCGCGGTGCAACCCGAGACGATCGAGCAGGGCGTGCACCCGGACGGGGCCTTCCATCACCACATCACGCGTGGGATTGCGGAGGCGGACCTTCATCGTTCGTGGGTGATCAGCAGTGCCTCACCCGGCCGCAGTTCCTCTCGTAACACCACCGAACGTCGCGCCGAGCGCTTCTGGTAGGAGCGCAGGAGGTACACGGTAATCCACAGGCCGGCACCGACCGACCGGATACCGGACCACCGGGCGCGCAGGGCGAGACGCTGAAGCAGGGCGAGCAGCAGCATCAGATGCGGCGGACCTCAACCACCGTGGCGCGTCCCCGACCCTTGCGTCGGCCCCACAGGAACGCGGCAGCCAAGACTCCCGCCGCCACCACAATGCCCACCGTCACCAGCGTATTGGTGGCCGACTGCCGGGTGTGGCTGACCCCGCCGCGCAGTTCCCGGAGTTTTGCCTCCAGGTCGGAACGTTCGATGGGGCTTGTCGAGGTGGTCGGTGCGCTCATAGGCCTGGTCCCTTCCGTTTCGTGATGCGCCAGGTGGCCAACGCCAACAGCATCAGGGCCACCAGCACCATGATGAGATACGGAATCCAACTGAGGTTGCCGGTGAAGGCCGTGCCGGTTTCGGTCTGGAGCGCCCGCAGGCCACTCAACAGCAGCACCACGGCCCCGATACCCAACAGCAGCGACCCCGCCAGGCCGTAACTCAGGTAGCGCCACAATCCCTTGAGAGGATCGAGCGTTTCCTGCTTTGCGTACGAGGTCGTCAACTCCCACAGCTCAGTAGCGACCTCGGGAATGGTCTTCGACGCGTCGTTTGTCCTAGCCACGAAGCCTGCACCCTACTACTCCCACCCGGGAGCCCCCAGACGCATCTCGAGCACTTCGATTTCTTCGTCCAGCATTCGGCTCAGGGTCGCTATTCGCTCCTCGGGAGAAGCGGCTTCCAGAAGACGCTGCCGGTCGAGAGGACCGATCGGGGCCACCGCCGCGGCTTGGTAACTCACCAATCCCGGGTCGCTGGTCAGCTCAATAGTGGCCGGGGCCGTGGCGTCGCCGGCTTCAGCGGCCAAGGCCAATGCTCGGCGCAAGCGCGCCAGCATCCCCATCCGCTCCTCCTCGCCGCCTACCGCCGGGTCGGGGTCGGTCCAATACACCACATCGGCCATCGGATAGGGGTCGTCAGGCCACCAGTGGGTTACCCGAAAACGGCGCACCCCCACCGCCATCACCGCCCAGCGACCCTCGGGAAGTTCCGCCGATTCCACGATGCGGGCCAGGGTGCCGACGTTCGTGCGCACGTCATCCCCGCCCACCTCTGAGCCGCGCTCAATGAGCACCACGCCAAAGATGCCGTCGTCGGCGAGGGCATCGCGCACGAGTTCGAGATAGCGCGGCTCGAACACGTGCAAGGGCAGGCCGGCGGAGGGTAAGAGCACCGAGCCGAGCGGAAACATCCGACACCGCTCGATAACGCCCTCATCGTCCATCGGTCATGCCCCGGTGCCGTGCTGGCGATGACGCACATGACGCCACAGGTGATCGAGAGCCGTGACCGCCCGGTTGGCGGTGGGGTAACAGATCCGCCCACTGGCCCGCACAGCGGCGGGGCCGGCGTTATCGGGGTGGGTGACGGCTAGTTCAGTAGCAGTGAGCACCGGTTTGGCGTACCGCTGGGATGCATCGGCCGCCGCCTGCGCAAAGCGCGCGTCTTGGCGCTCGTGATAGCTGACGATTCGCTCCAGGCCGTGGTCGGGGTAAAACGGGCCGCTGCGCATCAACGCCGCCTGGTTCGACTGAATACCAAGACCGAGGTACACGACGGCATCCACCTCGGGGTGCCCCACGATGAGGTCGATGACCTCGGGGATGGTGTCGCGGGTTTCCGCACCGGCGAGGTCGACGGGATTGTTGCGGCTCCAGCGAGGGGGAAGCCGCCCGTCCAACGCCGCTCGTAGATCCTCGGGCAGGGGCGTCAAGATGAGCGAAGACCGGGTGATCGCATCGGCGGCCACCACGCCCCACCCTCCGGCGGTGGTGAGCACCACCACCCGGTTTCCTCGGGGTAAAGGCTGCGTGGCAAAGGTGGCGGCCACCTCGAAGGCCTCCTCGATGGTGGCCGCCCGGGTGATCCCGGCCTGGCGACACATGCCATCAAACACCCGGTCATCTGAGGCCAGCGAACCCGTGTGGGATGCGGCCGCTCGTTGGCCGCCGGCGGTGGCCCCGCCTTTCACGAGTACCACGGGCTTCACGGCGGCCACCGCCCGGGTGCGTTCGTAAAAGGCGCGTCCGTCGGGCACCCCTTCCACGTAGGCCAAGATCACGGTGGTCACCGGGTCGCTGGCGAAGAACTCGAGGTAGTCCGGGATGCTCACCTGGGCGGCGTTGCCGGCCGAGACAGCGCGACTCACTCCCACCCCGGTTTGCACGGCGTAGTTCATGAACGACGAGATGAAGTTCCCCGACTGCGAGGCGATGGCGATGCCTCCGGCCGGTGGGTACGGGGCCACGATCTGTGCGCAAAGTTGGGCCGGGGTCGACACCACGCCCTGCCCGTTCGGTCCGGCTACCAGCATCCCCAGGTCCTCGGCGAGGGCCACCAACTCGGCCTGCAAGGCTTCGCCTTCCTCCCCCGCTTCGCCGTACCCCGCCGAAGCCAGGAAGGCGGCTCGGATTCCCTTCCCCGCGCAGGCGCGCAACAACTCGGCGTTGGCGGCGGCCGGTGTGCAAACAAAAACGAGGTCGATCACCCCGTCGGGGAGATCGTCCAGCGAGGCCACGATCGGGATGCCCAGCACCTCCCCGACCTCGCGACTGGTGCCGTAGACACCTCCGGCGTAGCCCGAGGCCAGGATGTTGTGGAGCGACACGAACCCGAACTTGCCGGGATGGGTGGACACCCCCGCCACCAGCACCGCTCGCGGCTCGAACAGGGCCCGGAATCCCTCGGCGTTCACCGCCCCCCTCACGCCACTTCCACTAACGCATCAACCGCCACGGGCTGACCATCCACCACGATCAGCGGGTTCACATCGGCGGCCACGATCGCCGGATCGGCTACGGCCGCCGCCGATAGCCCCACGATCACATCCACCAGTGCTTCGCGATCAACGGCGGGCTCCCCCCGAAAGGGGCCGAACAACTTCTGGGTGGCGAGGTCGTCGATCATCGACGCCGCGTCACCTCGAGACACCGGGACGAGCCGAAAGGCCACGTCGGCCACCGCCTCGGCGAGGATGCCCCCCACCCCCAACATCACCGTCATCCCGAACTGGGTGTCGTGGTGGAGGCCAGCAATGAGTTCTCGCTGGCCCGAGAGCATCGGAGCCACCAACAGATGCACCGCACCATCGGCAGGGGTGGCGGCAGCCAGCAGCGACGTGGCGGCCTCTTCTACGGCAGCGGCGTCGCCCAAGCGCAGGCGCACCAGGCCGCGCTCGGTCTTATGCGCGATGGTGTCGCCGCCCAACTTGAGCACCACGGGATAACCAAGGGTCGCCGCGGCCGCCGCCGCCTCGGTGGCGGTGGTCACCCGGCGCTCATCGGGGAAAGGGATCCCGTAAGCGGCCAGGCGAGTTTTCGAATCGGCCTCGGAGAGCGTGGGCATGAGGCGTACGGTAGCGGCCGTGAAGGCTGGGCCCTGCGGGGTGATCGAAGGTTTCTACGGCCCGCCGTGGTCCTGGGGGGCGCGCACCGCCCTCGCCGACCGCTACGCCGCCGAAGGATTGACGGACTACATCTACGCACCGAAGGACGATCCGAAACATCGAGAGCTGTGGCGGGTGCTCTACGACACCGGCGAGTTGGCCGCCTTTGCCCGATTCGCCGCGCGCCCCCACGGACGCCTCGGGTTCGCCATCTCGCCGGGCCTGTCGATGGCCTACGACGACCCCCATGACCGCGAGGCCCTCGGCCGCAAGGTGGATCAGGTGGTGACAGTCGGCGCCACCCTGGTGGTGTTGACCCTCGACGACATCCCCTTCGGCGGCGAGGCCCAAGGCCACGCCCACGCCCGCCTCACCACCTGGCTGCACCGTCATCTCGGTTCCCGAGCCGAGGTGGCTCTGATACCAACCGAGTACGTCGGTGTCGCCCCCTCGCCCTACCTCGATGCCCTCGCGGCCGGAGTACCCGAGGAAGTTCCCATCGGGTGGACCGGGCGCGCGGTGGTGAACGACACCATCACCGTGGCCGATGCCGAAGCCCGCGCCGCCGCCCTCGGTGGCCGACGCCCGTTGCTGTGGGACAACTACCCGGTGAACGATGCCCTGATGAGCGATCGGCTCTTCATGGGGCCGTTGCGAGGTCGCCAGCACGGCCTCGTCGATGCCTGTTCGGGCTATCTGGCCAACCCGATGGTGCAACCCATCGCCAACTACTTGCCGCTGGCCTCCATCGCGGCGTTCGTGCGCGGTGAGGATCCCGTCCTGGCCTGGCAGCAGGCGGCCGGAGCCCTGGGGTGGCTGACCTTCGCTCAGGCCTGTGACAGCGACACCGCCGAGGTCGTCGTGCACGCAGCCGCGGCGGGCGATCTCGACCCCGCCCGCGCCTTCTTTGCGGCCGCTGCCGACTGCACGGCCCCCGGAATCGACGACGAGGCCGGGCCGTGGCTCATACAGATACAGCGCGATGCGCGCCTAGCCCTGAGCGCCCTGGCGGTGATCGAGGGCGACCGATCGGTGGAGACCATCATGGCCATGACGGCGCGGTGGCAGGCCTCACGGCGGTCTCCGGTCAGTGTCTTTGGTCCCCGCTGCTCCATCCGCCCGGTGGTCACCCAGGCCCGCGACGGCACATGGGAGGTGGATCCCGCCGCCTTCACCGTGGATGCCAACGCCATCGACACCCTCGTGGGTCTCGCCCTCGCCACCCTTTGACGCGGGGCCCTAGGGCTCCAGTGCCGCCCGAAAGAACTCACGGAAATGCTCCAAGCGGGCCGCCAGCGCGTCGTCCGACAGCGGGTCCCGAGCGAGCACTCCCCGCCAAAACGGCACGTCGGAGAAGTACCCCATGATGGCACTGGTGCCGGTGATGATCAGTTGTTCCGGATCGTGCTTTCGGAAACGGCCGGCACCGATCTCGCTTTCAAAGAAGCCCACCGCTCGATCAAACAGGGGCTTCAACACGGTGCCGAGGTCTACCCCCAGGTGGCCCTGCCCATCCAGCGCTTCGCGACGCATGATTCTCACGAACTCGGCGTTGTCGGTGAAAAACTCGAAGGCCGCGGTCACGACATGATCCAGTTTGCTCCAGCCGGCTTGATCCTGCTCCGCCACCGCAGCCTCTACCCGCACGATGAAATCCGCCAGAGAGGTTTCAAACACGTTGCGGTAGATCGCCTCTTTCGAAGCAAAATGGTGCAAGAGGCTGGGCTTTCGCAGGCCCACTCCCGCGGCGATGTCGTTCAGGGAGGTGCCATCGAAACCCTGCTCGGCAAAGCACCGACGAGCCTCCAACAAGATGGCCTCACGGGTAGAGATGACTACGTCGGGTTCGGACACGCGCCTGACGCTACCGCCCGATTGCTCTTGTAGGGTGCTCGCTGTGACTACGTCGGACCTTGACCAGCGAGCCATCAACGTCGTACGGGGTCTCGCCATGGACGGCCCCCACGCCGCCCGTTCGGGCCACCAGGGCACCGCCATGGCGCTCGCCCCTCTGGCCCACGTGTTGTGGACCCGGGTCATGAAATACGACGCCAGCGATCCCCACTGGCCTGATCGAGACCGCTTCGTACTCTCCATCGGCCACGCCTCCATCCTGCTGTATTCGATGCTGCACCTCACCGGCTACGACCTGAGCGAAAAGGACCTGGCGGACTTCCGCCAGTGGGGCAGCAAGACCCCCGGTCACCCGGAGCGGGGTCACACCGACGGGGTCGAGGTGACCACGGGGCCCCTGGGCCAGGGCCTGGGGAACGCCGTGGGGTTGGCCATTGCCGAACGGCAACTTCGAGCGCGCTTCGGGGAAGACATGGTTCACCACCACACCTGGTGCCTGGTGGGCGACGGCGACCTCTCGGAGGGTCTGTCGCACGAGGCCGCCTCACTGGCCGGTCACCTCGGTCTCGGTGGGTTGATCTGCGTCTACGACGACAACCACATCTCCATCGACGGGCCCACCGGGTTGTCGCTCAGCGATAACGCCGCCGATCGCTTCCGCTCCTATGGATGGCACGTGGAGGAGTTGGGGGAGGTGGCCGAAGACCTCGACGTTCTCGAAGCCGCCCTGCGCCGCGCCGCCGAGGTAGAAGACCAACCCTCGCTGTTGGTACTGCGCAGCCACATCGCCTATCCCTCCCCCACCCGCACCGACGATCCGGCCGCCCATGGGTACGCCCTCAAGGCCGAAGAGATCACCGCCGCCAAGGCCGTCATGGGCCTCCCCGACGAGCCGTTCTTCCTGCCTGAGGACGTGGTGATGCTCTACCGCCGCGCCGGCACTCGGGGCCGCGAGGAGCGCGACGCGTGGACCAAACGGGTGGAGGCCTTCGGCGGGGACCGGGTGCTCTACGACGACACCCTGGCCGCTCGGGGTCGTCTGGGCTGGGAGACCACCCTGCCCTCGTGGGAACCAGGAGCGTCCGTGGCGACCCGGGTGGCCAGCGGCGCCGTCCTGCAAGCCCTCGCCGAGGTGGTTCCGGCCCTCCTCGCCGGCGGCGCCGACCTCACCAGTAATACCGGAACGGTGCTCGAGGGCCACGGTGTACAAAGCCAGGCCGATCCCGCCGGCCGACAGTTGTACTTCGGGGTGCGCGAGCACGCCATGGCCGCCACCATGAACGGGATGGCCCTGCATGGTGGTGTCCTCCCGGTGGGCGGCACGTTCCTGGTGTTCAGCGACTACAACCGCCCCTCGATCCGCCTCGCCGCCCTTTCCCGGGCCAAGGTGATTTACTCCTTCACCCACGACTCGGTAGGAGTGGGCGAAGACGGTCCCACCCACCAGCCCGTCGAGCAGTTGGCGGCGCTGCGGGCGATCCCCGGGCTTCGAGTGATCCGGCCGGCCGATGCCAACGAGACCGCCGAAGCGTGGCGGCTGGCGGTGTCCCACGATGGGCCCACTGCGCTCATTCTCTCCCGCCAGGACCTCCCCGTGCTGCCCGGCACGCTAGGCGTGCAACTTGACCACGGGGCCCACGTGCTGCGAGCCGTCGACGCCGCCGACATCGTGCTGGTGGCTACCGGAAGTGAAGTACACATCGCCCTGGCGGCGGCCGACCTGCTCGCCGCCGACGGCATCGAGGCGCAGGTCGTGTCCCTCGCCTGTTGGGACCTGTTTGCCGAACAACCCGACCTGGTGCAGGACGCCATCTTGCCCCCCGAGATCCCCGCTCTGTCGGTGGAAGCGGGCACGTCGTTTGGGTGGGAGCGATGGGTCGACGACAGCGTCGCCATCGACGGGTTCGGTGCCTCGGCACCGGGGGCACGGGTGCTCACCGAGTTCGGCTTCACCGCCGAGCACGTGGCCTACCGCTCCCGTCAGCTGCTCGCCGACCTAGACGACTTCACATGAACCATCCCCCCGACCTCGGCGATCTCCACCACCACGGGCAGAGCCCCTGGATGGACAACCTGCGGCGGGAATGGCTTACCAACGGCGAGTTGGCCCGTTGGGTGGAGCGCGGCATCCGTGGCCTCACCTCCAATCCATCGATCTTCCAAAAGGCCATCAGTTCAGGACACGACTACGACGAGCAGTTTGGCAACCTGATCCGCCAGGGTTCGTCGGTCCTCGACGCCTACTGGGATCTGGTCACCACCGACATCAACGGTGCACTGGCACTCCTCCGACCCGTCTACGACGCCAGCGACGGTGTCGACGGCTACGTATCGGTGGAGATCGCGCCCGACTTGGCCCGCGACGCCGCCGGTACGCAACGAGCGGCCCGACGCTTGCACGAGCGCATCAACGAGCCCAACCTCTACGTGAAGATCCCCGGCACCTCCGAGGGGATCGCGCCGATTCAGACGATGATCGCCGAGGGTCGCAGCATCAACGTCACCTTGATCTTCAGCCTCGAGCGCTACGCCGAGGTGATGGAGGCCTACCTCGCCGGTCTGGAACGGGCCGAGGGGGATCTGAGCCGGATTTCCAGCGTCGCCAGTTTCTTCATCTCGCGAGTAGACAGCGAAGTGGATCGCCGGCTCGACGCTATCGCCACGCCCGCCGCGCTCGCCCTACGCGGCCGGGTGGCCATCGCCCAGGCCCAGGTGGCCTACGCCGAGTTCCGAGCCACCTTTCAGGGCGAACGCTGGGAGACCCTCGTGGCCCGCGGAGCCCGCGTGCAACGACCCCTGTGGGCCTCTACCTCCACCAAGAATCCGGCCTACCCCGATACTTGCTATGTGGATGAACTCATCGGGCCCGACACGGTGAACACGATGCCGGAGGAAACCATCGCGGCGTTCCTCGATCACGGCCGGGTGGAGCGAAGGGTAGATGCCCACCCCGACGCGGCACGCGAGGTTCTCGCTGCCGCTGAAGCCGTCGGTGTCCACCTGGCCGATGTGGGCGAGGTGCTGGAAGCGCAGGGAGTGGCCTCGTTTGCCAAAGCGTTCGACGACCTCATCGGTGTCCTCCAGGCTAAAGCGGTCGAAACGACCACCCCCTGACATGTACGGGGAACTGACCGTGGTGGATGACGTGCCCGGAGAGTTTGCCGAACGCGTGATCGAAGCCTTCCAGTCCCGTCGCCAGGAGACCTTCTCGCTGGCCGTGTCGGGTGGCGAAACCGCCCGCCTTTGCTACGAGCGCCTCGCCGATGAAGCCGGATCGCAAATCGATTGGTGGAAGGTGAACATCTACTGGGGCGATGAGCGGTGTGTCCCCCAGGAGTCGCCTGATTCCAATTACCATCTCGCCCGCACCGCCCTCCTCGAACCGGTGGGGGCGGTGAACGCCACCTTCCCCATGTTCTGCGATGAGGGTCCCGACCCGTACCAACTGCGCCTTGGCGAACTAGGCCACCTCGACCTCGTGCACCTCGGCTTGGGCGCCGACGGCCACACGGCCTCACTGTTTCCTCGCTCCACCGGCCTGGAGGCCGACCCGGGACGCCTCGTGGTGATGAATGTCGACCCGACGGGAAACCATCCCCATCAGCGGATGACCCTCACCCACGCCGGTATCGCCCGGGCCAACCTGGTGCTCGTCACCGTCGTCGGTGAAGCCAAGCGCGAGGCCCTGAAGCGCGTCGTGGCCGGCGACCCCGATTGCCCCGCCAGCCACGTTCGTGCCCCGCAGGTGATCTGGATCGCCGATCCCTCGGCCGCCGGGCCACGCTCCTAAGGGAACGACGGCGATAGGGTGCGCCCATGTCCGGGACGGCCCAGCACCACGCGGAACTAGCCCGGCGGCCCCTCCCGGACCTGCTGCACCAAGCCCAGGCTGTGCGCGACCAGGCCCATGGTCGTCGAGTCACGTTTTCGCCGAAGGTATTCATCCCGCTCACGATGCTGTGTCGCGATCGGTGTGGCTACTGCACCTTTGCCCAACCGCCCGCCCGGTTGGCCTCGCCCTACCTCACCCCCGAACAGGTCTTGGCGATCGCCACCGCCGGTGCCCGTGCTGGCTGCCACGAAGCGCTCTTCACCCTCGGGGAAGGCCCCGAGGATCGCTATCCGATCGCCCGCCAGTGGCTTCACGAGCATGGCTATGCCTCCACGGTGGAGTACCTCGCCGCCATGGCGCGCCTGGTGTTGCACGAGACGGGCCTGCTTCCCCACGCCAATGCCGGGGCGCTCACCAAGGCTGAGTTGGCGAGTCTGCGGTCGGTTGCCCCCAGTCAGGGGATGATGATCGAGTCGTTGCGAGCGGACCTCGATTGTCATCGTGGCGCCCCCGATAAAGACCCGGCCCGCCGCTTAGCCACCCTTGAGGGGGCGGGCGAACTGGCTATCCCCTTCACCACCGGCATCCTCGTGGGCATCGGAGAGACCCTCTCGGACCGCATCGAGGCGCTGGAGGCCATTGCGGCTTCTCACCTTCGCCACGGCCATGTCCAAGAGGTGATCGTCCAGAATTTCCTGCCCAAAGCGGGCACCGCCATGCACAACGCCCCGGCCTGCCCCCCCGAGGACTACCAACAGGCCATCGCGCTGGCCCGTCTCATCCTTCCGCCCGACATCCATCTGCAGGCCCCCCCCAACCTGTCCGACGACTTTGCCCCCCTGCTCGCGGCGGGGATCGACGACTGGGGTGGCGTCTCTCCCGTCACCGCCGACCACGTCAATCCCGAGCGCCCCTGGCCGGGCCTCGAGCGGCTGCGGCAGGTCAGCGAAGAGGCTGGCTTCATGCTCGCCCCGCGCCTCACCCTCTACCCGTCTTTTGCTCTCGACCCGTTGCGGTGGCTGAGCCCGGAGACCCGCTTCGGCGTACTCGATCGAAGCGATGCCGAAGGTCTGGCCCGCGACGACCCCGGGTCGGTGTTTCCCGAACAGATCAAAGCGGCCGTAGAAGCCGGTACCGGGGCCGAGGTCGTGCAGATTGGTCGCCGTAACACCGCCTGGTACTCCGGTGCCCCGGTGGAGCCGGTCCATCTCGTCCCGGCACCCGGTCGGCGCGGCTGGCGCGGCCCGGTGGGCGAGATTCTCGACGGAGTCCTGTTGGGCCAGGAGGTCGGCGAGGACGAGATCACCACGCTGTTCTCCGCCCGCGGCAGCGAGGTGGCGGCGGTGGCGGAGGTCGCCGACGATCTGCGTCGATCCGTGGTGGGCGATGTGGTCACCTATGTGCGCAATCGCAACATCAACTACACCAACGTCTGCACCTTCAAGTGCCGTTTCTGTGGCTTCTCCAAGGGCCCGCTCTCCCTCAACCTGCGGGGAAAGCCCTACCTCCTCACCCTCGAAGACATCCAGGCTCGCGTGCTCGAAGGCGTAGCCGCCGGGGCCACCGAAGTGTGCCTGCAGGGTGGCATCCACCCCGACTTCGACGGCGACTACTACATCGATGTGGCCCGCGCCGTCCATGACGTCGCCCCCCAAATCCACATCCACGGTTTCACCGCGCTGGAGGTAACCGAGGGGGCCAAGCGTCTCGGGGAACCGCTCGCCGACTATCTCAAACGCCTCATGGCGGTGGGTCTCAAGACCCTCCCGGGGACCGCCGCCGAGATACTCGACGACCCCGTCCGTGCCCTTCTCTGCCCCGACAAGATCAACACCGAGGAATGGCTCGAAGCCCACCGCACCGCCCATCAGGTCGGCCTGCGCTCCAATGTCACCATCATGTTTGGGGCCATTGAGCAACCGCGTTCCTGGGCCCGCCACCTCGTACGCACCCGGGACCTCCAGCAGGAGACCGGCGGCTTCACCGAGTTCGTCCCCCTGCCCTTCGTGCACATGGCGGCACCGATCTACCTACAGCACAACGCCCGCCGGGGCCCCACCTTCCGCGAGGCGGTGCTCATGCACGCCGTAGGGCGGATCGCCTATCACGGGTGGATCGACAACATCCAGGTGTCGTGGGTGAAGATGGGTCATGGCGGTGCCGCCCAAATCCTGCAGGCCGGAGCCAATGATCTCGGTGGGACGCTGATGGACGAAAACATTTCGCGAGCGGCGGGGGCCAGCCACGGCACCATGATGGATGAAGATGGGTTCCGGGCCTGGGTGGAGCCTCTCGGTCGGCACCTTGAGCAGCGCACCACCTTGTACGGCCGTCCCGATCGGGCCGATGCCCCCTAGCGTTGGCCCTGGCTTCCCTCTCATGCCCTCCGCCCCCGATGCGATAGGACCCTCGTTGTGCCGGCCGCCTCCTGGGGTTGATCAACGCCCTCACCACCGTGGCGGATTAGTCGAGATCGTGATGGCGGTCGGGTTCCTGCAGGATGCCCACCGCTTTCTCCACTGCCCGACGGGCCCGGGCCATGCGTTTCTCGTCCACGGGAAGTTCGTGGCCGCCCGCATCAATACTCTCTTTCAGCCGCTGGATCGATAGGTCGGCCAACTCCTCAGAGATCGCTTCGAGGCGACCGCGAATGTCATCGAACTCACCGGCCATCTCCTCAAGCGTAGGGCACTAACCTCCAGAGTCCCCGACCAGGAGCGACCATGCCCGACGACATCCACGAATTGGTGAGTTTCGAAGACCCCGACCTCGACCGCACCTGGGTGTTTGACATCACCTTCCTCACCAGTAGTTGGCGGTGTGTCTTTGGGGATGGCTGCCAGGGGGTGCTGACCGAAGCAGCTCCGGAGTTGCATCAGGGCTGCTGTAGCTACGGCGCCCACTTCGTCGACGAAGCCGACGAGGCGAACATGCTCAGTTACGTCGACCGCCTCACTCCTGAGGTATGGCAGTTCCATCGCCAGGGCCACCAGAGGGGAACCACCAAGACCAGCAAGGCCGGTGACATCACCACCCGACTGGTGGATGGGGCCTGCATCTTCCTCAACCGTCCAGGCTTCGAGGGAGGCATCGGATGCGCGCTGCACACCGCCGCCCTGGCCGCCGGCGAACGGCCCCTCGATTGGAAGCCCACCGTGTGCTGGCAACTTCCGCTTCGCCTCGATGACCAAACCGAGGACGATGGCCATGTCACCTCAACGCTGCGGGAGTGGAAGCGCCGCGACTGGGGAGACGGCGGCGGGGAGTTCCACTGGTGGTGCACCGAAGATCCTGACGCCTTCGTCGACCATCAACCGGTATACGAGACAATGCGCGACGAGATCGTAGAAACCGTCGGGCAAACGGTCTACGACATATTCGTCGAACATGTCTCGGCCCGAGGCACCGAGCAGTACCTACCTCACCCCGCCCTACGGAAGCGCTGAGGCCACGAAGACCTACTGCGGATCGGCCAGCTCGGAATCGTCGTCGAGGGCGCCGTACTTGCGCGCCAGCGCGGCGTAGTGATCGTCCTCTACGTCGTTATTGTCACTGTCGTTATCGTTGGTCTCGGAACGTCCCGCCTCATTGCTGAACAGGAATTCCGGACCCGACTGTTTGAGCTTGCGGGCTTCTTCGAAGCGCCGATGGCGTCCTTTTTTCACGGACGGCTCCCAGACTCGCAGGGGTGATGGACTTCCACCCTAGCGCGAGGCCACCCGGATCACCCACCCCGGAGTGCACCCTCTAGGATTCGCCCGGTGAAGGACTCCCCCCGCCACCCGTGGTGGCGCTCCAGCGTGGTGTACCAGGTGTACCCCCGGTCCTTCGCCGACGCCAACGGCGATGGCGTAGGTGACCTGGAAGGGATTCGGGCCCGCCTCCCCGACTTGGCCTGGCTGGGCGTGGACGCCCTGTGGTTGTCGCCCTTTTACCGCTCTCCCATGCACGACTACGGCTACGACGTGGCCGACTTCTGCGATGTCGACCCGCTCTTTGGCGACCTTGCCGCCTTCGACCTCCTGCTTGCCGATGCCCACGCCCTCGGGCTCCGGGTGGTGGTTGATCTCGTGCCCAACCACACCTCGATCGACCACCCCTGGTTCCAAGAGGCCCGCCGGAGTCGTCTCGACCCGAAGCGGGACTGGTACGTCTGGCACGACGGCGGGGGGCCCACGGTGCCGCCCAATAACTGGCGCGGTGCCTTCATCACCGACGGCGCCGCCTGGAGCTGGGACGAACCCACCGAACAGTGGTACCTGCACCAGTTCCTGCCCGAGCAACCCGACCTGAACTGGGCCAATCCCGCCGTGGTGGAGGCCATACACGACGTGATGCGATTCTGGCTCGACCGGGGCGTCGACGGCTTCCGGATTGATGTCGTGCATTGCATCGGGCGCCATCCCTCCTTCCCCGACGATGTCCCGCCGTGGTCGGACCTACCCCACTGCGTCTCCAACGAGCACGCCAGCACCCACGAGCACATCCGCGGGTTGCGGCGGCTGGTCGACAGCTACCCCGGCGATCGGGTGATCGTCGGCGAGACGGCGCTGCCGGGCACCCGCTGGGTGGCCCCGTACTACGGCGACGGCGACGAACTCCACCTGGCCTTCAACTTCGCTACCCTCCACGCCCCCTGGGACGCAGCCGCGTGGCGGCATCGAATCGAACGCATCGAAGAACTCCTCGACCCCCGCGAAGCCTGGCCCACCTGGGTGCTGTCCAACCACGATGTGCCCCGCCATCGCACCCGCTACGACGGCCACGAGAGCCGCGCTCGCGCAGCGGCGGTCGCCCTGCTGACCCAGCGCGGCACACCGTTCCTCTACGCCGGGGAGGAACTGGGGTTGGAGGACGCCGTGGTCCCCACCGATCGCCTGCTCGACCCCGGTGGGCGCGACGGCTGTCGGGCTCCGATTCCCTGGACCACCGACAAGCACCACGGATGGGGACCCGATCCGTGGCTGCCCTTTCCCCCTGATGCCACGGCTCGTTCCGCCCAGACCCAGCGGGCCGATCCCGCTTCGGTACTGCACCTCTACCGTCGCCTTCTGGCCGCCCGCACCGCCTCGCCGGCCCTCCAGAGTGGACAGCAGGACCTCATCGATACCCCCGTGGGCACGCTGGGTTGGCGGCGCCACACGTCCCGCGACGAGCGCACCGTCATCATGAACATGAGCGCCGGACCGATCCCCTTCGACCAGACCGGCATCGTGGAGATCTCCAGCCACGGCCACGGCGAAGGCCAACCCTTCGCTGGCACCCTGGCTCCCGATCACGCCGTGGTCTTGCGCCCCTAGCGGGGGGAGCAACGCCGCTAGTCAACGAGAGGGGTTCCGGACCTCGTCTCCAGCACGAGTCGTCCTTGGCCATCGACCGCTAAGGATGCCTCGCCCGCCGCCAACGCCCGGATGGGTTCTCCGACCGCGTCGTGGCGCCATCCCGTAGCCAACCGTCCACCCTCGCCCATCAACAGCGTTTCGATATCCGACCGCGTGGCCAGAATGGCCGGGTCGATCTCGAGATCGCGAGCGCGCTGGGCCGCCCACGCACTCACCAGCGACGCCGTGGCCCGTCGGGAACGGTCCACTCCCTCCACGGGCGGCAAGTGCACGGCGGTGAGATCCAACGAACGACCTTCCGCCACCACGGTGAGCAACTCCTGACCGGCGTCGCCCTTGCGCTTGCCATCCTCCAACCCTCGCACCCGACGCAGATCATCGGGAGACTCGGGAGGCCGCTGGGCCATCGATACGAGCGGCAAATCGGCCAGCAAGAAGCGCACCGGCCGATCCAGGTCGGCCGCCCGGCGCTCCCGCCACGCCGCCAGCACCTGGGCCACCGCGGCGGCCCGCCCCCGCAGCGACCGAGCCTCTTTGATCTTCCACCAGGCCCGATCCGGTTCCTGGCCGCTCGTCGGTCGGACGCGGTGCATCTCACATTCGTCCTCGGCCCACTGCAGGCGGCCCCGTTCGGCCAACTTCGCCACGATGCCGTCGTGAAGCTCGTGCAGATAGGCCACATCCGAGGCCGCATAGGTGACCGCCTCCGCCGCCAAGGGACGCACCAACCAGTCCGTGAGGCGATCCGCCTTGGGCAACTTCACCCCTAGTTCGCCCTGCACCAGCCCGCCGAGACCCACGCTGCTGTAACCCACGAAACCGGCCGCCACCTGAGTATCGAACAGCCGGGAGGGCAGTGTGCCGCACACTCGCAACAGGATTTCCAGATCCTGACTAGCGGCGTGCATCAGGCACAGACCCGGGCCGGCCAACACACGCGCCAGCGGGGTAACATCTACCGCCAGAGGGTCCACTATCGCGATCCCGTCGGGCCAGGACAACTGCAGCAGGGCCAGCCGGGCGTGATACGTGCGCTCGCGATGAAACTCGGTGTCGAGCCCGTAGACCTCAACCGCCGCCAGGGTGTCCACCAAGGCGGCGAGGGCATCAGGGGTATCGATCCATACGTACTCGACCGGGGAGTCGTCGCTCACCCGGGACTGGTTTCGTCGCCGCCGCTGAGAGTGGGCAGGCCCGCATCGATCCAGCCAAGGGTGCCCCCGGCCACATTGACCGCATCGATGCCGTGGGCCCGGTAGTGCTCCACCGCTTTGGCGCTGCGGCCCCCTCGGGCACAGATCACATACACCGTGGCCCCAGTGGGTACCTCCGACATCCGTTCCCCCACCATGGCGAGGGGGATGTGAACCGCCCCCGGAACCCGGGCCTCGGCGTACTCGTCGTCCTCTCGCACATCAATCAGCGGTGCACCGAGGCTCCGCTGCTTGGCCAACTCGGTCACATCGATCTCCGGAATGTCCATCTCCCCCACGCTACCTGGCTCTCGAGCGGTCCCCGGGAGGTCGGCCGGTGTGTCGGCATCGGCGAGCGCGGCCGGGGGCAACCCGTGGAGGTCAATGCACCCCACATCTCTGGCGGCCCGTTTCAACGATCCCACTCCCCGCGATCGGGCTTCCACCAGGGCGGGCAACGCTTCAATACGCCAGGCGGCGTGCGTCCACTGGCGATGACCCGCCACCAGGGGTACCGCGAGCACCACTCCCGGTGCGCTCGATTCGAGGGCGGCGACCGTGGCGGCCATGGCGATCGGATCGGGGTGGGACAGATCACACGACACCACCAAGACCACCGGGGCCGAGGCCACCCGCAGTGCGGTCAACGTGGCGGGAAAAGGGCCGGCGCCCAGGTCGTCGTCGGGCACCACCACGAGACCATGGCTCCGCAACGCCGGTGCGTCACCGCCCACCGCGTACACCTCCTGGGCCCCCGCCGCCCACAGCGCATCAGCTACCCGGGCGGCCATGGTCACACCATCGATTGTCAGCAGGGCTTTGTCTCGGCCCATTCGACGACTGGCTCCGCCGCAGAGCACCGCCCCGGAAAACGGCACGCGATGGCTACGGCGCCGGCGGCCAGGTGGGGTCGAGTTGCCGGAGGAAATGGGCGCATCGCTCCGCCTCATCGGTCTCGCCGATTTCGGCGGCGGTGCGCTGGAGTCCGGCGAGAGCCCGCAGGAATCCACGATTGGACTCATGCTCCCAGCGGACGTACCCACTGCCGCGCCACCCGTTGGCTCGCAATCGATCCAATCCCCGGTGATACCCCACTCGGTAGGCCGAGTACGCCTCGATCACATCCCGTCCGGCGTCGCCGAGCCGCGCCCAACCGTCGAGAAAACGCGGCCATTGCGCCACGGTCGCCGCAATGGCGGCACGGCGATCCCCCTCATCGAGCGCCAGAGCGTCGGACAAGGCCCGGAGGCGCTCATCGGGTTCGGCGTCCAACACCGTCTCGGGGGGACCAGATGGGGTGAGGGTTACGTCAGCCATGGGCCGCACCCTACCGATCGGTCGGCGTAAGACCGTGTTCCGTGCTCGCTGCGCCCCGGGGCCGAGCGTCGCTCGGCATCGGGCCATTGTCATCAACGAATCCATCGAGAAAGGCGTCGGTCGCGGCATAGGAACGGGCCATCATGTCCTCACTGTGGGTGAAGTCGTTGAAGCGCAGCGTTTGGGTGGTGCCCGTAGGAAGCACAATCGCCTCCACCTCCGACGGCAGGTGCTCGAGGTCGCGTTTGAAGCGATGGTGGCGGGCCAGCCAATAGGCCTGCACCGCAACATCGAACGGTCGTTTCGGCTCGGGGCGAGGGCGGTCGATGGTGCCGCAATGCAAGACGTAGATCGTGCGAGCGCCCAGTTCCACCGCCCGACTGATCGGCACATCATTCACGATGGCGCCATCGAGGTAGCGAACCCCATCGATCACCACCGATGGCAACACTGCGGGCATGGCCGCCGATGCCAACAGGGGATTTACGAGGGGGCCATTGGAAAACCACGCTTCCCGTACCCCGACCACGTCGGTGGCGACACACTGGAAACGTACGGCCAACTCATCGAAGGTGTCGTGCCGCAGGATCCCCTCCAGCATCCCTCGCAGCCCATCGTTGGTGTCGATGGATTCACCTCGTCGGGCTAGGGCAATGGCGTGGGGAAGCCAGCCCGAGGGCACGAACCCGGCGGTATCGAGTCCTCGCCAAATCTCCTCGAGGCGTTCGACACCCTGGAGGGTGGGATCCTGCGCGTACACCGCTCCGTTGATCGCCCCGATGGAGCAACCGAGCACCAGCTCCGGGTGAATCTCGTGCTCCACCAGGGAGCGCAACATCCCCACCTGCACGGCGCCCTGGTTGCCACCCCCCGACAGCACCAGGGCCACCGGTCCGCTCCGCCGACGGAGAAGGTCTCGTAACTTGCCCATACCTTTCTCACGGTACCCTCGCCCCAATGTCTCTGGCAGCGATTCCTTCGTTGTTGAACGACCATCTCCCGGCCGCGGGGGTGGCCACAACGCTGATGGTGGCCACGGTGCTCTTCCGCTTGATCGCTAAAACGGCCATTCGGCTCATGGTCCTGGCGGTACTGGCCGCGGTGGCCGCGTTCGTTTACTTCAACCAAACCCCGTTGCGGACTTGTGCCCGCACCTGTGCGTGCGTTGTGGTCGACCAGGAGATCACCGTGCCCGCCTGCTCCGCCGACGAGGGGAGCTAGCCCGGTGGTTCGACGAGCGCGACGGCGCGCCGGGTCAGGTCGGCCAGCGCCCCTGGGTGCGTGAGGGTCACACCATGACCCGCGCCCTCCACCACGTGTAGTTCGCCCTTCGGGGCCCGTTCGGCGAGGTGGCGGGTGCCGGCCTGGTGGTGGGGAGCCGACTCGGTGCCGTGGGCCGCCACCACCGGAATGACCAGTCCTTCTGCCACATAGGGAGCCGGGCCCGGTGCCCGTACCGCCCGTAACTCGGCCACGAGCGCCGGACCTTCGGCTCGTCGTTGCTGGCGGGTGCCGACGGGGAGGGCCTCCCAGCGTTGGTCACCGATCATGCGCCGCATGAATCGCTCGGCGGCATCAGCCGGATCGACTTCAGCACTCATGGCCGCGCTGCCGGCGGTCAGCGACGGCCAGGATGCATCCCAGGGCATCGGTGCCTCATAGGCCACCACCGAAAGAGTCAGGCCGGGGTGGCGTTGAGCGAAGGCCAGCGCCACCACCCCTCCAAGGCTGTGTCCAACCAGCACCGAGGGCGTCTCCCCCACGATCTCCGCCAGATCATCGACCTGATCGTCGAAGCGATCGCTGGGCCCCGCTGCCAATGAGCGGCCGTAGCCACGCCGGTCGTAGCGAACCACGCGGAAGTCGGCCAAGAGACGGCCAGTGCGGGCGAAGGCGGCGGAGCGGTCCAAGGATCCGTGCACGCACACCACCCGCAACGCCCCGGGGGAACCCCCATGCTCAGTGACGAAGAGGTGCCCCATGGCGCCACACGCTAGAACGCTCACGCTATGGAGTTGCTCCTTATCCGCCATGGACTCCCGCTACGGGTTGACGAAGGCGACACCACGGGCCCGGCCGACCCGGCGTTGGCCGACCTCGGCCTGCGCCAGGCCAACGATCTCGTCACCTGGCTGGCCCCCGAGCGGATCGACGCCATCTGGTGCAGTCCGATGCGACGGGCAAGGGAAACCGCTGCGCCGCTGGCGATGGCCCTCTCGCTTCCCATCACCATTGAGGACCACCTCGCCGAGTTCGACCGAGACGCGTCCAGTTACATACCCATCGAGGAACTCAAAGCGGCCAACGACCCCCGCTGGTACGAACTCCCCGAGCGGCCTGAGCACTTCCGCGAGGAAGTGGTGGCCGCTATGGAACGCATCATCGGGGCCCACGGGGGCCAACGCGTGGCGGTGGTCTGCCACGGCGGCGTGATCAACGCCTACGCCGGACACGTGCTCCACATTGATGAGCCCCTGTTCTTCCTGCCGGGCTACACCAGTGTGAGTCGCGTCATGGCGGCCAGCACCGGCGAGCGAAGTATCGGTTCACTCAACGAAACACCCCACCGCCGCGCTCTCTAGCGTTGGTGCGCTTCCCCCCTAGTTGCGCGGTACCTGCGCCCACGGCAACACCTTGTCGGTGCGCACGTCGCCGGGGAGGCCGAGCACCCGCTCACCCATGATGTTCTTGGTGATCTCGGTGGTACCGCCCTCAATGGAGTTGGCACGGGTCCGAAGGAATGCCTGCTGAGGGCTTCCCCACCGCATGGCGTGGGTGGCCCGCTGCATCGGATAGCCCTCCGGCTTGAGCATCGCCTCGGCCCCCATCATGCCCATCATGAACGCCGTAATGTCCTTATTCAGTTCGGCCGACAGCGCCTTGCCGATCGACCCCTCCGGGCCGGGATCGCCCATGGCTCGCTTCTGGCTGGCCCGGATATTGGTGAGGCGCAGCACCTCGGCCCGGGCCCACAGGCGCATGAGCGGATCACGCCTCACCGGATCAGATCCGTGGGCCACGAAAAGGCGCACGGCCTCGCCGATGAACCCCGAACCCTTAGCCGGAATGCCGCCACCGATAGCCACCCGTTCGTTCATCAAGGTGGTGAGGGTCACACCCCACCCTTCCCCTACATCGCTCAACCGCTCCGCATCAGGGATCCGCGCGTCGGTGAAGTACACCTCGTTGAACTCGGCCTCACCGGTGAGTTGAAAGAGGGGACGAACCTCCACACCAGGACCGTGCATGTCCACCACGAAATAGGTCATGCCCTTATGCTTTGGTGCCTCGGGGTCGGTGCGGGCCACCAACATCCCCCACCGCGCCAGGTGCGCCAAGGTGGTCCACACTTTCTGCCCGTTGATGATCCACTCATCACCGTCGCGCACGGCCTTGGTGGCGAGGCTCGCGACGTCCGACCCGGCACCCGGCTCGGAGAAAAGCTGACACCAGATCTCCTCCCCGGTGAAGAGTGGACGGAGATAGCGATCCTTTTGCGCCGCCGAGCCGTGGGTCACGATGGTGGGCGCCCCCATACCGTGCCCAATGATGTTTCGGTAGGCGGCGATCGGAGCCTCAGCGGCCAGCAAGGTCTCGTTGATCGTGCGTTGCAATCGGGGCGACAGGCCCAGACCCCCCTGGCCCACCGGGAAATGAACCCAACCCAGACCAAGATCGAACTGCCGCCCGAGGAAGGTGGCGACATCGGTGTCTTGGGGCGGAAACTCCGCCAGCAACGCTTCACATAGAGCGAGCACCGTGGCTTCGTCGGTTCCGGGCGCAGCAACATCAAGCGTGGTCACCACCGCATCTTACTTGACCCGCAGGTCAAGCTTCCTACGCTGGTCAATTGAGGCGAGCCCGTAAGCGGGCGGCGGCCCGGTGGTCGCGTTCATCCATGGATGCATCCAACACCACGGCCCCTTCGTCGAAGCGCCCCGACGCCCCCAGCAGCACCCCCAACTCGCGCCGTTGTCGATCCGTGGCGGAGGGAAGGCACAGCGCCAAGTTCAGCGACCAGCAAAGGCCGTGCCGATCTCCCGACCGACGGTACGCCTCCGCCAGATTCCTCAACACGCGTTCCACCATCATCTCGGGCGTCGCGGTACCAAGAAGATCAGCCGAGAAGGGCACCCCCGGTTGCAACTGGTGAAAAAGGTCTCCACAGCCGGCCGTGTCCAGTTCCCGACCGCCGTTGAATGCGTCGATGTACCGGTCAACTTCGTGAGGCCGCCGCAGCAGGAAATGCCCGGGCATCGCCACCCCTTCCAGGATCACACCACAACGCCGCCCTACCTCCATGACCACCGCCGCCAAGGTGATCGGAATCCCCTGCCGACGCTCCACCACCGCAGGCAGCATCGAGTTCTGTGGGTCGTAATAGGTATCCCGATCACCACGAAATCCAACCTCATCGAAGAGCCGGGCCCGTAACCCCGCCAGCGAGCCGACGGTGACACCAGCGGCCAGACGGTCCAGGCGCGCCCGTTCGGCCAGACGATCCAGCCCTGGGGTGGCATGGGCGGCGATCAGGAAGAGCGCCTCGTCGAGCGGCACCGCTTCGTCCGTTCGGGCCATGAGGGCCGCAAACTCGGCGGTCGGATCTTCGGCCACCTCATCAGGCTACCGGCGATAGGTTCCAGAGATGCGCTTCCCTGGAACCTTCGCCGCCACCCACCCCGAAAAGCCGGCCGTCATCATGGCCGGCAGCGGCGAGATCATTACCTACGCCCAGGTTGATGCGGAGGCCAACCGCCTCTCCAGGGTCCTGCGCTCTGCCGGCCTGCAACCGGGCGACCACATCGCGCTCTGCTTGGAGAATCACCCCCACTTCCTCAGCGTGATGTGGGGCTGCCACTACGCCGGCCTCTACTACACCGCCATGAGTTCCCGCCTCACCACCGAGGAGATGGCCTACATCATCGAGGACTGCGGAGCGCAGGGGTTCATCACCTCCCGCCACAAAGCCGAACAAGCCAACGAACTGCAGGCGTTGATGCCCTCGGTGAAACTCCGCTTGATGCTCGATGGCACCGCGGCAGGCTACGAATCCTACGAAGCCAGCATCGCCACCCATTCCGCCGACCCGCTGGAAGAAGACCGGGTCGAGGGACAGGACATGCTCTACAGCTCCGGCACCACCGGTCGGCCCAAAGGGGTAAAGGTGCCGCTGCCCGGCGCCCCGCTGGGCGAGGGCAACGACAGCGTCGCCGGGTTGGCCGAAGGATTGTTTGGATCCAACGAGTCGACCGTGTATCTCTCGCCCGCCCCGCTTTATCACTCCGCCCCGCTGCGCTTCTGCCGCGCCACCCACCGCCTCGGTGGAACCGTGGTGGTGATGGAGCGTTTCGATCCGGAGGAATACCTCGCCCTGGTGCAACAGCACCGCGTCACCTTCACCCAAGTAGTTCCCACCATGTTTGTTCGCATGCTGAAACTGCCACCAGAGGTGCGCAACGCCTACGACCTCACCTCCCTACAGGTGGTGGTGCATGCCGCCGCTCCCTGTCCCACCGAGGTCAAGTTGCGCATCATCGAATGGTTCGGACCGATCGTGCACGAGTACTACGCCGGCACCGAGGGCAACGGTTTTGTGTATTGCAACAGCACGGATTGGCTCGCCCACCCCGGCACCGTGGGGACAGCCGTGCTCGGGAGCATTCACATCGTGGGCGAAGACGGTGAGGACGCCCCCACGGGTACGCCCGGGACCGTCTATTTCGGCGGTGAGGCGGCCGCCAGTTTTCAGTACCACAACGACGCCAAAAAGACAGCCGAATCGCGCGACGCCAAGGGCCGGGGCTGGAGCACCCTGGGTGATGTGGGCTACCTCGACGACGACAACTTCCTGTACCTAACCGACCGCCGGGCGTACATGATCATCGCGGGCGGTGTGAACGTGTACCCCCAGGAGGCGGAGAACGTGCTCGCCATGCACCCGAAGGTCAATGACGTTGCGGTGTTCGGCGTGCCAAACGACGACTTTGGTGAAGAGGTGAAGGCCGTCGTCGAACCCATCTCCATGGAAGCGGCCGGTCCGGAGCTGGAGCGCGAGTTGATCGCGTATTGCCAAGAGCATCTGGCTGACATCAAGTGTCCGCGTTCAGTTGACTTCCGACCCGAACTACCCCGGCATCCGACCGGCAAGTTGTACAAGCGACTGCTGAAGGACGAGTACTGGGCAGACGCAGGACGGTCGATCTAGGCATCCGATGGCATCCCGATCTCACTACCCCTTCCTCGACGGCGCACGACCGTTGGCCATTGCCCATCGCGGCGGTGCCTCCGAGGCTCCCGAAAACACGATGCCGGCGTTCAACCATGCCGTGTCACTCGGCTACCACTATCTGGAAACCGACGTCCATGTCACCGCCGACGGCATCCTCGTTGCCTTCCACGACGACCGCCTCGACCGGGTCACCGATCGCACCGGACTCATCGCCGACTTGCCCTGGAGTGAGGTGCGTAAGGCCAAGGTCGACGGCCGTGAGCCCATTCCGCTCTTGGAGGATGTCCTCACCACCTGGCCGGAGGTGCGCATCAACCTCGATCCGAAGCAAGACGATGCGGCTGCCCCGCTCGCCGCCGCCATTATCCGAACTAACTCCGTGGATCGCGTGTGTGTCGGCGCCTTCAGTGGCCGCCGCATCGCCAAGATCAAAACACTGGTGGGCCCTCGCCTGTGCACCAGCATGGGCCCGCGCGAGGTGGCGAGGTTGGTGGCGGTTTCGCAGGGCCTCCCGGGAGGTGGGACCCATCTGGCACCCTGTGCGCAGGTACCCACCCACCAAGGTCCCATCCCCCTGGTCACCAAGCGGTTCGTGGCCGCCGCCCACCGCCTCGGGATCCAGGTGCACGTGTGGACGATCGATGATCCGGACGAAATGACCCGCCTACTCGATCTCGGGGTGGACGGGATCATGACCGACCGCCCGCAAATCCTCAAGGACCTGCTGATCAGTCGGGGCACCTGGTCCTGACCTCATCGCGCGCCGTGGCCGCGGGCCCTTCAGTGGAAACGAGGCTCCCGCTTCTCGAAGAAGGCGGTGGTGGCCTCCACCTGGTTTGGACTCCCGATCAGCGAGGCCATGGCGGCACGCTCATCGCGCAGTTGATCGGCCAGCGAACGCGTCCCCGAGAGGTTCAGGAGACGCTTCCCCTCCCGCAGGGCCTCGGGACTTTTTGTCACTAACTCCGCCGCCAGGTCCATGGCGGCGCCATGGGGATCATCCGCCAGGCGCGTGGCGAGGCCCAAGGCCACCGCTTCGGTTCCCGACACCATGCGTCCGGTGAAGGTGAGGTCCTTGGCCACGTCTATTCCCACCAACCTCGGCAAGATGACCGTCCCGGTCATATCCGGGATCAGACCCCACCGCGCTTCAAGCACGGCCAACTTCGCGTCGGGTGCCACCAGTCGCACATCGGCTCCCAGTGCGATCTGTAGACCGCCTCCCAACACGGCACCATGCAGGGCGGCAATCACCGGCACCCCCATCTCCTGCCACACCCACGCGGCTTGTTGACCAAGATGGGTGATCCCACCATTGGTCTGCCCGATTGCCATTGCCGGAGCCTCGCCCCCGGCGGTCTCGGGGGTGGCCATCGCCTGGAAACTGCTGAAGTCCAGCCCGGCGCAGAAACCCCGGCCCTGGCCCGAGAGCACGACCACCCGCACCGCCGGGTCGTCCTTCAGCGACTCCCCCGCCGCCACGATCCCCTGAAACATCGCCACATCCAGGGCGTTGAGTTTGTCCGGGCGGTTGAGCCGCACATCAGCAATACCGTTTTCCACATCAATCAAGACTCGGTCGGACATGCCTGCAGCATGCCACCCACTAGGCACACGTGTCGGTTTGGGGCACACTTTCCCCCGGTCGTTCCCGCCGCGCCATCCGGCGCTCACGTGCTGCCCCCTCATGCCCCTCCCCATCTCCACCCATACGTCGCGCCCGCCCCACCTGCCGCTCGCAGTGGTCTTCAGCATTCTCCTCGCCTCGTTTACTTTGGCCCCCAGCGTCAGCGCCAAGGAGGGTGAGCAGGCCGCTCAGCCCCCGTTTGACCCCACCGCCCTCGCCCCCCCCTCGCCCGAGCTCCCCGGCCTCCCCACGATCTCTCTCGAGTTGGCCAAGGTGCCCGTGTCGAGCCCCGCCTTCGATCGGGCCGCCAGTGCGTACGCCGCGGTGGTCAACACACACTCAGCCCTCCAGCACCGCCGAACCGCGCTCGATACGTCAGCCACCGCGGCGCGGGTAAACGGCTACCGGCTGCAGGGCGAGCGCGGCGCGGCGGTGGCTCGCGTCGAGGGCCTCACCCGGCGCCTCAACGTCCTCGACGCGGCCATACGCGACATCGCCATCGGCGCGTTCGTGTCGGGGCGCAGTACGGAACGGATGGCCGAAGCCCTCACCTCACCGACCCCCGCCATCAACGAGACCGATCAGCGCGCCGTGCTGGGCCAACTCTCTATGGACGTGCTCCTCGCCGAACAGCGCCGCTACCGGGCCGACATCGCGATCGCCCAACAGCGGGTGGACAAGACGACCACCGCTCTCGCCGCCACCGAGGCGGTGTCGCGGCAAGCCCACCTCCAACGGTCCGGCGCCAGCGAGGATGAAGCGAGCGCCGGTGAACAGGTCGCCACCGCCCGGGTGCCGTACGAACAGGCGCGCGTCCTGGCCACCGTTGACGGGGTGGAATTTCCTCTGGTGGCGCTTGATGCCTATTACCGGGCGGCCAGTACCGAAGGCGTAAGCCGCCCGACGTGCCGGGTCCAGTGGTGGGGCGTGGCGGCAATTGCCAAGGTCGAGGGCCGTCACGGCACCTACGGCGGAGCCTCCCTGGGACCCAACGGTGACGTCAGTCGCCCCATCATCGGCATCCAACTCAACGGAAGTCGATCCACCGCGGTGATCGTCGATAGCGACAACGGCGCTTTCGATGGTGATCCCATCTTCGATCGCGCGGTGGGGCCGATGCAGTTCATTCCTTCCACCTGGCGTGCCTACCAGGCCGACGGAAATGGCGACGACATCATGTCGCCGTTCAACATGTACGACGCCACCCTCGCCGCGGCCCGGTACCTGTGCGCCGGTCGGCGCGATCTGAGCGCCGACGCCGGCCTTCGCCAGGCCTACTTCTCCTACAACCGTTCCCAGCCTTACGTCGAACGTGTCCTTGGCTACGCCCGCGGCTACGAGCAACAAATCGATCTCCTCACGCCCTTCGAGTGAGCGGCGACCGCACCGGGCCTGCGGAAAGATATCGACACCGGCCCCGCACTGCGGGGGTGTTATTGACAGCGCCGCTACCCGCTTCTACCGTCCAGCCATCGGTGTGACCAGCGTCACCGATTGTCGCCGCCCGCGGGGACATAGTTCCCACACCCACGCTGCCCAACGGGGGAAAAACTATGACCAAGTACCGCCACCGATCGTGGCGCCGGATGATCGCCCTGATGACGGGGCTGGTCTTCGTAGCAGCCGCTTGTGGCGGAAGCGACGACAGCGCCTCGACCACCGAGGGCGACGAGCCCGCCAGCAAGCCCACCAAGGGTGGAGAACTGGTCTTCGGCGCCGAGTCCGACATCTCAACGCTTGATGTGGGTGCCGCCGCCCAACCGGCGGACAAGGTAGTCACGCTCGGTCTCTACGATCCGCTGATGACCTACGAGGATGGCGAACTCGTCCCCTTCCTCGCCACCTCGCTTGAAGCCGGCGACGGCGGTAAGGACCTTTCGACTTACACCCTTACCCTTCCAACTGATGTCACATTCCAAGACGGCACCCCGCTCAATGCCGAAGCCGTCAAGAAGCACTTCGAACGGCTGCAAGATCCGACTACCGCGTGCCCGTGCCTCGACACCGTCAAGGCGATCACCAACATGGAACTCCCCAACGGTCCGACCGGCGACACGGTGATCTTCACCCTCGCCTCGCCCGACGTGGCTTTCGGTGACACGTTGGCTGGCTCGGTTGGTTACATTGAGTCCCCGACCGCTGTGGCGAAGTACGGCGACGAGTACAAGAACAACCCGGTAGGTACCGGGCCGTTCAAGCTCGCCGAGTTCGTTCCCGGCGACAGGGTGGTCCTCGTGGCCAACCCCGACTACTGGGGGAAGGACGAGAACGGCATTCAACTGCCGTACCTCGACAAGCTCACGGTGAAGCCCATCCCGGATTCTGGTCAGCGAGTGTCCGCTCTGGAAAGTGGCGACATCGACCTGTTCCAAACAGCCGACACCCCGACGGTCAAGGCGGCCGAGGAAAAGGGCTTCTCAGCTCAGAAGATCAGCGGCTCCAGTTCCACCATCTTGCTGATGAACAACGCCAAGCCTCCGTTCAACGACGTGCGGGCTCGGCAGGCGGTGGCCTACTGCACCAACAAGGACCTCATCAACGAGCGGGTCTATGAGGGCATTCGTCAGCCCTCCTACTCCGGCTTCGCCACCGACTCGGCCTACTACAATGCCGACGCTGGTACGCCGAGGTTCGACCTGAAGAAGTGCCAGGACCTGGTGAAAGAATTGGGCGGCCTGAAGTTCTCCATCGTGTGCATCCCCACCCCGGAGGCCGACTCGGTTCTCCAGCTCGTCAAGCAGATGGGCGAGGCGGGCGGGATGGAGATCACCTTGGAAACCCAGGACCAGGGCGCGTTCGTCGCCCGGATGTTTGCCCGGGGAGGCGACTACGAAGGGGCCTGCTTCCGCAGCGCCCAGTTCCAAGATCCGGATGCGATCCGGGCTGGCCTGACCACCGATGACGCCGGAAACTTGGCCTTCTACTCGAACAAAGAGGTGGATAAACTTCTCAAAGAAGGCCAGGCGACAGCGGACTTCGACAAGCGGAAGGCGGCCTACGACAAGGTCCAGGAGATCACCGGCGAAGAGGTACCGCTGATCACCACCTTGTACGACCTCTTCGGCAATGTGTACAACAGCGAAAAGGTCGGTGGATTGCCCCCCGGCGAGGTGAACTCACTCGGGGCCATCAAGCCCGGGTATATCTTCGTCGCCTCCAGCAAGTAAGAGACCAATCCACGTCTGATAGTCCGTTGGCAGAGGGGGTCGAGGACACAATATGGGAATCCTGAAAGGTGCGGTTACGCGGTTGCTCAAACTGCTGGCCGTGGTACTGGTCGTGAGTTTCCTCACGTTCAGCCTGACCAAACTCCTTCCGGGTGATCCCGTTGTTGTGCTCCTCGGCCCCCAGTACTCCAACGTCGAAGTGCGCGAGGCAGTCCAAGAGGACCTCGGGCTCAATAAGCCCTTCCTCACGCAGTACGTCCAGTACCTCGGCAACGTCGCCCAGGGCGACCTAGGCCGTTCGTATACCAGTAAGTTCGAAACCACTGAGCTGCTGAAGCAAAAGTTGCCCGCCACCATCGAATTGATGCTGTTGGCCCAGTTGGTCTCCCTGACCCTGGCTATTCCATTGGCCCTGTTCAGCGCCTTCCGGAGCAACTCCCGAACCGACAAAGCCATCACTACGGCCTCTTTCGGGCTGATTTCGATACCCGGCTACGCCTTCGCGGTGTTCTTGGTGTGGTTGTTTGCCCTGCGGTTCAACTGGTTCCCGGCCATCGGCTATCAGCCCATCAGCGAAGGGATCGTCGGCAACCTACGTTCGATTGCCCTCCCCTTGACTGTGCTGGTGGCAGGACTCACCGCCGTCTACACCCGTCTGTTGCGCAGCGATCTGATTTCTACCCTCCAGGAGGACTTCATTCTCATGGCGCGGTCCAAGGGATTGCCGACCCGGTACATCCTGGCGCGCCACGCCCTCCGGCCGTCGTCGTTCTCACTCATTACCGTGTTTGGCATCCAATTCGGCACCCTCATCGGTGGTGCGGTCATCATCGAGCAGTTTTTTGTGCTCCCCGGCATCGGCAGCCTCGCCATTGAGTCGATCCTCAAACGGGATTACCTGGTGGTACAAGGGGTAGTGCTCCTCATCGCCATCTCCTTCGTCCTCATCAACTTCCTCATCGACATCCTCTACACCATCCTCGATCCGCGAGTCCGACGGGCTGGAGCCTGATGACTGACCTCGTTTCCCCACCCGACGGGATTGCCACCAACCCCCCGCCGGCTTCCCCCGCTTCCGACAAGAAGATCAAGACCGCCAAGAAAACCGGCGCTTTGGGCATCGGCGGCTGGATCGCCTCCATCTGGCTCATCACCTTGACCGCCGCCGCCGTGTTCGCGCCCTGGCTGCCGCTCGACGATCCCGCCAAGACCGATTTCTCCGTGCCCAAAAACAACTCGTCGCCCTTCACCGCCGGACACCTTCTCGGGACGGACAACAACGGCTACGACATCCTCGCTCGCATCGTCTGGGGAGGGCGGGTGTCCCTGGTGGTGGCCGCCGGTGTGCTCATCATCGGGATGCTGGTGGGCGGCACCATCGGCCTCCTCGCCGGATTCTTCCGGGGCAAAAGCGAGACCCTTCTCATGGCCTCGGTGGATGTCTTCCTCGCCTTCCCCGCCTTGATCCTGCTCATTGCCATCGTGGCTTTCTTGGGCGCCGACCTGCTGAACGTGGTGCTCGGCATTTCACTCGTCTCGATCCCCGCCTTTGCCCGCATCTCCCGGGCCACCACCCTCACCTACGCCCAACGTGAGTTCGTCCTCGCCGCCCGGGCGGCCGGCGCCAGCCAGAAACGGATCCTGGTGCGGGAGATTCTCCCCAACGTCATCCTTCCCCTCTTGGCCTTCGGTCTGCTGGTGGTGGGCATCGCCATCGTGGCCGAGGGCAGTCTGGCGTTCCTCGGCCTCACCTCCACCGAGACGATCAGTTGGGGCGGCATGATCAACGGGGGCAAGAAACCCCTCCAGCAGGACAACATCGCTCACACCGCCATGATTCCTGCGGTCACGATGTTCCTCACCGTGCTGGCGGTCAACGTACTGGGTGACCGCTTCCGGGCGGCCTTCGATGTGAAGGACTCCATGCTTTGACCAAACCTCAAGCCACTCGGCGCGTGCTCACCGCCGACACCGTCCACGATGGTGCACTCCTGCAGGTCCACGATTTCCGCAGCTACTTCGATACCCCCGCCGGCATTGTCAAGGCCGTCGATGGGGTCAGTTTTACCCTCGATCGCGGCGACACCCTCGGCATCGTGGGCGAGTCGGGGTCCGGTAAGACGGTGCTGGCGCGCTCCGTCATGGGTTTGCTCACCGGAAAGAACGTGATGCGCTCAGGATCGGCTCGCTACAACGGCATCGAACTGGTGGGAGCGAGCGAGAAGGAGTTGCGAGATCTATGGGGCACTGAGATGGCCATGGTGTTCCAGGATCCGATGACGTCGTTGAACCCGGTCCTGAAGACCGGCCGCCAAATCACCGAGGGTTTGCGCTACCACCTGCAACTGTCCAAATCTGAGGCCCGCGCCCAGGCGCTGCAGTTGCTCGATTCGGTGGGCATCCCGGACCCGAAGCGACGGATCTCCCAGTACCCCCACGAGCTATCAGGGGGGATGCGTCAGCGGGTCACCATCGCCATCGCCCTGGCCTGCGGCCCCAAGTTGCTCTTGGCCGACGAGCCCACTACCGCCCTCGATGTGACGGTGCAGGCGCAGATTCTCGACCTACTTCATCAGCAACAGGTGGAGCGCCACATGGCCATGGTCCTGGTGACGCACGACCTCGGGGTAGTAGCCGGACGCACCAACCACATCGCGGTGATGTACGCCGGCCAAATCGTGGAATACGCCCCCACAACCGATCTCTTCGCCAACGTACGCATGCCCTATACCCAGGCCCTGCTCCACTCGATTCCCAAGTTGGCCCAACCCAGCCACACCCGACTACAGGCCATCGCTGGTCGCCCGCCAGATCTCATCAACCCGCCCAGCGGCTGCCGATTCGCGCCGCGCTGCCCCTACGTCCAGCCCAAGTGCAACAGCGAGATGCCGCCGTTACAAGAGAGCGAGACACCCGGCCACCTCTACCGCTGTTGGTTCCCGGTAGGCACCGAGGCCGGTCGCGAGGCATTGGCTCACAACACGGCGGCCGGCATGCCCGCCGCCGTATCCATCACCCAAATACTGGCGGATCCACCAGGAGGTACTCACTGATGGCCGGTACCGGCACCGCCCACCTTCGCGATTCCGACGATGTGCTCATGCGCATTGAGGACCTCACCGTTGAGTTCCCTACCTCCGCCGGGCTCGTGCACGCCGTATCCGGCATCAGCCTCGACGTGCGGCGTGGCGAAACCCTCGGTTTGGTGGGTGAGTCCGGGTGCGGAAAATCCACCACCGGTCGGGCCATCATGCAACTTCCCGCTCCCACCAGCGGCCGCGTCCTCTTCGAGGGCATCGACCTCGCCAACATCGAGGGCAAGCACCTCCGCGAGGTCCGGACCCAATTGCAATTCATCTTTCAGGACCCGATTTCGTCGCTCAACCCGCGCCGCAAAGTGAAGGACATCGTGGCCGAGCCGCTGCGCATCTGGAAACGGGGCACCGAGAAGGAACGCCAGGGCCGAGTGACCGAAGTGCTCGACGCCGTGGGTCTCGATCCTGAGGTGGCCGGCGAGAAGCGCCCTCACCAGTTCTCCGGCGGTCAGTGTCAGCGGATCTCCATTGCCCGATCCCTGGTACTCGAACCCAAACTGTTGATCTGCGACGAGCCCGTGTCGGCGCTGGATGTGTCCGTGCAGGCCCAGATCCTCAACCTGCTGGAGGATATGAAGGCCCGCTACGGCATCACCCTCATTTTCATCGCCCACGACCTCGCCGTGGTGAAGAACATCAGTGATCGCGTGGCGGTCATGTATCTCGGCAAGATCTGTGAAGTTGGCTCCCCCGACGCCCTCTACTCCGCCCCCGCCCATCCCTACACCGCCGCCCTCCTGCGTTCCATCCCCGTGCCCGACCCCACCGTGGTGCCGTCCAGCAGTGGGCTCCTCCTCGGCGATCTTCCCTCCCCCATCGATCCGCCGGCCGGCTGTCGTTTCCGCACGCGCTGTCCGGCCGCCCAGGAGCGTTGCTCGCTGGAAGAACCCCAGATCCGCGCTGTAGCCGAGGACCACTTCGTGGCCTGCCACTTCCCCTCGATCGGCACCACCGCCGCCTGATCACCAGGCCCCAGTGCTCTCGTTGACCCCGTCCGGCTCGTGAGCGCCCGATGAAGCGGTAACGTCTGCGTCCATGCCCGACGCCCCCACGATTCAGATCCAGCCCACCGACACCTTCACCGTGACTATTGCCACCGAGAAGGGTGACATCGTCCTGGCCTTGGATGCCGCCTTGGCCCCGATCACCGTGAACCACTTTGTGGTCCAGGCGCGAGCAGGCTTCTACGACGGCCTCACCTTTCACCGTGTGGTGCCCGGCTTCGTGATCCAAGGCGGTGATCCAGAGGGCAGTGGACGCGGCGGTCCGGGGTACAAGTTCGATGATGAACCGGTACGCAGCGCCTACACCCTCGGGGCGGTGGCCATGGCCAACGCCGGCCCCCATACGAACGGCTCGCAGTTCTTTATTTGCATCGACGACTGCCAGAAAAGTTTGGGCCCGCTCTACAACTTGTTCGGCTATGTGACCTCCGGTATCGAGATCGCCCAGCAGATCGCCGTAGGCGACAAGATGACTACGGTCACCGTCGCCGACAACCCCGCCTGAGTTAACTCGCGGCCATGCGCGATCCCGCCCCGCTCCGGCGGCTGGTGCACGTGCCAGCCCTCGACATTCTGCGGGCCTTCGCCGTGAGCCTCGTGGTGATGTCCCACATCTGGGTGGTCGCCCCGTACTTCTATTATCGCGAGATTTTTTCGCAGGCCGGCTTTTTGGGGGTCGACCTCTTCTTCGTGTT
>CAMDIH010000007.1 GCA_945898515.1 Candidatus Neomicrothrix parvicella RN1 | reverse complement strand
GATCAATTCACCCGGTCGGTCGGCTCGTTCGGTCGACACAGCCCCCGCCCACCCCGGCCAGTGATCACGATGTGGAAGTGGCCGTACGGGCCTGTTTGGCCAGCGGTGACACCGCCCGGGACGCGGCCACGGCGGTGGCCGCTCGCCTCGGTGTCCCCAAGCGGCAGGCGTACGCCGAAGCAACCCGTCAGCGGCGCCTCGCCTAGCTGGCGAGATGCCGGGCGGCGAGTTCCGGGGCGACGATGTTGATCATCACGCCGGTTCCCTGCTCAAAACCGGCCAGGCTGGTGAGCCGCGGCACGATATGGACGTGCCAGTGAAACGGACCTTCGTGGTGATGGGGGGCCGTGTGAAACACGAGGTTGTAGGCGGTATCACCAACGTGACGGCGAAGGCGAAGGAGCGCATCGCGGATGGCTCGGCCCACCGCCACCACATCGGGCGGCGACGTGGACTCCAGGTGCACTTCGTGTGATCGCGGGATCACCAGCATCTCGTAGGGCGCACCACTCCAGAACGGACAGATCACCAGGGCTTGCTCATCGGCCAGCACCACTCGGTGCCCGGCCTGCACCTCGGCCTCGGCGGTCGTGCACAGCAGACACGAGCCCTCGTGGCGACGGAAGCCGGCCTCCTCCTCGGCGATCTCGCCGGGCACAAAGGGAATGCCGAGCAACTGGCCGTGGGGGTGTTCCAGCGATGCCCCGGCCTCCCGGCCGGCGTTCACGATGGCTTGCGTGTACCGAACGGTGGAGCGACGGGCGTGGTCTTCCATGCGATCGCGAATAGCCGCCATGGCCAACCCGGCTTGCTTGTCGTCGAGGTCGGCCCAACTTCCCGTGTGGTCAGGGCTAAACACCAGCACCTCGTGCACCCCACTGGCGGTGGCCTGCGTCCACACCGGCCCAAGGTTCTGCACCCGCAGGGCGTTGTTGCCACCAAAGGCCGGGAACAGGTTTGGCACCACACGAACCTGCCAGCGCCCACTGGCCCCATAGGTCTCCAGCGCCGGGGGAGTGGCCTCCTCGTTGCCGGGGCAGAACGGGCAGAGGCGATCGGGGTCGGATTCCACCGGCGATTGCCGCGAGATCAATTCACCCGGTCGGTCGGCTCGTTCGGTCGACACAGTGACCCAACGACCCGTCAGAGGGTTTAGGCGCAACTGGCTCATTGGTGGTCGAAAAAGCCTGGATGCACAGACGCAAGGTTAGCGTGCTCCCAGCCAAAAACGGGGACGCTGGCCGACGAGCAGAGGGTTCCGCGCCTCGGCGCTTCTCCACCCTCGTGGGCCGAGCGCCCCGCCGTCACGCAGGAGGGCCCGCTAGAATCTTTGGGTGGAATGGGTCGTTCGCGATGGGAGCACAACGGTGGATAGCCCGTTCGTCGCGCCTCGGTCCTCACCCCGGTCCCCGATGTCAAGGTTCTCGGCGGCGGCCGCGGCCTCGCTGGTGCCCCCGGCCTGCTGATGTCGGTCTGGCACTATCTCGACCACGCCGCTAGCACCCCGGCCCGCCCCGAGGTCATCGCCGCGTTGGTGCCCTTGCTCACCGAGGGTTACGGCAACCCCTCGGGGGCGCATGCTTTGGCCCGAGCGGCGCGCGTGGCGCTCGATGCCGCCCGGGCCGAGTTGGTGGCGGTGGTGGGTGGCGCCCCCGGTGATGTCGTATTCACCAGCGGTGGCACCGAAGCCGACAACCTGGCCGTGCAGGGGGTATTGGGCACCCGGGGCGGCGTGGCGGTGTGCTCGGCCATTGAACACCATGCCGTACTCGATCCGGTGAGGGCCGCCGGTGGCCGTGTCGTGCCCGTGGACGAGCGCGGGGTGATCGACCTCAATGCGCTGGCGGACGCGCTCGATTCCAGCGTCACTTTGGTATCGGTGATGCTCGTAAACAACGAGGTCGGCACGATCCAGCCGCTGGCCGAGGTGGCGGAGGTGGTGCGGGCCCGCGCCCCGGGAGCCGTACTGCACACCGATGCTGCCCAAGCGTTGTGCTGGCTCGATGTGCGCGCCCATGCCGAGGCCGCCGATTTGGTCACCATCGCCGCCCACAAATGTGGCGGGCCGAAGGGCACCGGAGCGCTCTTGGTGCGAGGGGGTGTGGTGTTGGAGCCGATGTTGCGCGGCGGCGGTCAGGAACGCGACCGCCGCAGCGGTACGCAAGATGTGGCTGGCGCGGTGGCCCTGGCGGTGGCCGCCCGGGCATCGGCGGCCGACCGCGAGGCCCTGGTGGCCCGCGCCACGATCTGGCGGGATGGTTTGGTGGACACCATCCTCGCCGCCATCCCCGGGGCCGTGGAGAGTGCGGCGGTGGATGGTGAGCGTTCCCACCTGGTGGCGGGCATCGCCAACCTCTGTCTTCCTGCGGTGGACAGCGAAGCGTTGCTGTACCTCCTCGAACACGACCATCGCGTGCTGGCGTCGGCGGCATCGAGTTGCGCCAGTGGTGCCCAGGAGCCGTCTCATGTGCTGGCGGCCCTCGGCCTGGATCGCTCCCTGGCGGGCGGTTCCCTGCGCTTGAGCATGGGATGGTCCACCCGGGAGGCGGATGTGGCCGCTGCCACCGTCGGAGTGCTCGAAGCGGCCCCCCGCCTCGCCGCTCACGCTCGTGACGGAGCACCGGCATGACTGCCGCCACCCGGGTGCTGGTGGCGATGTCGGGTGGGGTGGACTCGTCGGTGGCGGCCGCGCTGCTGGTGGAAGCCGGCCACGAGGTGGTGGGCGCCACTCTCAAACTGTGGGGCGGCGACTCAGACTCCGGTTGCTGCTCGGTAGCCGACGTCGACGATGCCCGTTCGGTGGCTCGACGGCTGGGCATCGACCACCACGTGTTCAACTTCGGCGACGATTTCGACCAGCACGTGGTGGCCCCCTACGTCAGCGCTCACGCGGCGGGCCGCACCCCCAATCCCTGCATCGAGTGCAATCGCCATCTCAAGTTCGATCGGCTCTTACGCCGCGCTGATGCCCTTGGCTTCGATGCGGTAGCCACCGGGCACCACGCGCGCATCGTCGAGCGACCCGATGGCACGCGACGCGTCCGGCGGGGGGCCGATCCGAGCAAGGACCAGTCCTATGTGGTGCATGTGCTCGATGCCGCGGGCCTGGCCCGGGTGAGCTTTCCGGTGGGACATCTCAGCAAAAGCGAAGTTCGGGCCGAGGCCACCCGACTCGGCCTCGCCACCGCCGACAAACCCGACAGTCAAGACGTGTGTTTCATCACTGCCACCGGTGGGCGCAGTGCGTTCCTCGCCGACCGCATCACCACTCGGCCCGGACGCGTGATCGATGCTGCGGGAGCCACCGTGGGCTTCGTACCCGAGGTGGAATTGGTGACCATCGGCCAACGGCGAGGCCTGGGCCTGGTTGGGGGCAGCGAGGTGGCCTATGTGATCAAGGTGGATGGGCCGGCGGCCACCGTGACCGTCGGCGATGCGGCGGCATTGTTGGTGGACCAAGTGGTGCTGGAGGAGCTTCGTTGGGTGGGTGAAGCGGAGGCCGGCGAACTGCTGGCCCAGACGAGTGCGCATGGAACCCCCCAGCGGTGTCGCGTGGTGGGCACCACCGTGATGTTCACCAATCCCGTCCGGCGGGTGGCCCCCGGCCAGAGCGTGGTGCTTTACGCCAACGACGAGGTGGTGGCGGGCGGCATTGTGGCCTGAGAACCTCGGATGCGGTACCGGATGAGACAGCCCAAGGCCAACGCCACCATCACGAGGTCCACGACGGTGAGCACGCGTCGCGTTTGTTCCCACGGCTCGCACGGACGGCGGGTCAACTCCCCGGCCTGGCGGGCCTGGCGGGCCGTGGCGCTGGGGATGGGTCGGCTATCGCCGCCGATCACCGCGGGGCAGGTGAAGGTGACCGACACGGCGGGTTGGCCCTCCGCTACCGCCAAGGGGACGGCATCGGAATACGGCAACGTGGCCCAGAGGGCCACTACGGCCCCGAACAGCACGAGGGCCACGGTGATTCTGCGGATCAAACGCCGGTGCGGACGCGCGGTAGCCATGCCCGTAGCGTAATCAGCGGGCACGGTGCCGCCTATCGCTGCTGCTTACTCCACCGGGAGGCGACGACGGGTGGCCTCGGCCAAGAGGGCTCCGGGACGGGTGGGAGTAAAGACCACCGACGGCACCGTCACCACTTTTACCGTGCGGTCATTGCGCCGCGGCGCCACCTCCAGCGGCGAGCTCACTACGAGTTCCACGGCCAGGCCCAACGATCCCGCGGTGAGGTCGAGCGTGTCGGGGGGGAGGGGATCACGCGCCGGGCCGACCCGAGCAATCAGGCGCCGGGGAAACAAGACGGCTTCGTTCATCGTGTGCCGGTCGTGGAGCACCAGCCCGGCCGGTACGAATACCACCCAGCGCCGGCTCAAGCCGTGCAGCGCCCGCAGGGCGAACCAGGCGGTTGGTGCGCCGATCGCCACGACGAGTCCGCCAGCCCCCCACTGGCCGGCGGCCAACAGGAGCGGACCGGCCACCACCGGTGCGACGACGGCGATTTCGGCCAGCACGATGGGACCCAGCAGCACCGCGGCGGGCACCCGAAGGGGCAGGCGGTACTCATCGCCATAGGCCGAGCCGTTCACAAAGCATTGGCCCGTGAAGGGAGAAAACGCCGCCATCACCGTGAGAGAACCGGCGACTAGGGCCGACACCGAGGCGAGCGTGGCGCCCGCCGCCGACGCCGCCCAGATGGCGCTCCCCAGCACCGCCGGTGCCGCGACCCGCAGGGCGGTGAGGCTCACGGTACGAGGCACCAGCACGGCCACCAACACCCCTGCCCAGGTGGCCCAGGCCAGCGCCGCCCCGGTGAGGGAAACGGCGCGACTGTGCTGCTCAAGGGAGGCGCCGAGGGCCGGGGCCACCAGCAGCGGCCCGAGGGCCCAGGTAACGCGTGCAGGCCAGGGGCCAGTGAGAACGTTCATCGCGGCTGCGAGATTTGCCCACGCGGGGCCCCTATGGCCATTCTCATGGAATACCAACCGAGGGGGACGTGGCTTGGCGGCATCTGATCGAAGGCGACGCCTGACTGTGGGCACCTGGCCCGGGGGGGCGCGGCGATGAATCCGATCGACCTCCCCCGTGGTCTCGCCACCTCGATTGGGAGCCTGCCGCACACCGATCCGGCCCGGGCCGCCGCGTTGGTGCTGGAGCGCCAGGCGCGCCTGCCGGCCGCTCCGTCACTTCCGAACCGCTCCGGCGTTGAGCGCATGATCGCCCAAGCCGCGTGGGGTATCGCCGGCGTGCGGGTACTTGAGGACGGTTCGCTCGTCGTAGACGATCCCGCCATTGACCCCCGCCATCCGCTCACCGACGAGAGCGTGAATGGGGCACCCTTCGTGGGTCTGAGGGCCTTTCTTGGCGCCGCCGCCGGGCGTCAGGGGCCTATCAAGCTGCAACTCACCGGACCAGTGACCCTCGGCATCGCCCTGCTCAACGTGGGGGTGCCAGCCGAGCGGGCCTTCGCGGTAGCCGGGTCGGCGGTTCGCTCTCGGGCCCGCTCGCTGCTGGCCGCCGCCGCCCAGGCGGCGCCGATGGCACCGCGGGTGGTCTTCCTCGATGAGCCCGGCCTCACGGCGGCGTTGCACCCCAGTTTTCCCCTTGAGTCCACGAGCACCATCGACCTCATCTCCGGCGCTTTGGCCACGATCGAACCCCATGCCGTGACCGGGTTGCACTGTTGCGGCCCCACCGATTGGGGGGCGGTGCTCCAGTCGGGCCCGCAGATCCTGTCGCTCCCACTGGCTTCCGGGGCCGTGGAGCAGGTGGGGGCGATCAGCGCGTTTCTCGATCGTGATGGATGGGTGGCGTGGGGCGCCGTGCCCACCGTCGGCCCGCTTGGTTCGGCGCCTGACCGCCTCTGGCACGCGTTGTCGGCGGAATGGAGCGGCCTTACCGAGGGTGGTTGCGATCCGGTGCGCTTACGGGAACAGGCCATGATCACCCCGGCCTGCGGTCTCGCCACCCACGGGGAGGAGCAGGCCGAGCGGGTGCTTTCTCTGACAAACCAGGTGGCCCGGCGTCTCGAAACCCAGACCTACGGCATGCGTCTTACCGTCGGAGCCTGATCGCCGGTCTCATGGCGAAGCGGACGGTTCCCCGGCATCGCTACGCTCCCCTCAATGGCTGACCCGACCAACCTCGACGCGGCCCGACAGCGTTACGACGAGGTGTGCCGCATCGTGCGCGATGCGCGCTACCGGTACTACGTGTTGTCGGATCTGGCGATGCCCGATGCCACCTTCGACGAATTGCTGCGGGAACTGGAGTCCATCGAAGCCAGCCATCCGGCCCTGGCCAGCGAAGACTCCCCCCTCCGCCAAGTGGGTGCGCCCCTCGATGAGGCGTTTCCGGCCGTCGAGCATCTTGAACCGATGTTGTCGCTGGACAACGCCTTTAGCGAAGATGAACTCCGGGCCTGGTCGGATCGGGTGGTGCGGGGCCTCCCGGAACACAGCGTGATCCAGTGGGCTTGCGAACTTAAGATCGATGGCACCGCCATCAACTGCGTCTATCGCCGCGGCGTGTTGGTGCTGGGGGCCACCCGTGGCGATGGGGTGAAGGGCGAAACGGTGACACAGCAGCTGCTCACCCTCCAGGATCTGCCCTATCGCCTGACCGACGATCAGCCGCCCGAGGTGGTGGAGATACGCGGCGAGGTGTACTACCCGGTGGAGAAGTTCATCCGCATGAACGAGGAACGCATCGAACGTGGCGAATCCGCCTTCATGAACCCGCGCAACGCCGCCTCGGGTGCGCTGCGCCAGAAGGATCCCGAGGTGGTGCGGGAGCGGCCATTGGCGATGTGGGTGCACGGCCTCGGCCATCTGGAGGGGCGGAGCTTCAGTACCTACTCGGAGTATCTCCAGTGGGCGAGGAGCGCCGGGCTGCCGGTCCCGGAAGCCTCCACGGTGGTGGCCACCATCGATGAGGTCTGGGCGCTCATCAACGACTTCACCGCCCGCCGTCATCTCTTTGGTTTCGAGGTGGACGGGGTGGTGATCAAGGTGGACCGGATGGACCAGCGCGAGGTGCTGGGTTCCACCGCCCGAGCCCCCCGGTGGGCCATCGCCTACAAGATGCCACCGATCGAGGCGCAGACACAGTTGGTGGGCATCGAGGTGAACGTGGGGCGCACCGGAAAAGTGACCCCGTTCGCGGTGCTCGAACCGGTGGCGGTGGCCGGGGTGACCATTACCAACGCCACCCTCCACAATGAGATTCAGGTGCAGGCCAAGGATGTGCGCGTGGGCGATACGGTCATCGTGCGACGGGCGGGTGATGTGATTCCTGAGGTGGTGGGGAGCATCAAGGAACGCCGCCCGGCCGGGACGGCGGAGTGGCAGATGCCCACCGCGTGCCCCGCGTGTGGCCAGCCGCTCCTGCGTCCGGAGGGAGAAGCTCACCATTTCTGCGAGAACCAGGAGTGTCCCCGCCGTATCGAAGCATCCCTGGTGCATCTTGCCTCTCGCGGTGCTCTCGACATCGAGGGCCTGGGCGACAAGACGGTGGCGGAGTTTCGTCAGCAGGGGTGGTTGGAGGATCTCGCCGACGTGTTCCGCCTGCCCGACCGCCGGGAGGATCTTCTGGGTCTTCCCAAGTGGAAGGCCAAGCGGGTCGACAACCTCATCGAGGGCATCCAGGCCGGATTGCAGCGTCCCGTGGAACGACTCCTGGTGGCGCTCAACATCAATCATGTGGGCCCGACAGTGGCCAAAGATCTGGTGCGTCACCTGCGCACGCTCGAGGGCATCCAAGCGGCCTCGGCCGAGGAGATGGCGGCGTTGACGGGTATCGGACCGGTCATCGCCGCCGCCGTGCGGGCGTGGTTCGATTCGCCCCGCCACGCCGCGCTGGTGCGCGACCTCGTGGCGTTGGGGGTGCGCACCGACACCGACCTCGCCGAACCGGCCGCGGTGGCGGTATTGCCCCTGGCGGGGATGACCGTGGTGGTGACGGGTACCTTGGCGGCGTTCAGCCGCGACGAGGTGAAGGAACAACTCGAGGCCCTGGGGGCGAAAGTGAGCGGCACCGTATCGGCCAAGACCGCCGTGCTGATCGCCGGGGTCGACGGGGGTTCCAAGCAGGACAAGGCTGAGGCCATCGGGGTGCCGGTGGTCAATGAAGCGGCGCTCCGGCGCCTGCTGGACGGCGAGCCCCTGGCGGCCATCCTGGCCGGGGAATGACCCCCGCTCAGCTCGCCTCGAAGCACCACTGGAACGTCTGATCGCGAAGGCCGCGACCCTCCGAGGACTTCCAGACGGTGGCTACCACGCAGTTCTCCCCGGCGAGCAGTTCGGTGATCACCGAACCTTCACTGGGCTTGAAGAACACCTGGTTCTGCTGGGGAACGAGCCGCAGTTCCTCGGTGGGGATGCCCACGCCGTTCACCGTGAGGCCTCCCTCGTAACCGGGGGCTAGATCGATACCCACCTCGAACTGCTGCACTACTTCGTCGCCTTCCCGGGGGATCAGTGCCTCCACTACGTCGGGGCGCCCCGATACCGTCACCGGCTCTTTCTTGGCGGTCTGGGTGGCCTGCACCCCCAACACGATGGCGGCCCCGGCGGCGAGCACGGCGGCGGCGATGATGACCCGGTAGAGGGCTGTGGGCAGGGGCGCTCGACGGCCCGCCATGGGGTCGGCCGGGGGCTCGGCGGCGGCTTCGGTGACGGGCTCGGGGGTATCGGTGGGGTCGTCGAGGGTCATCGGTATCAGTCTGGCGCTTCCAGCCCCAGAAGGGTGCACCGGGACCGAATGGGTAGGGGGTATCCTTGCGGTTGTGGTCATGTCCCGTATGACGGACCAAATCGGTCGAGTTCTCAGCGGGCGCTATCGGCTCATCGCTCCTATCGGTACCGGCTCGTCAGCCCAGGTGTTCTTGGCTGACGACGTCCGGCTCCGGCGTCGGGTGGCGGTGAAGATCCTGCACGCAGCGCTCGCCGAGGACGACGCTTTCCTCCGGCGCTTCCGGGCGGAGGCGCAAGCCGCCGCGGCCCTGAATCATCCCAACATCGTGGCCGTCTACGACTGGGGCGACGACGACGGCATGCCCTACATCGTGACGGAGTATCTCGGTGGCGGCAGCCTGCGCACCATGTTGGACTCGGGGTTTCGGCTCACCCCATCGCAGGCACTGATGGTGGGCCTTGAGGCCACCCGGGCGCTCGATTACGCCCATCGTCGCGGGTTCGTGCACCGCGATATCAAACCGGCCAACCTGCTCTTCGGCGACGATGCTCGCCTGCGGGTAGCGGACTTCGGTCTGGCGCGGGCCATTGCCGAGGCGGCGTGGACCGAGCCGCAGGGAGCGGTGCTGGGCACCGCCCGGTACGCCTCACCCGAACAGGCCCAGGGGCAGTCGGTGGATGGGCGAGCCGATGTGTATTCCCTTGGCCTGGTACTGATCGAATGTGTCACCGGGCGGGTTCCCTTCTCCGCCGACACCACCATTGCCACCCTCATGGCCCGCGTCGGCGTGGCGGTAGAGGTGTCCGATGCGCTCGGTGCGTTGCAGAAGCCGCTGGAGCGAGCGGGCCTTCCCGACCCCGCCGATCGCCCCGACGCGGGCGAGTTGGCCATTGCCCTCATGGCCAGCGCCGAGGACCTCCCCCGGCCAGCACCGCTGGTATTGGCGTCCCTGCACCCGGTGGTGGACCTCACCCAGGACGGCACCAATGCTGATCCCACCTTGCTCGGTCTGTCGTCGGTTGCGACCCCGGGGCAGGAGGGGGCCGGTGACGCCGATGCTGGCGGTCCGCGGCCCGGCGAGCCGCCGGACTACCTCGATGATGCCCTCGACGCCAGCCCCCCCGAGGGCCCCAAGCGCCGGTGGCCCAAGGTAGTTCTCGCCCTGTTGCTGGTGGTGTTGGTGGCGGGCGCGGGCTGGTGGGGCTACCGCCAGGCCCGCACCCCGAGTTATCCCGTACCGGAGTTGGTGGGCCTCACCGAGGCAGCCGCGCGCGCCGAGGTGGAGCCGTACGGTTTCAAGATCGACATACGCCCGATCCGGGTGGATGGCAGCCAACCGGGCGAGGTTCTGCGCACCGATCCGGTGGCGGGCAAGGATCTTCGGGAGGGCGCCACGTTGGCGTTGTACGTCTCGCTCGGCAACACCCCCGCCCCTGTTCCCACTGACCTTGTGGGGCTGTCGATCGCTGATGCCACCCAACGTCTCACCGACGCCGGTGGTTTCACCCCCGCGGTCACGGAAGTAAACGACGAGAAGGTGCCCGCTGGGATTGTGATGGCCGTGGGCGCGGATGTGCCCGCCGAACTCCCCAAGGGTTCCGAGGTGCCCCTCACCGTCTCGAAGGGCCCGGTGCCGCGTGTTGTTCCGGCGGGGTTGACCGGTGGTACCTACGAGGCCGCCGCCGCCGCTCTCAAGTCGGTCCAACTGCTGGCGAAACAGGTTGATGAGTTCAGCGACACCGTGGCGGTGGGTGCCGTCATTGCCCTGCGTCCGGGCGAGGGCGCCTCGGCACCGCGTGACAGCACCGTGGAGGTGGCGGTTTCCAAGGGCCCCGATCTGGTGGTCGTCCCCTCCGTTGATGGCCTCACGCTCGATCAGGCCATCGCCAAGCTCGAGGCGGCCGGGTTAGTGGTGGGCGATGTAGCTGGCCCCGCTCGCGGTACACCCTTCACCACCAACCCCGAGCCCAATGACAAGGTCAAGCGCGGGGCCACGGTGGACATTTATTTACGCCGTTAGGTCCACGGGCGGCGACGTAGTTCCGGTGTAGGGTCGACGGGTTCGCCTGCCCGGCTCGCTGGGGCGGTGCGCTGGACGTGGCGCTCCCCAGCCGCTGCGATGAGGCCACCGCTCCAGCGAGCCGGGTGGGTTCTTGACCCACGGGTCAATAACCTAGAGACCGTGCCCCGACCGATGACAGCGAACTCCAGCCACCATTGCTTGACGCACCCCGGGCCCACCTCGCCGTGATCAACTCAGGGATGCAACGGTGGCGCCACCACCTCCAGGGCCGGATGGCGACGAGCCCGCGTTACCCGTGGATCGTGCTGGCCGTGGTGCTCTTCGGCCTGTTTTCGGTGGGGTTCACCATCACCATCCTGTCGGTGTCGATCCCGAGCATCGCGGCGGAGTTCGACAGCAATGAGAGCACGGTGACCTGGGTAGTAACCGGACCGCTGCTGGCCTTCGCGGTGGCCGGCCCTGCCATGGGAAAACTCGGTGACCTCTACGGTCATCGCCGGGTCTATTGCTGGTCGATGGCCTGGGTGGGTGCGTTTGCTGCCCTTACCGCCTTGTCGTGGAATGCCGGATCCCTGATCGGCTTTCGCACGCTGGGAGCCGCCACCGGGGCGGCGGTGGGGCCGGCGTCCATCGCCATGATCAACCGCATGTTTCCCCGTGAACGGCGCGTGCAGGCCATGGGGTACTGGGCCATGGTGGGAGCAGGCGGTCCGGTGATCGGCGTGGTGGCGGGTGGGCCGATCGTGGAAGCGTTTGGCTGGCGCTGGATCTTTATTGTCCAGGTTCCGCTTACCTGCCTCGCGCTCCTACTGGCGCTCATCCTGCTGCCCGAGACCGCACCTCGCGAGCGGGTGGCCTTCGATTGGCGTGGGGCCCTCGTGCTGGCCGTAGGGGCCACATCGTTGCTCTTCGCCATCAACCGGGGTCCGCTGTGGGGCTGGTCGGATCCCTTCATCCTGGCGGGCCTGGTGTTAGCACCGGTGGCGGTGGCGTCGTTCATCTGGTTGGAAGCGCGGGTGCCTTCTCCGTTACTGCCGTTGCCGTACCTTCGTCGCCGCAACTTCTCCTTCGCCATCATCACGCAGTTCTTTACCAACTTCGCCTACATGGGTGGCCTCTTGATCACCCCGATCTTCTTGTACAGGGTGTTCGACTTCTCCGCAACCAAAGTTGGCGGTCTGATGGTTGCCCGTCCCCTCGCCTTTACGATTGCGGGTCCGCTGGCGGGCTACCTGGCCTTGCGGGTGGGGGAGCGCACCGCTGCGGTGGCGGGTTCGATGTGCGTGGTGGCCTCGATGTTGGCCCTGTCCACTTTGGCTCCGGGCACCTCAGAGCTCGTGATCATCACGGCGCTGGCGTTGTCGGGCATCGGCCTCGGGTGCTCGGCGCCGTCGCTGGCGGCGAGCATGGTGAACTCGGTAGACGAGCACGACATCGGTGTGGCGGGCGCCTTTCAGCAGCTGATGACGCAACTCGGGGTGGTGATCGGTATTCAGGTCATGCTCACCGTTTCGGTGATGCGAACTGACGCGGTAGGGGAGGTGGCGGCCTACGGCGAGGCCTACCTGGTGGGTGGGGCCATGGCGGCGATAGGGGTGGTGACGGCCTGGTTCGTGCGCTCGAGCAACCGAAGCGTCCCCGCGCCGGCCGTTGGCGATCCCACCAGCGCGGTTGAAACGGCGTTGGTCTGAGGATCCGATCAGTCGGAGGTGATGGCCTGAATCTTGGCGGCCACTTCCAGCGCGACAGGATCCGGAGTGCCTTGCTGCATGGCCATCATCTTGGTCATGTCGCCTTGGACCTTGATCTTCCCGGCCATGAAGGCCTGCATGCCCACCTGGGGGTTGCCCTCCACGAGGATTGCTTTGGCGGTGGCGTAGTCGAGGGTGACCGTGAGGTCGGGGCCGTCCAGATGCCCCAGATCCATGTTGGCTTTACCGTCGGAGGTGTCGAGGTGGGCGTCGATGGTGCCCGAGCCGAAGGGAACCTCGGTGATGACCTGGTTCATCCGCACGGAGTGCGCGGGGGCGGCGAGGGTATCGGCGTATTCGGCCCGGATCTGTTGGGAGGCGGCGAGCCATTCGCTGGAGAGAAAGGGGTACTGGGCCATGGTGAGATTTCCTCTACGTCGGTGGTGGCTGGATGTGCCGGAGGGTAGCACCGCCGGGGCGCAGACGAGTTGGAGCTCTTTTGCTGTGGCCGTGGGATCCCAGCGCGTTTCAAACCGGGGCGGCGACGGCAGTTACCTGCCGCAGGGCATCGCGTACCGACACATCGCCGGAGGCGACGGAGTGCACCACATAGCGAGCCACGAACGCCGCCAACTCGGGGAGTGAGAGGTCGATGCGGCCGGTGCGGTGGACCCGGGAGTAGTGGCCCACCGACCCCACCACGCCCAGTGCAAGCAGCATGGGGTTCTCCTCCCGAATGGTGCCATCGCTTTGGCCGGCTTTGATGAGTTGCACCATGTCTTTGATGTGTTGCTGGGTGCCCTGGCGCATGACGTCAACGAAGTTGCGGCCTTCCTCCTCGAGGAGTGAGAAGTAGGGCGCGTGCTCGGCCATGAAGATCACCGAACTTTCTGTACCCCGGTAGAGGTTCACCAGTGGAGTGGCACCGGGATCGAGGGCGGCGCCTTGTTGGCGGCGGAGATTGAGACGAATGCTGCCGGCCAACTCTTTGAAGAGGGCTTCTTTGTTCTCGAAGTACCAATAGAACAGGCCCTTGGCTACGCCGGCGGCCCGCACGATGTCGATCACCCGAGTTTCGGCGTAGCCGCGCTCGGCGAAGAGTTCGGCGGCGCAATCGAGCAGCTGCTGTTTGCGCTCCATGCCTTGCGCGGTGAGCCTTCGGTCGGGTTCCATCGGTCCAGAGCGTGCCCCAGTCTTGACCCGCCGGTCAATCGCCACCCCACTCGGTGCTACCGTCGCAGGCATGGCGGCGAGCACTCGGCCCGAGCGGATCGCTGACCGCACGAGAAACCCCAAATGGAAGAACCCGCCTCTGCTGATCGACATGTCGATCTGCATTAACTGCGACACCTGTATTCGGCATTGTCCGCCCCAGTTCGGCGCCATTTTCAACCACGGACTCGATGTGATCATCATTCCCGAACTCTGCTCGGGCTGCGACAAGTGCCTCGATCCGTGTCCGGTGGACTGCATTTACCCGGATCCGGACTGGACGCCCGCCGTCGATAGTTGGTGGCAAGAGCAGAGCAGCGACGACCCGTACCGCTGAGAACGGGGCGCTACCATCCGGGGATGCCTCGTACTCCCGCCGACGATGTTCACCCGATCCTGCCTGGTTGTGAAGCGTGGTCGTCGCCCGGCGGCGGCCCCCATGGCGCGCTGGTGCTCCACGGCTTCACCGGAAACCCGCTCTCCATGCGGCCCTTGGCCGAAGCCCTCGCCGACGCTGGTTTCAACGTGGAGATGCCGCGCCTGCCCGGACATGGCACGAGCATCGAAGACATGGTGCACACCGAATGGGACGACTGGCGCGCCGAGGCTGAGCGTTCGCTCGATGCCCTGGCGGCTCGCTCCCCGGAGGGCCGTTGCATCGTGGTGGGCCTTTCGATGGGCGGTGCCCTCACCGCCGCGGTGGCCGAAGGTCATCCCGAACTGGCGGGCATCGTGTTGATCAACGCACCGGTGGCGGTTCCGGCGGAGATGGTCACGGCGGTGGCGGCGATGCTGGATGGCGGCATGGAAACCATGGAGTCCATCGGCGGCGACATTGCCGATCCCGCTTCCGAGGAGTTGTCCTACGACGCCACCCCCCTGCGAGCCCTGCTCACGATGATGGAAGCGGGAAAGCAGGTGCGGGAACGCCTGGGGGAGATCACGATGCCGGCCCTGGTGATCACCAGCCGGCAGGACCATGTGGTGAACCCTGAGGACAGCAACATCCTGGCCGCGGAAATCCAGGGCCCGGTGGAGCACCTTTGGCTCGAGAAGAGCTATCACGTCGCCACGCTGGACTACGACCGAGCCGAGGTTGAGTCGGCCACGGTGGCCTTTGCGCGGCAGGTCACCGCAGGCTGAGGGGCCCGGCTCCGGCGGGTTTGGTGGGGGCTCCGACCACGCCTATTAGCCTGTCGGCCCATGGACATCGTGTCGGCCCTGTTTAGCGAGGATCTGCAGTTGCGGGAGGCACCCGGGCCCTCTACCCGTATCGATTTGAACGGCATCATGTTTTCCATGGCTGCACCGGAGCCCGCGCCGGTCACCGTCACTCCCCATCTCATCGTGCTGGTGCGCTGCCGCGCCGAAGAGGCGGGGGAGGGAGTACTGGTGGTGGAGTTTCGCGACGAGGCCGGGGAGCAGGTGGCCCGCAACGCCTCGCCTTTCACGGTGGAGCCGGGGAAGTTCACCTATCGGTTGGTGCGGGCCGAACTCACCTACGCCACCACCCCTTCCACCATCGAAGCGCATTGCCGCGTGGGGTCAGGTCCGGTGACGGTGGTGCCTCTTACCTTGTTACCCCCGGTGAGCTGATCTCTGCACTTCCGCCACGGGTGCTTTAGGAAACTTCGGCGGCGGCGGCGCTGAACTGCGAGTTGTAGAGGTGGAAGTAGGGCCCATCGTGGCTGAGTAGGTCGTTGTGGTTGCCCTGCTCCACAATGCGGCCGTCCTCCATCACCAGGATCACATCGGCGCCCCGGATCGTGGAGAGCCGGTGGGCGATCACAAAGCTGGTGCGGTCTACCCGAAGAGCGTTCATGGCCTCTTGGATGAGCACCTCGGTGAGCGTGTCGACAGAACTGGTGGCTTCGTCGAGGATGAGGATGGCCGGTTGGGACAGGAAGGCTCGGGCGATGGTGATCAACTGTTTTTGTCCCGCCGAGATGTTGTCGCCCTCCTCGTTGATGACGGTGTCGTAGCCGTCGGGCAGGGTGGCCACGAAATGGTCGACGCAGGTGGATCGTGCCGCCGCGAGAATCTGCTCCTCCGAGGCACCGGGTTGGCCGTAGGCGATGTTCTCGCGGATGGTCCCTCCGAAGAGCCACGTGTCCTGGAGCACCATGCCGATGTCGCGGCGCAGCGCCCGTCTCGGGATGCGGGCGATGTCGCGTCCATCGAGGGTGATGCGACCTCCGTCGAGGTCGTAGAACCGCATGATGAGGTTCACCAGGGTGGTTTTCCCGGCCCCGGTAGGGCCCACGATGGCGATGGTCTGCCCTGGTTCGGCCACGAGGGAGAGATGTTCGATGAGGGGGCGGTTGGGATCGTAGGAGAAGGACACGTCTTCGAAGGCGACCCGCCCGGCGATGGGGGCCAGGGGGGCGCTATCGATCGGATCGGGCGACTCTTCCTCGCTGTCGAGCAGTTCGAGCACCCGCTCGAGGGAGGCGATCCCCGACTGGAAAACGTTCAGCATCGAAGCCAACTGGGTGAGGGGCATCGAGAAGGTGCGCGAGTACTGAATAAAGGCCTGGACATCGCCGATCGAGACGCTGCCGGTGGCCACCCGCATCCCGCCGACCACCGCCACGAGTACGTATTGAATGTTGCCGAGGAACATCGTGAGCGGCTGCATCAGGCTGGACATGAACTGGGCGCCGAAAGCGGCCTCGAAGAGCGTGTCGTTGGTGGTAGCGAAGCGGCTTTCCACCTCCGGCTGGCGACCAAAGGCTTGCACGATGGCGTGGCCGGTGAAGGCCTCTTCGATCTGACCGTTGAGGGTGCCCGTAGCGCCCCACTGGGCGAGGTATTTCGGGCGGGCCCGAGCGGCCACTTTCTTCATGCCAAAGACCGAGATGGGAACGGTGGTGAGGGCGACGAGGGCCAGTGGCGGGGAGATCAGGATCATCATGGCGGCGACGCCGATAAGCAGAAGTACCGACGTGAGCATTTGGCTCAAGGTCTGCTGCAGGCTTTGCGCCAGATTGTCGAGGTCGTTGGTCACTCGGCTGAGGAGGTCACCGCGGGCCTGGCGGTCGATGTAACGAAGCGGCAGCGCGTGCACCTTGCCTTCAGCCCGCAGGCGCAGTCGGTGCATGAGTCGCTGCACCACACCGGCGATCATCCATGCCGTGGCTAGGGAAAGCAGTGCCGAACCGGCGTAGAGAGCGATCGCGTGGCGGAGCACGCGATGGAGCTCGTTGATGTCGATGCCGGTGGGACTGCGCATTCCTCGCACGATCACGTCGGTTCCGTGGCCGAGCACGCGCGGTCCGATCACGTTGAGGGTGGCGCTTACGATGGCGGTGATGGCCACCAGCACCAGCACGGGCCGTTCCGGGCCCAGCAGCTGGACCAGGCGGCGGATCGCCACGGTGAAATCGCTGGACTTCTCGGTGGGCATGCCGGCAGAGTTCCAGCGGCTCGCCGCTCGGGTATCGGGGGCGGTGAGGTCGATCTTCGGGTCGTCGGTGTCGGTGCTCATGCGGCGGACCGTTCCCCGATCTGGGACTGCACGATCTCGGCGTAGGTGGGGCAATCAGCCAAGAGTTCGGCGTGCGTCCCCCGACCCACGAGCCGGCCATCCTTGAGCACGAGGATGGCATCCGCGGTGGCGATGGTGGATACCCGCTGCGCCACGATCACTACCGCCGCATCGGCGGTGTAGGGCACCAGGGCGGCGCGAAGGTTGGCATCGGTGGTGAGGTCTAGTGCCGAGAACGAGTCGTCGAACAAGTAGATCGATGGTCGTCGCACCAGCGCACGAGCAATGGACAGCCGCTGGCGTTGTCCGCCCGACACGTTGGCACCGCCTTGATCGATGCGGGCCTCCAGAGCGCCCGGCATGGCTCGCACGAAGTCGGCGGCCTGCGCCACCTCGAGGGCCTCCCACATTTCCTCGTCGGTGGCATCGGGCTTACTGAAACGAAGGTTGCTGGCCACCGTGCCGGAGAACAAATACGGCGTCTGGGGTACGAGGCCGATGCAGTTCGAGAGGCGCTCTGGTTCCAGATCACGTACGTCCACGCCGTCGACCAGCACCGTGCCCGAGGTGACATCGAACAGACGGGGCACCAGGCCCACCAGGGTGGTTTTCCCGGCCCCGGTGCTGCCCACGATGGCGGTGGTCTGGCCCGGGGTGGTGGTGAAACTCAGGTCGCTGAGTACGGGCTTCTCGGCGCCGGGGTAGTGAAACCCAACCTCGCGCATCTCAAGGGTGCCGAGACGAGGCACGTTGCGCACCGGGGTGAGCGGGGGAGCCACGGAGGGGTCGGTGAGGAGGACCTCGGTGATCCGGCCGCTCGACACCGAGGCGCGGGGCACCATCGAGATCGTGAAGGTGGCCATCACCACCGACATCAGGATCTGCACGAGATAGCTCAAGTAGGCGATGAGCGACCCCACCTCGAGTTGGCCGCTGCTCACCGCGTAGGCACCGAGCCACAACACGGCCACGCTGGAGAGGTTGATGAGCACGTTGACGGTGGGGAACATGGCCGACATCAGGCGCCCACTGCGCAGCGCGGTGGCGGTGAGTTCGGAACTTGCCTCGGCGAAACGGGCTTGCTCCTGGGGCTCTCGTGCGAAGGAGCGCACCACCCGTATGCCGGTGATCTGTTCGCGCATCACGCGATTGATGCGATCGATTTGATCCTGCATCTTGCGGAAGGCTGGCACCATAAGGCCCACGATGACGCCGAGCACGATGGCGGCGATGGGCATGGCGAACACCATCACGATCGACAGCCCGACGTCTTGCTGCAGGGCCATGTAGAGGCCCACCACGATGGTGATGGGGGCGGCGATGGCCATGGTGCAGGCCATCACCACCAGTATCTGCACCTGTTGGACGTCGTTGGTGATGCGGGTGATCAGCGAGGGCGCCCCAAAGGTGCCTACCTCTCGCGCGGAGAAGCTGTTGACCTGGTGGAAGAGGTGGGTGCGCAGGTCCCGGCCGAACTCCATGGCCACTTTGGCCCCGAACCGCACTGCCGCGATGGCGAAGAGCACTTGAATGATCGAAAACAGGAGCATGAGGGCGCCGCGGGAGCGGATGTAGGCGTTGTCGCCCATGAGCACACCCTGGTCCACGATCTCGGCGTTCAGCCCGGGGAGCATCAGCGCCGCCGCCGACTGCACCGTCTGCAGCACCACAACAAGAAGAAGGATCGAACGGTAGGGCCGAAGGTGCGAACGTAGGAGGCCGATCAGCACGGCGACCGTCGGGCGATGCCGTAGAGAAACATGGTGGTGATCTCCGCCGGTGTGATGGGTTGCTCCACCAGCATCGGATGGCTGGTGGCGAGGGTGACGGCCCGCAGGCGGCGCGCCGCTTCCACCGGGGGCACGGTGATGGTGTGGTGGTGGGCCTGGAACAGGGCCGCGAGCGCCGGACTGTCGCTCATGGGACGATGGACCCGATCGTGGAACTGCGGGCCCACGCTGGCCATGAGGCGCCAGATTTCGATGGCCCGTCGTTGCAGCAGTTCGATGGTGGCGGTGAGCATGATCTCCACGGGGTCGGAGGGGTCAACCGCTTCGAGAGCCCGTTCGAGGGGGGCCGGATCCACGGTTTCGTCGATGACGGCGTGGATCAACTCGTCCTTGTCGCTGAACACCCGAAAGATCGTTCCCTCGGCGATGCCAGCGGCTTCGGCGATCTGCCGGGTGGTGACCATGGCGTCGTTTTCTAGGAGGAGGACTCGGGTGGCTCCGATGATGGCGGCGCGCCGTTCGAGGGGCGCCATGGCTGGGGCCCGGGGGTGCCGTTTGGCTTCGTCGGCCTTGATCACCCGGTCGATAGTATCTGAGTGAGTGCTCACTCATACAACTTGTCCGGGTCGATCGACGGGTGCCGGGGTCTCGCGTGCGGCGCCCCGGGCGGGGATCAGCGGGGGGTGGGGCGGGGGCCGGCGGTCATCTCCACCACGCCGAGGGCTGTTTCGATCCAGGTTTCGAAGGTGCGGGTCTGATCCCAGAGGTTGAGGTACAAGGCCGCGTCCTCGCCTACCGGCTGCTGGAGCGGCGTAGCCGGATCGATGCTCGCCGCCACGATGGCCTCGGCCACGAACGCCGCACCGGCGCCGCTGGCGATGCTGTTGGCCATGAAGTCGTTCCACCAGCGCGCATCGGCCTCGTAGACCGACCCGGCGATGCCGTCGTCGGTCGTCTCGCGGTTGGCGCTGATCTCGGTGGCGGAAAAGCCCGGTGCCACACACACCACCCGCACTCCGTAGGGCCCCACTTCGGTGAGCAGTGCCTCGCTGAGGGCACCGAGCGCGTGCTTCGAAGCGGCGTAGATGCCGGTGTAGAGCGCGCCGGGAATGAGGCCGCTGATGGACGTGACGTTGATAATCACGCCGGCGCGTCGTTCCCGCATGGCGGGAAGCACACCGCGGATCATGCGCACCGCCCCCCAGAAATTGGTGTCCATGAGGGATTGCGCGGCCGCCATGGGCATCGTCTCCACCGGGCCGCCAAACCCCACCCCGGCGTTGTTCACCAGCACGTCGATGGCCCCGTGGTGTTGAGTGATCGTGGCGATGGCCTGGGCCACCGACTCGTCATCGGTCACGTCCAGCGCCTCTACCTCTACCGTCACCCCCATCTCGGCGGCTCGAGCCCGAAGGACATCGGCCTTGGCGAGGTTGCGCATCGTGGCGCAGACCGTGTCGCCCCGGCGAGCGAAGGCGAGGGCTGCCTCGAGGCCGAACCCACTGCTACATCCTGTAATGACGACGACAGCCACGATGACTACTTCCTGCTCAACGGGCACGTGGGTCGCGCCACCCGGACCCACACCGTAGCGAGTGGCCCGTCCGGGTGGGTTTGCTCCCTGGCATTCCTGAGGTGGGGGATCCCGCCCCTACGATGGTCACATGGCATCGCTCTCGCGTGAGGAAGTAGCCCATGTCGCCCAGTTGGCTCGGTTGAACTTGACCGACGAGCAACTCGACACGTTCACGCCCCAGTTGGCGGCGATTTTGGCCAATGCGGCCGATGTGGAGGCCCTAGACCTCGACGACGTGCCTCCCACCTCACACCCCTACCCACTCCAGAACGTGTGGCGCCCCGATGTGGTGCGCCAGTCCGGAGTGCGCGATGCGGTGCTGGCAGCGGCCCCTGCCACGCAAGATGGCATGTTCCGGGTGCCATCGGTGCTCGGGGATGCACCGTGAGCGCCCTGGAGATCGCGGCGGCGGTACGAGCCGGTGAGCGCACCGCCCGCGCCGTGGTGGAAGAGCACCTCTCGCTCATCGGGGTGCGCGAGCCCGAACTGCATGCCTTCAACCTGGTAACCGCCGAGCAGGCGCTGGCCGCCGCTGATGCCGTGGACGCCCGGGTGGCCGCCGGCGAGGACCCCGGCCCCCTGGCGGGGGTGCCGATTGCCCTGAAGGACAACCTCTGCACCACCGCTATACCCACTACGTGTTCATCCAAGATCCTGGCCGGGTGGAAGCCTCCCTATGACGCGACCGTGGTGGAGCGACTGGCCGCTGCCGGGGCGATCTCGTTGGGAAAAACGAATCTCGATGAGTTCGCTATGGGGTCCTCTACCGAACATTCCGCCTTCGGGCCGTCCAAGAATCCCCACGACATCACCAAGGTCCCCGGTGGCTCCTCGGGCGGAAGCGCGGTAGCGGTAGCGGCGGGGTTCGCCCCCCTGGCCCTCGGTTCGGATACCGGCGGTTCGATCCGTCAACCCGCCGCCTTGTGTGGGGTGGTGGGTGTGAAACCCACCTACGGGCGGGTGTCGCGCTATGGCCTGGTGGCGTTCGCTTCGAGCCTCGACCAGATCGGGCCATTCGCCGCCACGGTGGCCGACGCGGCCGCCCTCTACGAGGTCATCGCTGGTTATGACCCACGCGACAGCACGTCGATTCCCGAGGCGTTACCCCCGGTGCGGCATCGCCTCGACGACGGCGTGGCCGGGCTGCGGGTGGGGCTGGTGACCGAGCTATGTCAGGCCGAGGGCATCGCCCCCGATGTGGTGGCCCGCGTGGCGGCGGCAGCCGAGGCGCTGGCCGCGGCGGGGGCCAAGGTGGAAGAGGTTTCGGTGCCGGCGGTGATCTACGGCCTGTCGGCGTACTACCTCATTGCACCGGCGGAAGCCTCGAGCAACCTGGCCCGCTACGACGGGGTGCGCTACGGCCTGCGGGTGGATGCGCCCACCACTGCGGAGATGTACGACCGCACCCGCACGGAGGGCTTCGGGCCGGAAGTTCTGCGGCGCATCATGCTCGGCACCTATGCCCTGTCGGCGGGCTACTACGACGCGTATTACGGCAAGGCCCAGAAGGTGCGCACCCTTATCATCCGCGATTTCCAGGCCGCCTACGAGCGGTTCGACGTTCTCATCTCGCCCACCTCGCCCACTACGGCCTTCGCGCTGGGGGCCAAGGCCGATCCGCTGGCGATGTACCTGAACGACATCTGCACCATTCCCTCCAATCTCGCCGGCCATCCCGCCATGTCGGTGCCCTTCGGCGTCGGTGCCGATGGACTGCCGGTGGGGGTGCAGGTCATGGCCAACGCGCTCGACGAAGTGACCATGTTCCAGGTGGCCGCCACCCTCGAAGGAGCCATGGCATGACCACCCCCGCCCCCCGCTCCGCCCCGAACTCCTCGGTCCTCCCCGAAGGGTGGGGGATGGTGATCGGGCTTGAAGTGCACTGCGAGTTAGCCACCGCCACCAAGTTGTTCTGCGGCTGCCCCAACCACTTCGGCGATCAGCCCAACACCAACACGTGCCCCACGTGTCTGGGCTTGCCCGGTTCGTTGCCGGTGCTCAATGAACACGCAGTAGAACTGGCGATGCGGCTCGGCCGCGCCCTCCACTGCGACGTCAACCGCTCCGTCTTTTCCCGCAAGAACTACTTCTACCCCGACCAGCCCAAGGATTATCAGGTCACCCAGTACGACCTCCCCACCAACCTGGGGGGCCACCTGGATCTCCCGTCGGGCCACCGGATCGGCATCACTCGCGCGCACATCGAAGAAGACACCGGCAAACTCAACCACGTGGGGGGTGGCGGACGTATCCACGATGCCGAGCACAGCCTGGTGGATTACAACCGCTCGGGCGTGCCGCTCGTGGAGATCGTGTCGGAGGCCGACATGCGCAGCAGCGAGCAGGCCAAGGAGTACGCCACCGAGTTGCGGGCCATCCTGCTGGCTACCGGCGTGTCCGATGCCAAGATGGAAGAAGGCTCGATGCGCGTCGATGCCAACGTGTCGGTACACCACCTTGGCGAGCCCTGGGGTACCCGTTGCGAAATCAAGAACCTCAACTCGGTGCGCTCGCTCGGTCGGGCCATCGATCATGAGGCGCTTCGTCAGATCGACTTGCTCAACAATGGCGAGACAGTGCGTCAGGAGACCCGCCATTGGGACGAAGCCTCCGGCCGCACCGGCACTCTGCGGGTGAAGGAAGACGCCGATGATTATCGCTATTTCCCCGAGCCGGATCTGGTGCCGCTGGTGCCCTCGGCGGCTGACATCGCCCGTATCGACGCCGCCTTGCCGGTGCTGCCGGCGGCGCGCCGCAGCGCCCTGGCGGATGCCGCCGGGGTACTGGCCACCAGTGGCGGTGTGGTGGTCGCAGTGGAACGCGGCCTCGACCACCTCGCGCAAGCAGCCATTCGCAGCGGGGCCGACGCCGGTCGCGTGCTCACCCACGTGGAGCACAACCTGGCCGTGGACGGTGCCGCGGCATTGTCGCCGGAGGGCTTTGGAGATCTGGTGAAGATGGAGACCAGCGGGGAACTCACGGCCACGCAGGCCAAGACTGTGTTGGCTGAAATGGTGGCTACCGGGGGCGCCCCGGCGGCGATTGCCCAGGCTCGTGGCTTCGAGGCCCTCGACGGCTCGGCGCTGGAAGGAATCATCGACGGCCTCATCGCCGCCCATGCCGAGGAATGGGAACACTTCCGCAACGGCGACGACAAAGCGCGGGGCAAACTCACGGGATTCTTTGTGGGCAAGGTGATGCAAGCCTCCAACGGCCAGGCCGACGGCAAAGCGGCCACTGCGCTCCTTCGCGCCAAGGCGGGGCTCTGAATCGTCGGGTCGGGGCGCAGCCACGCGGCGCACTTCCCGATAGCCTCCCGGCCATGAACAGCCACGAGGGTGACGTGCCAGTGGACATCAAGCCGCGCAGCCGTGAGGTAACCGACGGCCCCAATCGGGCGCCGGCGCGGGCCATGCTCCGGGCTATCGGCATGACCGACGACGATTGGGAAAAGCCACAGGTGGCGGTGGCGTCGTCGTGGAACGAGGTCACTCCCTGCAACCTCCCTCTCGATCGCCTCGCCAAGCGCTCGAAGGTGGGCGTACGCGATGCGGGTGGGTTCCCCATCGAGTTCACCACCATTGCGGTGTCCGATGGCATCTCCATGGGGCACGAGGGGATGCGGGCCTCGTTGGTGAGCAGGGAGGTCATCGCCGATTCGATCGAAACAGTGATGCACGCAGAACGTTTCGACGGCATGGTCACCTTCGCCGGTTGCGACAAGAGCCTGCCGGGGATGCTCATGGCGGCGGCGCGGGTCAACCTGCCGGCGGTCTTTCTCTACGGCGGATCCATCCTCCCGGGATCGCACAAGGGACAGGCCACCGACATCGTGTCGGTCTTTGAGGCGGTGGGGGCCTACGCCGCGGGCACCATGGACTTGGCCGAACTCGATGCCATCGAGCGGGGAGCCTGCCCCAGTGAGGGCAGTTGTGCGGGCATGTTCACCGCCAACACCATGGCTTCGGTGGCCGAGGCGATGGGGATGTCCTTGCCTGGTTCGTCGAGCCCGCCGGCCCCCGACAGCCGTCGCGACGACTTCGCTTACGCCTCGGGTCAGGCCGTGGTCCGCTTGCTCGAGAAGGGCATCCGACCCCGCCAGATCATGACGATGGATGCGTTCGAAAACGCCATTGCGGTGGTGATGGCCCTGGGTGGTTCCACCAACGCCGTGCTGCACCTGCTCGCCATCGCCGCCGAGGCCCGCGTGGATCTCACCCTCGACGACTTCAACAAGGTGGCGGCCCGGGTGCCCCACATTGCCGATACCAAACCCCACGGCAAGTACCACATGGTCGACATCGACCGCATCGGGGGTATTCCCGTGGTGATGCAGCACCTCCTCGACGCGGGCTTGCTCCACGGCGACTGCCTCACCGTCACGGGTCGGACGGTGGCGGAGAACCTGGCCGAGATCAACGCTCCCGCCCCGGATGGCGAGGTGATCCACCCGTTGTCGGATCCGCTCCACGCCGTGGGGGGCATCGCCGTCCTGCGGGGCACGCTGGCGCCGCTAGGGGCAGTGGTGAAGGTGGCCGGTATAGACGGTCTTGGTTTCGACGGCCGGGCCCGGGTGTTCGACGGGGAGGACGCCGCCATGGCGGCCGTCTTGGGCGAGAAGATCGAGCCGGGCGACGTGGTGGTCATTCGCTACGAGGGCCCCAAGGGCGGCCCCGGTATGCGGGAGATGCTGGCCATCACCGGGGCCATGAAGGGGGTTGGGCGCGGTGGCGATGCGGCGCTGCTTACCGACGGTCGTTTCTCCGGCGGTACCCACGGCTTCTGCATTGGGCATGTGGCACCGGAGGCCGTGGACGGGGGACCGATCGCTTTCATCGAGGAGGGCGACCGCATCGTTATCGACATCAAGAGCCACTCCGTGGATCTGATCGTGGACGAGGCCACCCTGGCCGAACGCAAAGCCCGCTGGAAGCTTCCCGAGCCGCGGTACACCACCGGCGTGCTGGCGAAGTACGCCCGACTGGCTACCGGTGCCGAACGGGGGGCGATCACCGAGGCCTGATCGGGTTGCCATCGTAGTGACGGCGTGGGAGGCTTTCATCCGTGACCGCCCCGACCCTCCTTCAGGTAGTTACCTAGCGCACGGCGTTACTCTCTCGCCCGTGCGCTGCTCGACCTCCCACTCGGGAGGTCGTTTGCGTTATGCCCGAAAGGCACCCAGAACATGCAACTCAACGGATCGCAAGCTTTGATCAAAGCCCTCGAGATGGAGGGAGTCGACACCATCTTTGGGTTACCCGGCGGCTGCATCCTGCCGGCCTACGACCCGTTGCTCGATAGTGCGATCCGCCACATCCTCGTGCGCCATGAGCAGGGCGCGGGCCACATGGCGGAGGGGTACGCCCACGTCACCGGTCGTCCCGGCGTGGCGATGGTCACCTCCGGCCCGGCCGCCACCAACATCGTCACCCCACTGTGCAACGCCTACATGGACTCAATCCCTCTGGTGGTGATCACCGGCCAGGTGCCCGTGAGCGCTATCGGAACCGATGCCTTTCAGGAGTGCGACACGATCGGCGTTACGCGATCGGTGACCAAGCACAACGAGCTAATCACCTCGGCCCAGGACATCCCCCGAGCGGTGCGGGAGGCCTTCCACATTGCGACCACCGGTCGGCCCGGACCGGTGCTCCTCGACATTCCCAAGGACATCATCGACGCCCGGAACCCGAACTCAGCGATGGAGTGGCACTGGCCCGACGATGCCGACGTACTCGCCGGTCTTCCCGGCTACCGGCCGATCACCCATGGCGACCCCCGCAAGATTCGTGAGGCGGCGGAGTTCATCTTGCGCGCTGAACGCCCGGTGATTTATGCCGGCGGCGGCATCCTCAAGGCCCGGGCGGCGGAGACCCTGCACGAACTGGCGGAGTTGTGCGGCATTCACGTGGTCACCACGTTGATGGCCCGAGGGGCCTTCCCCGACTCCCACCCGCTGTGTCTCGGGATGCCAGGGATGCACGGTAACTACACCGCCGTCACCGCCATGCAGCGATCGGATCTACTGATCGCGCTCGGGAGCCGTTTCGACGATCGGATCACCGGGAAAGTCGATGCCTTCGCCCCCGAGGCCAAGGTGATCCACGTAGACATCGACCCGGCGGAAATCGGGAAGGTCCGGCGTCCCGATGTGCCCATCGTGGGCGATTGTCGGCTGGTGATCGAGGAACTGGTGGAGGTGCTCAAGGAACTGTTAGCCAACGGCGCCGCCTTCCCTGATCGCTCCCGTTGGAAGCAAACGATTGCGGGCTGGCAGGAAATCAACCCGTTGGCCTACGTGCCCGCGGAGCCGGGCGACTCCCTCAAGCCTCAGTTTGTGCTCGAGCAGTTGCGGGACAACAACCCCGACGATTGCATCGTGGTTTCCGGAGTGGGCCAGCACCAGATGTGGGCATCTCAGTACTGGCACTTCGAGCGGCCCTATACCTGGGTGAATTCCGGTGGCCTGGGCACGATGGGGTTCGCCGTCCCGGCGGCCATCGGGGCCAAAGTTGGCCGCCCCGACTCCACCGTGTGGGCGGTGGACGGCGACGGCTGCTTCCAGATGACCGCCCAGGAACTGGTGACGGCGGCGGCGGAGCGGATTCCGGTGAAGATCGCCATTCTCAACAATGCCTACCTCGGCATGGTGCGCCAGTGGCAGGAGATGTTCTACGAGGAGCGCTACTCCGAGGTGTACCTCTCGCCCGATCTCCCGGATTACAAACTGTGGGCGGAGGCTATGGGCTGCGTGGGGATGCGCGTGGACTCCCCCGAAGAGGTGGAGGCGGCGATCCAGAAGGCCAACGAAATCGACGACCGTCCGGTGGTGATCGACTTCCGGGTCGACGCGGCGGAGAAGGTCTACCCAATGGTGGCACCAGGCCAAAGCAACGACGACATCGTCACCGATCCCGGCCTCCGTCAAGGCATCAAGCGATGACCGCTCTCTCCGATGACATCCCGCACCACATTCTCTCGGTGTTGGTGGAGAACAAGGCGGGCGTATTGGCGCGGGTTTCGGGGTTGTTCGCTCGCCGCGGATTCAACATCGTCAGCCTGGCGGTGGCGCCGACCGAGGACGAATACTTGAGTCGCATCACGATTGCGGTAGAGGTGGCCTCGGCCCCTCTGGATCAGATCACGGAGCAGTTGTTCAAGCTCATCAGCGTGGTGAGCATCACCGAACTTGACCCCCGTCATGCCGTGGAGCGCGAGTTGCTCCTTGTCACCATCGAGGCACCACCGGATGTCCGCCCCCAGATTCTGGCCCTGGTTGATGAATTGGCGGGCCGGGTTCTCGATGAAGGCCAAGACCGGCTCACCGTTTCGGTGGAGGGCCACCCCAATGCACTTGACGACTGTGCCGAACGGTTGCGGCCCTTCGGCATCGTTGAACTTCGTCGGACCGGACGGGTGGCGCTTCCGAAACTCGACAACGCGATCGACCATCGGCTCCATCAGGTCTGATGAGCGAGACGGCTGGTTCTGGGCTGAAGGGGCGGGGCCTTGTTCTCAGGGATTAGCCTCACCACCCCGACCCACCTACTGCGGAAGTGACTAACGATGGCCAACGTGTATTACGACAAAGATGCCGACCTCTCCCTGATCGCGGCACGCAAGGTCGCCGTGATCGGGTACGGCTCCCAGGGCCATGCGCACGCCCTCAACCTCAAGGAGTCGGGCGTGGACGTGCGCGTCGGTCTCCGACCGGAGTCGGCCTCGGTGGCCAAGGCCACTGCGGCGGGTCTGCGGGTGAGTTCGGTGGCGGAAGCCACCGCCGAAGCCGATCTGATCATGCTTCTCGGCCCTGATACTGAGCACAAGGCGATCTTCAACGAACACATCGCCCCCAACCTTTCCGCCGGGGATGCGCTGTTTGTCGGCCACGGTTTCTCCGTGCGCTTCGAGCAGGTGGTACCGCCGGCGGATGTGGATGTTGCGCTGGTGGCCCCGAAGGGTCCCGGGCACCTTGTGCGCCGCACCTACACCGAAGGCGGCGGGGTGCCGTGTCTGATTGCCGTCTCGCAGGATCCTTCCGGCCACGCCCGTGATCTGGCCCTGTCGTACGCGGCGGCTATCGGTGGGGCCCGGGCGGGCGTGTTGGAAACCACCTTCGAGGAAGAGACCGAGACGGATCTCTTCGGCGAGCAGGTTGTGCTCTGCGGGGGCCTCACGGCCCTGGTGCAGGCGGGCTTCGAAACGCTGGTCGAGGCGGGCTACCAGCCGGAGTCGGCCTACTTCGAATGTCTGCATGAGCTGAAGCTCATCGTGGATCTGATGTACGAGCAGGGCATCGCCGGGATGCGGTATTCCATCTCCGACACCGCCGAGTATGGCGACCTCACCCGCGGCCCCCGCATCATCAATGCGGCGGTGAAGGCCGAGATGCGCAAGGTCCTTGATGAGATCCAGGACGGCCGCTTTGCCGCCGAGTGGGTGGCTGAGGCTGAATCGGGTCGAGCGAACTACACGGCGCTCAAGGCCAAGGGAGCCGAGCACCAGATCGAGCAGGTGGGTGAACAACTTCGCGGCATGATGCCCTGGATCTCGGCGGGCAAGCAGCGAGTCCAGGACATCAGCGGCGGCTGATTACCAGTATTCGGGCTCGGATTCCTGGGTGGCCAGGGCCATCCAGACAACTCCGATGAACAGGATGGATGCCACCCCGATGCCCAGGGTGAGATCTGGGTTGTCCGCCGCATAGGGGCTGAGGTGGCGCAGCAGGCGGTCGAGGAACGCGAGGCGCAAGGCCCCCCGGGTGACGCTCTGCTCGGCCGCCGGTGACCATGCTGGAGTATCGGTCGGGGTGCCTTCGAGCCGAAAGGAGTAGGTCCCCGTGGTGGCGGTCGCCTGCGCCACCACGCCGGTGACCTTGGCCGATCCTGGTGCCGGCAGGTAGGTGATGATGTCGCCCACCTGCACATCTGCTGGCGGTACAACCTTGTTGAGGACAATGTCGCCTTTGTCGATCCCGGGGGAGGCGCTTGGAGCCGCCACGATGGCCGGGTGATACCCCACGGCCACGGCCACGATCGGGACCGCGATAAGGGCAGCGGCGATGATGGCCACCGCCCGGCCCGCGGTGCGCACCCTGGAGTGGGTGGCCCGGCCGGTGTGAAGATCAAGGCGACCTGTCCGTGGACGTGTCATCGGGGTTGGCAACGAGGTCACGCGGCCCTCCCGGCATGGGGGTGGGCCTGCCATCGAAGCGGGGTTGTGTGGCTGCGTGGGTGCATCGCCGCCCCTCTCAAGCAGGACTGGATGCTTGTTGGTTCGATGATCGGCAGATGCCACCCACTAGTTGAGCCAAAGGTGGCCCCGCGGCCAGGGCTACATCGTTTCGGCGAAACTCACGTCGCCTTCCCCCCGCAGCACGTTTTTTAGAAGTTTGCCGCTGGCGTTGCGGGGCAACTTCTCGAACGTGAGATCGACGAACGCCGGAACCTTGAAGGCGGCGAGACTGCCAGCCACCCATTGCTGGATCTCGGTCACGGTGAGGCTGGAATGGGCTTCGAGTTGCACGGTGGCTTTGACTTCCTCACCCAGTTCAGGGTGGGGCACGCCGTAGATGGCCGCATCGGCGATCTCGGGGTGGCTGACCAGGCGTTGTTCGATCTCCACGCTATAGATGTTCTCGCCACCCCGGATGATCATGTCCTTCTTGCGATCGGTGATGAACAGGAAGCCGTCGGCATCAAGATGACCAACGTCGCCCGTGTGAAGCCAGCCGTCGGCATCAATGGCCTCGGCGGTGGCCTCGGGCTTGTTCCAGTACCCCGCCATGAGAATGGGCCCGTTGATGCAGACCTCGCCGGTTTCGCCCTGGCCAACCTCCACACCGTTGGCATCGGTGATCTTCAGGGACACGGTGGGGACCGCCGGGCCCACCGAGGCGGGCTTGGCGACGGCGTCGGGTCCGGAGATCACGGTGGCCACCGAGGAGGTTTCGGTGAGGCCATAGGCATTCGAGGTGCTCGACACGCTGGGGAAGGTCTCGTGAACCATCCGCTGCAGTTCCTCCGCCGATGGCGATCCGCCAAAGACCACACTGCGCACCGAACTGGTGTCGTACGAGTGGCGGTCAGGGTGCTCACACACCCGCCACACCATCGTGGGCACCGTGGCCCAGAGGGTGACCCGATGATCTTGGATCAGTTGCAGAGCAGTCTCAGGCAGGAAACGACCCTCGGGCATCACCAGTTTCAATCCGGCCAGTAAACCGACCACCAGTGTGGAGTGGCAGCCCGACACGTGGAAGAGCGGGGACGTGAACAGCGCCACGTTCTGGCCGCCATCATCGGGCAAGGACGCGCTCCCCGACATCGAGTTGGCCACCGCGTTGTACATGGTGTTCTGCAGGTTGGCGATCATGCTGCGATGGGTGGAGATCGCCCCCTTGGGCCGACCGGTGGTGCCGGAGGTGTAGAAGATCACCGCGTAGTCGTCTTCGGCAATCTCGGCCTCGATCAGATCGGGGCTGGGTGCGGCGGTGAGGTCGGAAAAGGGATGGAGCCGGGGATCATCGGCCCGGCCGAGGTCGGCCGGGGTGCAGTCGGTCAGGAATACGTGCTCCAAATGGGGGGCCAGATCCAGGGAATCGACGATGCGCTCAAACCGCTTGCGGTCGGCCACGAGGACCTTGGCTCCCGAGTCCTGCAGGCCGTATTCGATTTCATCGGTGGTCCACCACCCGTTGAGGCCCACCAGCACCGCGCCCTGCGACACCGTGGCCCAGAAGGTGAGGCACCACTCGGGATTGTTCTGGGAAAGCACCGCCACGCGGTCGCCCTTGGCGAGGCCGAAGTCGTCCCGGAGCGCCTTGGCGACGCCGTTCGAGAGCCGGCCGAACTCCCCGAAGCTGTAGGTGCGGTCGCCGTAGGCGATGAACGTCTGGTCGTCGCCCCGTAGCAGACCCACCTCCAGTACCGAACGCAGGGACGGCATGCGGTTGGCATAGACCTGAGTGGGGCGGCCCCACACATCTTCGGTCACTACCTCGAACATTCCGGCCGGGCCGGTGAGTTGAGCACGAACTTCGCTACTGGTGGGCATGGGAGCGGACCGTAGCGGGCGGCGCCACCACACGACGGCACCACCGGGCTGCCCGCCCGAAAAACGGGGCGGGCGTCCGGTTTCGGCGGGGGCGAGACGAGACGGTTCGACTAGGCCAATGCGGCTACGACGTGGTCGATGCAGGCCGTGAGAGCCTCTACATCAGCCGGGTCGATCGAGGGGAACAGCGCCACCCGCACCTGGTTGCGACCCAGTTTGCGGTAGCTCTCCGTATCTAACACGCCGTTGGCCCGCAAGACCTTGGAGACCACGTTGGCGTCGACCAGATCGGCATCAAGGTCGATCGTGGCCACTACGTGGCTTCGTTGTTCCGTCAGCGCCACGAAGGGGGTGGCGTAGCTCGACGCCTCGGCCCAGCCGTAGATCGCCTCGGCGGACTCGTCGCACCGGCGGGCCGCCCACTCCAGGCCGCCGTGCTGGTTGATCCAATCCACCTGCTGATTGGCCAGGAAGATCGTGGCCAAGGCGGGCGTGTTGTACGTCTGGTCCTTGCGGCTGTTGTCCAGGGCGATCCCCAGATCGAGTGATGCGGGCACCCAGCGGTCCGAGGCGGCGATCCGCTCGATCCGTTCGATGGCGGCGGGTGACACGGCGGCAAGCCATAGGCCACCGTCAGACGACAAACATTTCTGGGGAGCGAAGTAGTACACGTCGACCTCGTGGGGATCGAAGCGGAGCCCCCCGGCGGCCGAGGTGGCATCGACGAGCACGAGACCTTCGGCCCCGGCGGGCCGGTGCAGGGGCATAGCCACCCCGGTAGAGGTCTCGTTGTGCGTGAGGCAGTAGGCATCCACGCTGGCATCCGCCACCGGGAGTGGATGAGTGCCGGGCTCGGCCACGATGTTGGAGGGCTGGCCGAGAAACGGCGCCGCCGCCGCAGCATCGGCGAACTTGGAGGAGAACTCCCCGAAGCGGAGGTGCTGGCTGCAGTGGTCGATGAGACCGAAGGTGGCCGCGTCCCAGAACGCCGTGGTGCCACCGTTGCCCAGCAGCACCTCGTAGCCATCGGGGAGGGCGAAGAGTTCGGCGATCCCGTTGCGTAGGGCGCTCACCTCGAACTGGACCCGAGCCTGCCGATGTGACGTGCCGAGATAGTCCGTACCCACCGCGGCGAGGGCGGCGACGGCTTCGGGACGCACCTTGGAGGGACCACAACCGAAGCGTCCGTCGAGGGGTAGGAGGTCGGTGGGAATGTTGATCACAGGGGGAGGAGCGGGGGTCACCCTCCCATGTTGGCGGAAAGGACCGCCTCGGGGCGAGACGAATCAGCGGGCGGTGCGAATCCATGTGGGTTGGGGCCCGGTGGCGTGCCACGATGGGCGAAGTCCACCAAGGAGCGAGCCCGTTGGCCACCCCCCGAATCGCCGCCCGAGTATCTAGCCGTATCGCGGCCATTACCGAGTCCGCCACGTTGGCGGTGGATGCCAAGGCGAAGGCGCTGCAGGCCGCGGGCGAACCCGTGATCGGCTTCGGGGCCGGCGAACCAGACTTCCCCACGCCCCCCCACATCGTGGAAGCGGCGGTGGCGGCCTGCCAAGACCCGCGGAACCACAAGTACTCGCCCGCCGGCGGTCTGGCCGAGCTCAAGGAGGCCATCGCCGCCAAGACGCAGCGTGACTCGGGTCTGTCGATCGCATCGGGTCAGGTGCTGGTGACCAACGGGGGAAAGCACGCCATTTACAACACCTTTGCCACCTTGCTCGAGCCCGGCGACGAGGTGCTGCTCCCCGCCCCATTTTGGACCACCTACCCCGAGGCGATTGCCCTGGCGGGGGGCGTGCCGGTGATTCTGCCTACCGACGAGAGCACCGGGTTTCGTGTCACCCTGGCCCAACTCGACGCCGCGGTGACCCCGAAGACCAAGGTGCTGATGTTCGTGTCGCCCTCGAACCCCACCGGTGCGGTGTACCCGGCGCAGGAGGTGGAGGCCATCGGCCGCTGGGCGGTGGAAAAGGGCATCTGGGTGGTCACCGATGAGATCTATGAGCACCTCACCTACGGCGACCACCAGGCTGTCTCGATGCCTACGGTGGTGCCCGAACTCGCCGAGCGCTGCGTGGTGGTGAACGGCGTGGCCAAGACCTACGCCATGACCGGCTGGCGGGTGGGGTGGATGCTCGGCCCCACCGATGTGATTACCGCCGCCACGAACCTGCAGTCGCACCAGACCTCCAACGTGGCCAACGTGTCCCAGCGCGCCGCCATCGCCGCCCTGCGCGGTGATCTCATTGCCGTGGGGGAGATGCGCGAGGCGTTCTACCGGCGCGGCCAAACCATGTGGAGGCTCCTGAGCAGCATCGAGGGGGTGGTCTGTATGGAACCGCAGGGAGCCTTCTACGCCTTCCCCAATCTGTCGGCCTACCTGGGCCGCTCGATCCGGGGGCGCACCGCCGCGACCAGCGCTGAGTTGTGCGGCATCCTGCTCGACGAAGCCAAGGTGGCCGTCGTGCCCGGCGAAGCCTTTGACGCCCCCGGGTACGCCCGTCTCAGTTTCGCCCTCGGCGACGATGACCTCACCGAGGGCTGTCGGCGCATCGTGGACCTGCTCGCCGAAGCCACATGACCACGGCGGCTCCGTACGGCGCTTGGCCGACCCCGATCACCAGCGAGTTGGTGGTGCGTTCCGCCCGTCAACCCGCCGCAGTGGCGCTCGATGGGGATGACCTCTGGTGGTCCGAAAGCCGGCCGGCGGAATCGGGGCGCAGTGCGGTGATGCGCCGCTCCGCCGATGGAGTGGTGAGCGAAGTGCTGGGGCCACCCTGGAACGCCCGCACCGCGGTGCATGAATACGGCGGGGGATCGTGGTGGGTGGTCAATGGGGTGCTGTGGTTCACCGAGTGGGGTACACAGCGCCTGCACCGCCTGGAGGTGGGGGGTGAGCCCGAGCCGCTCACGCCGGCCCCAGCACTAGCCCGCTCCTTGCGCTACACCGATGGCTCGGTACATCCCGATGGCACCCGATTGCTGTGCGTACGCGAAGAGCATCACGCCGACGGGCGGGAGGCCACCAACCTCATCGTGAGCCTCGCCGCGCACGAAGCGTCGGTTCCCGAGGTGATGGTGGAGGGCCCGGATTTCGTGAGCGACCCGCGCTGGCGACCCGACGGCGAGGCGTTCTGCTGGATCGAATGGGATCACCCCGACATGCCCTGGGATGCCACACGGCTGATGGTGCAAGCCCATGGGGAGCGAATCGTGGTGGCCGGGCGCGACGGAGGCGAGTCGGTGGGCCAGCCCACCTGGGCCCCGGATGGTTCGTTGTGGTTCTTCGCCGACCGCACCGGGTTCTGGAGCCTCTACCGGTGGACACCGGAGCGGGGGAGTGAGGCGATGGTGGATCTCGGCGCCGACATCGGATTCCCCCAGTGGGTGTTTGGCCAATCCTGCTTCGCGTTCCTCGATGGCGGTCGAGTGGCGTTTCGTTACGTCGATGGGGGGTTCGACCGTCTTGCGGTATGGGACCCCCACGAGGGCACTAGCCCGCCGCTGGACGTGCCCCACACGGTGATCGACGGACTACACGGTGACGGCGACAACCTGGTGTACCTGGCCGCGAGCCCGTATCAAGAACTCCACGTGGCGCGGGCGGTGATCAAGGGCAGTCGCCTTGTTTCGGTGGAGGAACTGGTGCCGCCTCGCTCCCTCGGTCTGGCGGCGCAGTGGTGCGCAACGCCCGAGACGATCTCGTTCCCCACCGCCGGGGGGGAGGTGGCGCACGCGTTGTTTTATCCACCCACCAATCCTGATTGTGTTGGCCCGGACCACGACAAACCGCCGTTGTTGGTCATGATCCACGGTGGCCCCACGGCCGCCGCTCGCCCCCTGCTGTCGCTCGGGCGTCAGTACTGGACGAGCCGAGGTTTCGCCGTCGTCGACGTGAACTACCGCGGGTCCACTGGCTACGGCCGGGCCTATCGGCAGTTGTTGCACGGGCAGTGGGGGATCGCCGACGTGGAGGACTGCGTGGCGGCGGCGGAGTTTCTGGTGTGCCGAGGCGATGTGGATTCGGCCCGGCTGTGCATCCGCGGGGGATCAGCGGGGGGCTTCACCACGTTGGCGGCTCTCACCTTCCACGACGTGTTCGCGGCCGGGGCCAGCCACTATGGGGTAGCGGACCTAGGGGCTCTGGCGGCCGACACCCATAAGTTTGAGAGCCGCTATCTCGACAGCCTGGTGGGTCCCTGGCCCGATGAGCGGGCCACCTACGAGGCCCGCTCGCCCATCTTCCACACCGACCGTATCGACCGCCCCCTGGCGGTGTTCCAAGGCCTCGACGACCTCGTCGTGCCCGCCAATCAGGCCGAGATGATCGTGGGGGCACTGCGGAATAGGGGCGTGCCGGTGGCCTATGTGGCCTTTGCCGGTGAACAGCATGGTTTTCGGCTGGCGGAGAACATTCGGGCATCGCTCGATGGCGAATTGAGTTTCTACGCCCAGGTCTTCGGCTTCTCCCTCCCACCGCAGGAGGGCATCGAACCAATCCCGGTCGAGAACCTCCATCGCTGAGGGCGCCAGACCAGCCCCCGGGGGGAGGGTCGCCAAGGCAATGGGTTGGCGGCTGTGTATGGGGGCCGACCAGACTCGCGGCATGGCCAGGATCCTCGTGACCGAAAAGATCGCCGATGGCGGGCTCGATCGGTTGCGGGCGGCGGGCCATGAGATAGACCTCCAACTGGGTCTCACCCCCGAAGAACTGGAGGTGGCGGTGGTGGGGGCCCATGCGCTCATCATCCGTTCCTCCACCACGGTTACCGCCGAGGTGATCGCAGCGGGTCAGGACCTGGTGGTGGTGGGCCGGGCCGGCATCGGCCTCGACAACGTAGACACCGCGGCCGCCACCGCCCAGGGCGTGATGGTGGTCAATGCCCCCCAATCGAACATTCTCACCACCGCCGAACACACCATGGCGATGCTGCTGGCTCAGGCCCGCAACATTCCCCAAGCCCATGCGGCGCTGGTGGCCGGACGCTGGGAGCGCGCGCAGTGGGAGGGCGTGGAACTGGCCGACAAGACCCTGGGCATCGTGGGCCTGGGTCGTATCGGGAAACTGGTGGCGCAGCGAGCATTGGCCTTCGGAATGCGGGTGGTGGCGCACGACCCCTTCGTTGCCCCTGAGCGGGCCCGCCAGATCAACGTGGAACTGCTGAGCCTCGACGACGTGGTGGCCCAATCGGATTTTCTCACCCTTCATGTGGTGAAGAATCCCGAAACGCTGGGGATGATTAGCGAAGAGTTGTTGGCCAAGGCCAAGCCGAACCTTCGGGTGATCAATGTTTCCCGCGGTGGAGTGATCGACGAAGCCGCGCTCGCCGAAGCCATCCGGGAGGGTCGGATCGGTGGAGCAGCCATCGACGTGTTCTCCACCGAGCCCACGACGTCGTCACCGTTGTTCGGGTTGCCCCAAGTGGTGGTTACCCCGCACCTCGGGGCCAGCACTGCGGAGGCACAGGACAAAGCGGGAGGCACCATCGCCGAGCAGGTGGCTCTGGCCCTCGCCGGTGAGTTCGTGCCGTTTGCGGTGAACGTGAGCGCGGCGGAGGCCTCCGGAGTGGTGCGCCCCTACCTGCCCCTCGCTGAGCAACTCGGCCGGCTTTTCGCCGGTCTTTCGACCAGCATCACCGACGTGTTGGAGATCGGCTACGAGGGCCACCTGGCCGAGTCCGATACTCGCATCCTCACTCTGTCGATCCTCAAGGGGGTATTCAGTAAAGTGAGCGACGATCCGGTGAGCTATGTGAACGCGCCGCGGCTGGCGGAGGAGCGCGGGTTGGAAGTGCGGGAGTCCTCGTCCACCACCACGCGTGACTACGTCAACCTGATCACCATTCGCGGCGGCGGCCATGCCATCGGCGGCACCCTGGTGGGTCTCAGCGCCCAGCCGCGCATCGTCATGCTGGACGATTATTCGATCGATCTCCCCCCGGCCAATCACATGGTGGTGGTGCGCAACAACGATGTGCCCGGGATGATCTCGGCGGTCACCGGCGTGCTGGGTGAAGCCGCCATCAACATCGACGACATGCACCTGGGACGCTCCCGGGAAGGACTGGCATCGTTGATGGTGCTCGCCACCAGTGAGGTGGTACCCGCCGCCGTGCAGGCCGCGATCCGGGCGGTACCGGGCGTGGTATCGGTAGCGGCGTTGTAGATCCGCTTACCGCTGGGCGACCCGGAAGCCATCGGCGGCGGCGGCGGTGTCGTTGAGGTAGCAGCGATCAGGATTGGTGCGCTCATAGTTGGCCATGCCCGGCCGGTGGAAAATCTTGGAGGCGAGTTTGGCCTTCACGGGATGGCTGACGGGACACCCATTGTCCTCGGGTGGAACCCACGACGCCACGGGAGGGACCGGCGGGAGCACCGGCGCGGGGGCTATCGAGGGGGCGGTGGCCGCTCGGTACCGGGAGATGAGCCAGACCAGCCCCACCAGCCCACCTAGGGCCCGCCCAAAACGTAAGGACCGTTTAATCACGCCAAAACCCTAGTGCCGCCTTGACGAGCGAGTCGCCGGAGCGGAAAGATAACCGATGTGACCACGGTGTCCTTCTCCCTGTTGCTGCTTATGTAGGCGAGCGCCCCTACCGGCGTTCGCCCTTCCGACCTCCTGCCCGTGGCAGGAGGTTTTTCTTTGCCCCGACATCCGAACGACTCTCGAACGAGGAACCCTGATGGCCCCGGAATCTGTGACTCCGAAGCGTATGCCCTTCGATAAATACCGGCCGTTCATGCCTCTGGCCCTCCCCGACCGAACGTGGCCGGAGCAGCGCATCACGAAGGCGCCCCTGTGGTGCTCAGTGGATCTGCGGGACGGCAATCAGGCCCTCATTGATCCCATGGATCCGGCTCGGAAGCGGCGCATGTTCGACACGGTGGTGCAAATGGGCTTCAAGGAGATCGAGGTTGGGTTCCCTTCGGCCAGCCAGCCCGACTTCGATTTCGTGCGCCAACTCATCGAGGAGGACCTCGTCCCCGACGATGTCACGATCCAGGTGCTCACGCAGTGTCGTCCGGAGCTCATTGAGCGCACCTACGAGTGCATCCAGGGGGCCAACGATGTGATCGTGCATTTCTACAACTCCACCTCGGTGCTGCAACGCCGGGTGGTGTTTGGTTTGGACAAGGACGGCATTACCCAGATCGCCACCGATGCGGCCCGTGTGTGTAAGGAACTCGAACCGGGTTTGGTGGGAAGCAACGTGCGTTACGAGTACAGCCCCGAGAGTTTTACGGGCACCGAGGTGGACTACGCCATTGAAATCTGCGCCGCCGTGGCGGAGGTAATCGAACCCACTGTCGACCGTCCCCTTATCCTGAATCTGCCCGCCACGGTGGAGATGTACACCCCGAACATTTACGGCGACGTCATCGAGTACTTCCATCGCAACATGCCCCACCGTGACCGCATTTGCCTGTCGCTTCACCCGCACAATGATCGCGGCTGTGGGGTGGCCGCAGCCGAGTTCGGGATCATGGCGGGGGCCGATCGGGTGGAAGGAACGCTCTTCGGAAACGGCGAGCGCACCGGCAACGTGGATCTCGTGACGATCGCCATGAACTTGTTCTCCCAGGGAGTGGATCCCGAACTCGACATCTCCGATATCGACGCGCTGCGGCGGGTGGCGGAATATTGCAACCGGTTGCCGGTGCATCCGCGGCATCCCTATGCCGGCGATCTCGTCTACACCTCGTTTTCGGGGAGTCATCAAGACGCCATCAAGAAAGGCTTCGATGCCCTGGGCTACGGCGATTACGAGGAGTGGGGGGTGCCGTACCTGCCCATCGATCCGAAACACGTGGGACGCACCTACGAAGCGGTGGTGCGGGTGAACAGCCAGAGTGGCAAGGGCGGAGTGGCCTATTTGATGAAGGCCGAGCACGGCCTGGATCTGCCGCGACGCCTGCAGATCGAGTTCTCCAAGACGATCCAGACGATTGCGGAGGACACCGGCACCGACATTCCCTCGGCCGAGGTGTGGGCGGCCTTCGAGGGCACCTACCTCGACCCCAACGCGGCGGTACAACTCCTGTCGCACGAAACCACCACCGGGGAAAAGGGCTCGAAGGTCACCGCGCAAATGACGGTGGACGGTGAACACCGGACCATGAGTGGTTCGGGCACGGGACCGCTGGCGGCCTTCGTGGCCGCCCTTCAGGCCGATCTGGGCATCGCGTTGGACGTGGTGGATTACAGCGAACACGCCGTGAGCGCCGGGACCGATGCGCAGGCCGCGGCTTACGTGGAGACCCAGACCACCGATGGCGAGGTGCGCTGGGGGGTGGGCCTTGACGAGAGCATTCTCACGGCCTCTCTGCGGGCGGTGGTGAGTGCCGTCAATCGTCACCGTGACCATGAGCGCCTGGTGGAACGTCACAACGCGTAAGCGCAGGGGGTTTGGGGCCGGCCTGAGGGTCCGCCAACCGAACCTGGGCATCTGGTTATGTGACGCAGGTGCGTCGATCGAAGCAACTTCCCTTCGCGGCGGCGGCCTTCGCGGTGGTGGTGGCGATGGTGCTGGTGATCCTGGCCCCCGCGGGGGATCTGGCGGCCTCCCCCGAGGGATCCCCGGGGGCGCGGGGGGTGGGGGATCTGTACTTTCCGGAACTGGGTAACGGGGGCTACGCGGTGGAGCACTACCGGCTGGATCTCACCTGGGGTGCCGATGAGCGCTACCTGTCGGGGGTGACCACCATCCGAGCGGTGACCACCCAGAACCTCAGCCGGTTCAATCTGGACCTGGTGGGGATGGAGGTGGAGGCGGTGACCGTGGATCGACGCCCGGCGGCGTTCGAGCGGGCGGGGCGCGAACTGGTGATCACCCCCGATCAGGTGATCGAGCAGGGCCAGCGCTTTGTTACCGAGGTCACCTATCACGGTCACCCCACCCCCATCCGCATGGGAACAGACTTGTTCGCCTTGGGGTGGCAAACACGCGGCCGGGAGGCCTATGTGGTGTCTGAACCGGGCGGGGCCGCCACGTTTTTTCCGGTGAATGATCATCCGAGCGACAAGGCCACCTTTACCGTGCGGGTGACCGCCCCGAATGATCAGACGGTGGCCGCCAACGGTCGGCTGGCCCGCCGTGAGGAGGTGGGTGAGGGCGCCACCGCCTGGACCTATGAGGTGCGTGATCCGATGGCCAGTTATCTCCTTCAGGTCGCCATCGGCGACTACGAGTTAGTGGATGGGGGAACGGTGGAGGGGGTGGTGTTGCGCCATGCCTTCCACCGGAGGTGGGCCACGGAGGGGCGGGTGGCCACCGAAACCACCGCCGCCATGATCCGATTCCTGGCCGGGGTGTTCGGACCGTACCCCTTCGAGGCCTATGGGGTACTGGTGGTGGATGACGATCTAGGTTTCGCGTTGGAAACCCAGACGCTTACCGTGATGGGCCGCGAGTTGGTGGTGCAGGGCCGGGGGGCCGACATCACCTTGCTGCACGAACTGGCGCACCAATGGTTCGGTAACTCGGTGAGCGTGGCCGGTTGGAATGACATCTGGCTGAACGAGGGGTTTGCCACCTACGCCGAGTGGATCTACCAAGAGCGCTCTGGTGGTCCCACGGCGGCCGCTCTGGCCCAGCAGGCGGCGGCGGAGGAGGGCCTGAACATCCCACCGGGCGATCCGGGGCGGGATGAACTCTTTGCGCCATCGGTGTATCTCCGGGGAGGCCGGACACTGCAGGCATTGCGAGAGACGGTAGGCGACGGCGCCTTCTTCGAGATCTTGCGCACCTGGGTGTCGGAACGAGCCGGCGCCAACGGTTCCACGGCAGATTTCATCGCCCTGGCCGAAGCAATCAGCGGCCAGCGGCTAGGCGACCTGTTCCAATCCTGGCTCTACAACCCCACCAGTCCGTAACCCGAACCCGCCCTCCGGCTGGCTAGGCGGTGGGGAGCCAGGCGGGGCGGCTGGCCTCGAAGCTGGTGATGGCGCCTTCCGTGCGCAGGGTGATGCCAATGTCGTCGAGGCCCTGGAGGAACCGTTCGCGCACGCTGTCGTCGAGGGGGAAGTCCACCTCGAGGCCGAGGGCGGGTACGCAGAGCGTGCGGCGGTCGACGTCCACCACGAACTCCAAGGTGGGGTCTGCCTCCACGGCGGCGAGGAGCGTTTTGCCCACCTCGGCGGAGACCATCACCGGCACGAGGCCGTTCTTCGTGCAGTTGTTGCGGAAGATGTCGGCGAAGCGGGGGCTGACCACGGCCGCAAAGCCGTAGTCCATGATCGCCCACACGGCGTGTTCCCGGCTGGAGCCGGTGCCGAAGTTGGGCCCGGCCAGCAGAACATTGGCCCCCGCGAAACGTTCGTCGTTCAGGACGAAGGTGCGGTCGTCGCGCCACGAGGAGAACAGACCCTGGCCGAATCCCGTGCGTTCAACGCGCTTGAGCCACTCGGCCGGGATGATCTGGTCGGTATCCACATCCGAGCGGTCGAGCGGGAGGGCAGTGCCTTGCACGATCTGTACGGCATCCATCAGACGAGATCCTCCGGTAGGGCAAAGTGGCCAGCGATGGCCGTGGCGGCGGCGACCGCCGGGGAGACGAGGTGGGTGCGTCCACCCCGTCCTTGGCGGCCTTCGAAGTTGCGGTTACTCGTGGAGGCGGATCGCTCACCCACCGCAAGTTTGTCGGGATTCATCGCCAAACACATTGAGCAGCCCGGTTCTCGCCAATCGAACCCGGCGGTGGTGAAGACCACGTCGAGCCCCTCGGCTTCCGCCTGGAGTTTCACGGCAAAACTGCCGGGAACCACCAGCGTGCGCAACCCCGCTTTCACCTGGCGGCCCTCGGCTACCGCCGCCGCGGCGCGGAGATCCTCGATGCGGGAGTTGGTGCAACTACCAATGAACACGGTGTCGACGGGGATGTCCCGCACGGGGGTGCCGGCGGTGAGGCCCATGTACTCCAGTGCCCTGGCGGCGCTGTCGCGCTCGTGGGGATCGGCGATGTCGGATGGAGAGGGGATGGTGCCGGTGAGCGGCACGACCTGGGCGGGGTTGGTGCCCCAGGAAACATGCGGGGTGATGGTGGCGGCGTCGATGTGGACTTCTTTGTCGAAGGTGGCACCGGGATCGGTGGGCAGGGACCGCCAGTCGGCCAATGCTTGCTCCCAGGCTTCGCCCGACGGGGCGTGGGTGCGGCCCTTGAGGTACTCGAAGGTGATGTCGTCGGGTGCGATGAGCCCGGCCTTGGCGCCGGCTTCGATGGACATGTTGCAGATCGTCATGCGGCCCTCCATCGAGAGGCGCTCGATGGTGTCGCCCCGGTACTCGATGATCGAGCCGATCCCGCCGCCGGTTCCGATGCGGCCAATGATGGCGAGGATCACGTCTTTGGCGGTGGCCCCGGCGGGCAGGGTGCCGGTCACGGTGACCGCCATGGTGCCGGGACGTACCTGGGGGAGGGTTTGGGTGGCCAGCACGTGCTCCACCTCGCTGGTGCCGATACCAAAAGCCAACGCTCCAAAGGCGCCATGGGTTGAGGTGTGGCTGTCACCACAGACGATGGTCATGCCGGGCAGGGTGCGCCCTTGCTCGGGACCGATGACATGCACGATGCCCTGGTTCGGATCGCCGATGCCGTAGTGGGTGATCCCGAACTCGGCGGTGTTGGCGGCGAGCACTTCGAGTTGCCGGGCGGAGATCGGATCGGCGATGGGCTGATCGATGTCCTGGGTGGGCACGTTGTGGTCGGCGGTAGCCACCGTGAGGTCGGGACGACGCACCGAGCGGCCCGCCAGACGTATCCCGTCGAAGGCCTGGGGGCTGGTTACCTCGTGCACCAAGTGAAGATCGATGTAGAGCAGGTCCGGCTCGCCGGGCGCACTGCGCACCACGTGGCGGTCCCACACCTTGTCCGAGAGCGTCTTGGCCATGCCCGTGTCCTCTTGACTGTCTTAGATAATGAGACAATAATCTTATGTTGTGGACAGTGTAAGCGGTGTGGGCGTCTTGGACAAGGCCATTGGCCTGCTGGCGGTGGTGGAGGTCAAACCACGCTCGTTGGCTGAGTTGGTGGCGGCCACTGGCCTGAGTCGGCCTACGGCCCATCGTCTGGCGGTGGCGTTGGAGCACCACGGCCTGCTGCGCCGGGATCACGCCGGTCGCTTCTGCCTCGGTCTGCGCTTGATCGGGCTTGGCCATGAGGCCGCCAAGGGGGTGCCGGTGTGGGCCGCCGCCAGGCCAGCGCTGGCCTGGCTCCATGAGCAGACGGGGGAAAGCGTGCAACTTTTCGTGCGCGACGGCGATGTGCGGGTGTGTGTCGAGTCGATCGAGTCGCCTCGTGAGTTGCGCACGATCGTGCCGGTGGGTGCCCGTTTGCCGATGCATCTCGGGAGCGCGGGTCACGTGCTCGCCGGTGTCCTGGGGGTATGGGTGGCGAGCGTGGGTGAACGTGAACAAGGGGTGGCCAGCGTGTCGGCACCAGTGCGGGATTCCAAGGGTCAGGTGATAGCGGCGGTATCGCTGAGTGGTCCCATCGAGCGCCTCAGCCCAAAGCCGGGCGAGCGTTACGGGGCCGAGGTAGTCGCCGCCGCCGATCGCATCGAACGGGCCACCCAAGGCGCGCCAGGGGGCCAACGGTTTCGATCGGACTGAGTCGCACGAGCGGCTTGTGAACGAAGCGGATCGATGCGCATAGGGCGTGGTTTATTTGGTCGACGCTCGCCCGTCGGTGGAGGCCTGAGCGGCACGCCCGAAGTAGGAGGCCGCCAGATCATCACGAGCGGCGCGTGGCTCGACGATGCCGGCGGGCAGGGCCGCCGAGTACTGGTTGGCTACTGAATTGTGATGACCTCGACGGTCAAGGTGGCGCCGGTAGGGCTTTCAAAACTCACCAGTTCGCCGGGCGCTTTGCCCAGGAGGGCTTTGCCGAGCGGCGACTGCGGACTGATGATTTCATGGTCCACACCCCGTTCCTCGACCGAGCCGAAGAAGTACTGCTCCGTGTCCTGGTCGCCTTCGTAGCGGAGTTCCACCACGGCACCGGGCTCGACGGCCGAACCGTCGATACCCTCCACAATCTCGCAATGTTCGATCATGGAGGCGAGTTGGCGGATCCGGGCCTCCATCTGGCCCTGGAAGTCTTTGGCGGCGTGGTAATCGCCGTTTTCTTTCAAGTCGCCCAACTCGCGGGCCGTTTCAATCTTGCGCGCGATGCTCACTCGCCCGACCGTGGTGAGTTCATCGTGCTCGGCCTTGAGTCGGTCGAAGGCAGGTTGGGAGAGATAGTGCGTGGTCGGCATAGCGCCTCGATGGTAGTGGGGTCAGTGGACCTGGCGGTCCTGACCCTCCCAGTAGGGGGCGCGGAGCTTGAATTTCTGGAGCTTCCCGGTGGCGGTGCGGGCGAGTTCGTCGCGAAACTCAACGGTGGTGGGGCACTTGAAACCCGCCAGCCGTTCCTTGCACCACGCCCGGAGGTCGTCCTCGCTGGCGGCTTGGCCGGGGGCGAGCACGACGAGCGCCTTGATGGTCTCGCCCCACTTTTCGTGGGGCACGCCGAGGACACAGACCTCGCTGACCGCCGGGTGGGAGAAGAGGGCATTTTCCACCTCGATGGAACTCACGTTCTCGCCGCCGGTGATGATCACGTCTTTCTTGCGGTCGGTGATCGTGAGATACCCGTTGTCGTCGATGGTGCCCCCATCGCCGGTGTGGAACCATCCGCCGGCCAGGGCCTCCTCGGTGATCTCGGGCTGCTCCCAGTAGCTCTTGAGGATGTGATTACCCCGAGCCAAAATCTCACCGTGCTCGTCGCTTCGCAGGTCGATGCCCACCGCGGCCACCCCGGCCCGGGAGAGTTTGATGGCCCGCTCGCCGGACGTGAGACCATCCCATTCCGGCCTGCTGCGATTGATGGTGAGTAGGGGGGCGGTCTCGGTCAGGCCGTAGATCTGGATCATTTCCCAGCCGAGTTCGGTTTCGACCCGCTCGATCGTGCGGGTGGGGGGAGGAGCGCCAGCCACCACGACACGAACGGTGCCGTGCCCCGGAATGGGGCCGTCCCAGGTGGCGGCCGCCTCCAGCACCATGGCCACGACCGCCGGCGCACCACACATGAAGGTGACGCCCTGTTCGTCGACGCGCCGAAGAATGTCGGCGCCATCGACCTTGCGCAGCACGACCTGGGGTACTCCCATCGCGGCCAAGGCGTAGGGCATGCCCCATCCGTTGCAGTGAAACATGGGCAGCGTGTGCAGGTAGGTGTCGCGATCGGACAAGCCGGTGTGCCACCCGAAGATAGCGGCGTTGGTCCAGAGGTTGCGATGGGTCATCTCCACGCCCTTGGGGCGGGCGGTGGTGCCGCTGGTGTAGTTGATGGTGGCGGTGGCGTTTTCGTCCTCGTCCTCCCAGCGGGCGGGGGCGCGACCCTCGAGGTAGACCTCGCCGTCGGTGGCGGTGCCCATCACCACGCGTTGGTTCACGTTGAGGTGAGCAACCGTCTCCGCCAGTTCGGCATCGACGAGGAGCATCTGGGCCCCCGAGTGCTCCAGGATGTACCCGACTTCCTCCGGCAACAGGCGGAAATTGATGGGTACCAAAACCCGTCCGTACCCGCTCACCCCGAAGAAGGAGGTGAGGAGTCGACCACTGTTCTGGGACAGCACGGCCACTCGCTCGCCGCTTCCGATGCCACGCTCGTCGAGGTTGGCGGCCTGGGCCCGGGCCAGTTCCTGCATGCGTCGATAGGTGACCTTTCCCAAGCCGCCGCCGGGCGCATCCGGCTCATCGATGATTCCGACCCGGTCCCCGTAGACGACACTGGCCCGTGTGAGGTGCCCGCCGATCGTTAAGGGCGTTTGCATTTGATGTGCTCCCAGAATCGTGATCCGAAGGCGCCAACCTAGTTGACTCGGGTGCACGGTACGGGTGAGACTCTCAGGTGTGGTGACGTATTTTCGAACGGTAATCAGCATCGCCTAGCGCGCGTCGGATAGACGTGCGCTTTCAGACCGTCCGCCTCGGTGGGCGGTTTTTCCGTTCTTACGCAAGGAGATGAAGTGGGTCACAGGGTGGGGATCATCGGCGGCGACGGGATTGGCCCCGAAGTCATCGCGGAAGCGCTCAAGGTTGTGCGCGCCACCGGGGTGCACCTCGACACGGTTGACTACGACCTTGGCGGGGCCCGCTACCTACGCGATGGCACCATCCTCCCCGACGAGATCCTGGAGGAGTGGCGTGGCCTCGATGCACTCCTGCTCGGCGCGGTGGGCACCCCTGGCGTCCCCCCCGGGGTGATCGAACGGGGCCTGCTGCTGAAAATGCGGTTTGAGTTGGACCTCTACATCAACCAGCGCCCGTTCCTGTACCCGCCTAACAACGTGGACATGATCGTGATCCGGGAAAACACGGAAGGCCCCTACGTGGGCGAGGGTGGGGTGTTGCGGAAGGGCACGATCCACGAAGTGGCCACCCAGGGCTCGGTGAACACCCGTCACGGGGTGGAGCGTTGTGTTCGCTACGCCTTCGCGCTGGCCGACAGTCGGCCGCGGCGCCACCTGACCCTGGTGCACAAAACCAACGTGCTCACCTTCGCGGGCGATCTTTGGGACCGCACGTTTTCTGAGGTGGCCGCCGAGTATCCCGGGGTGAGCACCGATTACCACCACGTCGACGCCGCGTGCATTTATTTCGTGCAAAGCCCGGAACACTATGACGTGGTGGTGACCGACAATTTGTTCGGCGACATCCTCACCGACCTGGGGGGTGCAGTATCGGGGGGCATCGGTTTTGCCAGTTCCGGCAACCTCAACCCGGCCCGCACCGGTCCATCGATGTTTGAGCCGGTGCACGGTTCGGCGCCCGATATCGCTGGCCGGAATGAGGCCAATCCGGTGGCGGCGATCCTCTCCGCTGCGTTGATGCTCGACCATCTCGGTGAGGGTGTCGCCGCCGATCAGGTTCGCTCAGCCTGCGCCGACACCGCCACCATCACCGGTTCCACTCGCGAGGTAGGCGATCTTGTAGCCGCCCGTCTCTCATCCCGCTAGGAAACCTCACTATGCCCATTACCCCCACCCCCACGATCTGGATGAATGGCGAACAGGTCCCCTGGGCCGATGCCAACGTCCACGTGCTCACCCACACGCTCCACTACGGCACGGGCGTATTTGAGGGCATCCGCGCCTATGAGACCGCTGACGGTCCTGGGGTGTTCCGGCTGAGCGATCACATCGAACGGCTGTTTCGCTCCGCCGCCATCTTGGGGATGACGATTCCGTATTCGGTGGCCGACATCGTGCAGGCGACCAAGGAAACCGTGCTGGCTTCGGGGCTGCCGGCTTGCTACATCCGACCGATCGCCTATTACGGCTTCGGCGAGATGGGCCTCAACACGATCCCGTGCTCGGTTGATGTGGCCATCGCCTGCTGGCCGTGGGGCGCCTACCTCGGCGACGACGCCCTCACCAGGGGCGTGCGGTTGAAGGTCAGTAGTTGGATGCGCCACGACCACAACACCATGCCGCCGGCGGCCAAAACCACCGGCAACTACGTCAACTCGAGCCTGGCCAAGGTCGAGGCGCTCAATGCTGGGTACGACGAAGCAGTCATGCTGAATCAGCAGGGCCTGGTGTCAGAGTGCACGGGGGAAAACATCTTTGTGTCACGCGGGGGGAGGGTGATCACCCCACCGCTGTCGTCGGGTGCCTTGGAGGGCATCACCCAGGACACGGTCATGACAATGGCGCGCTCGATGGACATCGACATGGTGTTTGGTGAGCTGACGCGGAGCGATCTTTATGTTGCTGATGAGATGTTCGTGGTGGGTACGGCGGCGGAGGTTTCATCGGTGAGTTCGGTCGATGACCGCCCGATTCCCTTCCCCGGATCGGTCACCATGGCTATTGGGACGGAATACGCCAAGGTTGTGCGGGGTCAAGTTGCGCAGTTCCGTCATTGGGTGGAGTTATGCCAGTAGCAGATCCCCGGCTTCCCGAGTCGGTTGAGATCTTCGACACGACGCTGCGCGACGGTGCCCAGTTTGAGGGTATTTCTCTCACTGTCGACGACAAACTGAAGGTAGCGGAGCAACTCGACTGGCTCGGTGTGGCCTGGATCGAGGGGGGCTATCCGCAGGCCAACCCGAAGGACGAGGAGTTTTTTCGGAGGGCGGTCGGCGAGCTGCATTTGGAGACAGCCACGCTGGTGGCTTTCGGTTCCACGCGCCGACCGGCGGGCAAGGTGGATGTGGATCCCACCTTGCAGGCGCTGGTGGCCGCAGGCACTTCGGCGGTGTGCATCGTGGGCAAGAGCTGGGATTTTCACGTCCTCGAAGCCCTGGGCACCACCTTGAGTGAAGGCGTGGCCATGGTGGCGGAGAGCGTGGAGTTCCTCAAGGCGGCCGGGCTACAGGTGTTCTTCGATGCTGAGCACTTCTTCGACGGTTACAAAGCCAATGCTGAATACGCGCTGGCGGTGTTGGAGGCGGCGGCCACCAGTGGCGCCGATTGTCTCGTGATGTGCGACACCAACGGGGGATCCTTGCCCCATGAGGTTGAGCGGATCACCGCTGAGGTGCACGCCTATTTCGGGCCCGGCCAGCAACTAGGCATCCATACTCAGAACGACTCCGGCTGTGCGGTAGCAAATTCGGTCGCCGGCGTGCTCGGAGGGGCCACGCAACTGCAGGGCACGGTCAACGGGTACGGCGAACGCACCGGAAACGCCAATCTCATGACCTGCATCCCCAATCTCGAACTCAAGCTCGGGGTGCGCTGCCTTCCCGAGGGCCGACTGGCGCGTCTCACCACCGTGAGTCGCCATGTGGCCGAAGTGGTGAACCTGCCGCCTCATTCGGCCGATCCCTACGTGGGCATGTCGGCGTTTGCCCACAAGGGGGGTCTGCACACCTCGGCGGTGGGCAAGGCTGGCGGCGCGAGCTACGAGCACATCGCCCCCGATCTCGTCGGCAACGGCACCCGAGTGCTGGTGAGCGATCTCGGGGGGCGGGCCGGCATGGTGATGAAGGCCAAGGAACTAGGGGTTGAACTGACCGATGCCGCGGCCGGGACCTTGTCGGACGAACTCAAAGGACTCGAAGCGGAAGGATTTGTGTTCGAGGCCGCCGACGCCAGCCTTGAGTTGTTGATGCGTCGGGCGGGGGGTTGGACCCAGAATTACTTCACCGTGGAGGGCTATCGGGCCACCACGTATCACCGAGCGCCCGTGCAGGCCGGTGCCGCAGCCACTATCGATACCGAAGCCACCGTCGAACTGTGGATCGAGGGGGAGCGTCTCATCGAGGTCGGCGAGGGGAACGGGCCGGTCAACGCTTTGGATCAGGCCCTTCGGGCCGTGCTGGTAGGGGCCTATCCCCAACTCGCCCACATTCATCTCACGGACTACCGGGTGCGGATTCTCGATGGGGTGGCCAATACCGATGCCGTGGTGCGAGTGCTCATCGATTCCACTGATGGCGATCGGGCGTGGACCACCATTGGGGTGTCCTCCAACATCATCGAGGCCTCTTGGCAGGCCCTGATCGATGCGCTCGTGTGGGGTCTCATCCACACGGGAAACTAGGTTTGTCTCGTGGCTGCCCCCGAGCACGTTCCTGTCGATGTCAATGTCCCGGTACGGGGCTACGAGTCCCCGCCCCGGCGGTGGGGATCCTGGCGGGCCGACCGACCCGGCGACCTGCCCGAGGGTCAGCCTCGCGGCGATCGCTTCGGCCATCCGGGGCCGGATCAGGGCTACGCCCTCGTGCTGGCGCGGCGCTTCGAGGGCCGCCTCACCCTCACTCCGGGTGAGCATGAGAAAGATGCGCTCGCCGGTGCGGTGGGGGTGGCGCTGAAGCGGGCGTCGCTGTTTGGCCGAGCCCCCGTGGTGCATGATCTCACGGTCGCCCTCACCATCTGGGGTTTCCTCGGCGTAGCCCCGTCGGACCTCGTGGAATTGCGCCGGCCGATGTTCGAGGAGGTGGCGCATCCGCACCACTACACCGAGCAGCGCCGCTTGGCCGATCTCGTCCCTGAGGCCGTCCTGCGGTGCTCTCCGGCCCAGATCACCGAGGCGCACGCGGCTCGCTGGCAGGATCTACTCGGCGATCTTCCCGTGGCCCCTCACTGACCCGAGGCGCGACCGGTACCCTCCGAGGGTGACATCTGCGAACTCTCGGCTGCGTTTCGCGCCCTCGCCCACCGGCTTTTTGCATGTTGGCAACGCTCGCGCTGCCTTATTCAACTGGCTGGAGGCTCGTCGCACCGGCGGGGAGATGCGGCTGCGGGTGGAAGACACCGACCGGGAGCGCTCCAGTTCGGAGTTGGTGGAGAACATCCTGACGTCGTTGCGGTGGCTGGGCTTGGACTGGGACGGCGAGATCGTGGTGCAAGCCGACAATCTCCAAGCCCACCGTGAGGCGGCGTTGTCGCTCCTGGATCAGGGACGCGCCTATTGGTGCGACTGTGTCAGCGAGGCGGTGCAAGCCCGTGCCAAGGCGCGTGGTGGTCCCCCCGGTTACGACGGCTTCTGTCGAACCCGGGGGTTGGCCCGCTCTGATGCCACAGCCCTGCGGTTTCGCACGCCCGATGATGGGGTCACTGGTTTCACCGATCTGGTGCGCGGCGAAGTGTCCTTCGAGAACAAGACGATCGAGGATTTTGTGCTGCTGCGCTCTACCGGCATGCCGATGTTCTTGTTGTCGAATGCCTACGACGACGCCGCCATGGGGATCACGCATGTGGTGCGGGGCGAGGATCACGTGCCGGGCACCCCGAAGTATCTTCTGCTGCGCGATGCGCTCGGGCTTGGGCGGCCGGAGGTCTTTGCCCATCTGCCGATGTTGGTGAATGAGGGTCGGAAGAAGTTGTCGAAGCGCAAGGATGCCGTTTCGGTGGCCGACTTCGCCGCTCAGGGCTATCTGCCGGAGGCCATGGTGAACTATTTGGCGCTGCTCGGTTGGGGTCCGAGTGATGGCATTGAGATCCGACCGCTGGCGGAGATCATTGAGCAGTTCCGGCTGGAGGATGTGACCCCGTCGCCGGCGTTCTTCGACGTGAAGAAATTGCAGCACATCAACGCCGAATACCTCCGTGCGCTGCCGGTGGATGAGTTCATCGAACGGGCCCGACCGTTCCTGAGCGGACCTGAGGTGGAGGCGGTCCTGACCACGATCGCGCCGCTGATCCAAGAGCGAGTGCGCCTCTTCACCGAAATCGAGCCGATGGTGGCCTTCCTGCTCGACGGGCCACTCACGCCCGATGACGCCTCCTGGGACAAGGCGATGGTGAAGGGGATCAACGCCCGAGAGATGGTGGATGCGGCTATCGCGGGTCTGACCCAGGTCACCGAGTGGGAGGTGGAGCCAATCCGAGCGGCGGTGGAGGCCGCCGCGGTATCCGCCGGGGTGGTCAATGCCCAGGGCGAGGCACAACTCAGCAAAGCCCAGGGACCGGTGCGCGTGGCCACCACCGGGCGATCGGTGGGGCCGCCGCTGTTCGAGTCGTTGGCCGCTTTGGGCCAGACGCGCACCCTCGATCGTTTGCGGGCGGCCCGAGCGCGCCTATGACCGATGGCTCGGTGCTTCCTCAGCGGCGTCGGCGGCGGTGGCTGCGCTGGGTGGTGGGGTTAGTGGCCTTCGCCGGGTTGGCCGTGGTCCTGTGTCTCGGGGTGACCTTCGTGCAGGTGTACCGGGCCAGTATCCGTGACGGTGCCCAGCCCGCTGACGCCATCGTGGTGCTGGGGGCGGCGCAGTACAACGGCGT
>CAMDIH010000006.1 GCA_945898515.1 Candidatus Neomicrothrix parvicella RN1 | reverse complement strand
AATACTCTCGGCCGGGAAGCCGTTGTAGATAAAGCCTCCGTAGCTCACGTGCGCGAGACCATCCCAGTGGGTGCAGGCCTGCAAGCCCATGGTGATCGTGTCGTCGCTCCAGCAGGCCGTCGCGTCGTCATCGCCCCCGGTGTAGTTGGCGTTGATGGCCACCATCGTGTGCAACGGATTGATACGGCCCGGGATCGTGCCAAGTTGTGGACCGTTGGCGTCGAGCCGAATGGCCAAGGGGATACGCACCCCCGTACGGGCGGCGGCGATGCCCCGCAGGACGGCCGCTTCGTCGATCAGATTGAGGGTGCCGATCTCGTCGGCCTCACCCCAGCGACCCCAGTTGGATACCTCCGCCGCCAGATCGTGGAGTGCATTGGTCTGCGCCATAGCATGGGTGTCTAGCCCACTTGGCCCCGCCCCGGGGACCGAACCAGCGGTCGCAATGGAACCACCCCAGGAGCCCGACATGGCCAACACCGACAACAAGTGGCTATCGGGGCCCTACGCCCCCATCGAAGGTGACGTGACCGCCACCGAACTCGTGGTGGAGGGAACCCTGCCCGAAGAACTCGAGGGCCGCTATCTACGCAATGGACCGAACCCGATTACCCCGGTGAACCCCGCCACCCACCACTGGTTCGCCGGGGATGGCATGGTGCATGGGCTTCGACTCGGCGGCGGACGAGCGGACTGGTACCGCGCCCGCATGGTGCGCTCCACCAGGGTGAGCGACCATCTCGGGGAGATTCCGGCCCCCGGCGAGCGCCACGCCAACATGGATACCGCCAACACCAACGTGATCGGCTTGGGCGGCCAGACCTTTGCCCTCGTGGAAGCCGGTGCCCGCCCCGTCGAATTGACCTACGACCTCGAGACCGTGCGGCACTCCGACCTCCACGGCGGCCTGCCCCACGGCTACAGCGCCCACCCCAAAGTGGACCCGGTTACCGGCGACCGCCACGCCATCTCCTACCACTGGGGCATCCCGTACCTTGAGTACTCGGTCATCAGCGCGGATGGCGTGGTGAAACACCTGTCACCCGTCGCCGTGGCCGATGGCCCAATGGTGCACGACTGCTCGATCACGTCGCGCTGGGTCGTGGTCTACGACCTGCCGGTGACCTTTCATCTCGACACCGCCCGGCAGGGGAGCCGGTTCCCCTACTCCTGGAGTGAGGACCGACCGGCCCGGGTCGGGCTGGTTCCCCTCGGCGGTTCGGGTACCGAGGTGCGCTGGTTTGAGGTGGCCCCGTGCTACGTGTTCCATGCCCTCAACGCCCATGACGAAGGCGACACGGTGGTGATCGACATCGTCCGCTACGACCGGATGTTCGATGCCCAAGCGCTCGGCCCGGATGACGATGCGCCGCTGCTGTGGCGCTGGCGAATCGACACCGTGGCCGGCACGGTGCACGAGCAGCAGCTCAACGATCAGCCGCTGGAGTTCCCGCGGGTAGACGAGCGAGTGGTGGGTCGCCAACATCAGTGGGGTTATGGCTCTGAAGTCCGTCGCCGCGATCAGGACAACAGTTTCGGCGGGAACCTTCTCCGCATCGATGGCCCATCGGGCGACCTCCTACGCGTCGAGTTAGGACCAGGCCGAACCGCGGGCGAATGGGTCATGGTCCCACGCCATGGCAGCGCTGCCGAGGACGACGGTTGGCTCATGAGTTTCGTGCACGACACCGCTACGCAGTGCAGCGAACTGCTGGTGCTCTCCGCCATGGACCCGACCGGCGACCCGGTTGCGCGCGTGCAACTACCCAACCGGGTGCCGCTTGGCTTCCACGGCAACTGGGTCCCCGACCCCTCCTGATCGATAGCCGCCAGAGCGTCGCTGTCAATAGACGCCATGATGGCTTCGTCACCATGGTCACGAAGCCTAGAAACACCGCTCGGTCGCTCGGCCGTGGGCTCACCGACGATCAAGATCGTCGGGAACGCGAGGGCTTAGCCGGGCCGGTCGAAGCGCGCCACGGCGTCGAGGGCGGGAAGGACCAAACGAACGCTGATACCGCCGCCCGCCAGGGAACGTAGTTCTGCCGTCCCCAGGTTGTACTCGGCGAATTCCCGCACCGCTGCCAACCCAGTGGGTTGCCCTCCTGTGCCCGCGTTGCCGGTGGACGACGGCAGAAAGGCTTGCTCCACCGCTTCAGCAGACATGTCTCGCCTCCCGTCGGTCATGGAGAGTCTCACCGCCGGCGGATAGTCCGCTCCCCCAGCATTCGGCTCTGACCCGGTGGTGATGGTTAAGTCCCCCCCTTCGGGCATGGCCTCGCGCGCGCTCACCGCCATGCACAGGAGAGCCTGGTCCAGTTCCCGTCGATCGACCATCACCCATAGGGGAGCGAGGGCCAGGTCAAGCCGCACCACGATGTCGTCGCCCACGGCTTGAGCCAACGTCTCCGCCGAAGTCCACACCACCTCGTTCACGTCGACCGGCTCCGCCCTGCTCGAAGCCACCCGCGCGTAGTTGACGATCTGCCGGGAAAGAGCAGCTGCGGCGGCGGCGGACTGCTGGAGCTCCCTCAGATTGGCTAACCCCGCTGAGTCGGTGATGGACGCTTCGAGGCCTGCCGCCCGGTCCAGGATGACCGACATGGAGTTGATGAAGTCACCGGAAATTTCTGTGGCGGCTTGACCGAGCCTTACCAACCGCTCGTCACGCCGAGTGCCTCCAGACGCCACTCGAAAGTCGCTCGTTGGGTTCGTGCTCCGATCCCCAACTTCCGACAGCAGACCGATGAGGTAGCGGTCCCCTTCTCTGGTTTCCAAGACAGTGATGGTGACGTCAACCAGGAACGAACTCCCGTCGAACCGCTGGGTGGTCAGGCGAATGCTCGCCGCAGACCCTTCACGCAATTGGTGGGTGACAAAATCGGTGTGCTGATTTACCGCCTCCGGCGACAAAAAATTGTCCATTTTACGACCCACCAAGTCCGCCTTGGCCCAACCCGACAGCTCCGCCGCTCGGTCGCTAACGAAAACGACCAGCCCCCCCGGGTCGATCACCACGACGGCGGCCGGGAGTTCTTGGAGGACTAACCTCAGCACCACATCCGGTAACACCAAAACCCCCTTGGTGGTCATCCCACCGCATCTGGTGACATTCTGCCACGACGGAGGGCTATCGCGCTCGCCCAGATGTAAACCGTCAACGTGAAAAACGGGATCGAACCTCAAGACGGGCGCCCCTCTTGCCGTTACCGGAGGCGATGACCTCGCTCAACACCGCCGACGAATCGGCCGAGGCCCCGGCCGTCGTATTCGGAATCGTTGATCGTGAATGGCGGGTGGGCCAGATCAGTATCGACGCGGGCAGCCTGCTCGGTGCCCCCAACTCGCAGCTCCTGGCGTCATCGTTACTGGACTATGTGCACCATGGCGATCGCCAGGCCCTCATCGACCTGCCCGAAACCGCCATCGCCGATGGGGTCAGCGTGGCCACCACCACCTATCTCGGCCGACCCGGACGTTGGGTTGGCGTCCAGATCGTGTTGGCTCCGATGGCGCATGGTGCGCAGGAGTTGGGCTTCGTGATCACCCGCTCCGACTCCACTCACACCGATCCTCGGACTGCTCGCCTCGAACAGCACCTCCGCCGCATCGCCCAAGAACTAGAAGCCGCTGGCCTGGATGTCCGCACCGATGCCGGACTCGACGTAACCCTGCTGCCGGGAGCCGAGGAGCTCTCACCCCGACAGTGGGAAGTGCTGCGACGCCTGCTGCGCGGCGAGCGGGTGCCCGGAATCGCCCGCGATCTCTTCATCAGCGCCAGCACGGTGCGCAACCACCTCACGGCGATCTTCGCCAAGGTCGGTGTTCACTCCCAAGCGGAACTCCTCACTCGCCTGCGGACCACCCCCTCCACGAGGGCTTCGTAACCAGCCGCACCAACGCCGCTGCACCCTGGCCTAGGAAAGCGAAAGAACCCCACGGTTGAGGGTTCCCGCCTTCATATCCTTCAGCGCCTCCTGGATGTCGGCGAGGTCGTACACCTGGCTCACCATCTCATCGAGTTGGAGTCGGCCATCGAGGTAAAAGTTCACGAACATGGGAATGTCGTGATGAGGACGGGTGCTTCCGTAGCGGCATCCCATGATCGACTTGTCGTTGTAGAGGGCATTCACCACAAAACTGGCCTCCGTGCCGAGTTTGGGCACACCCAGCAGGATGCACTGACCGCCCCAATCCAGCAGATCGATCGCCTGGCGGATAAGCGCCGGATGGCCCACGCACTCGAAGGCGTGGTCCACCCCGTTCGGCAAACCCAGATCCTTGACGGCCTGCACCAACTCGCCGTCGCCGGTAAAGGTGGAACCATCGAGGAAGTCCGTCGCGCCGAACCGTCGCGCTACGGCCTCCTTGCCGGGGTTGGCATCGATCACCACGATGCGCCCCGCCGCGCTGATGCGAGCGGCCTGAATCACCGACTGTCCGATACCCCCGGCCCCGATGACCACCACCGTCTGCCCTGGTTGCACCTTGGCTCGATTGATGACCGCCCCCGCCCCGGTGACCACTGCACAGCCGATGAGACACGCCGCGGTAAGGGGCATCTCCTTGGGAATCACCACGGCTTGGCTCTCAGCCACCACGGTGCGCTCGGTGAACACGCCGGCGTTGGCAAACTGAAATGCCTTTTCCCCGCCCACGGTGAAGGGACGACTCAACTTGCCCATGGTGTCGCGGCAATGGGTGGGTTGTCCTCGGTCGCACGCGTCGCAGAGACCACAACTGCCGAGCGTGGTGAGCACAACATGGTCGCCTATCTGCACCTTGCGCACCGCTGAGCCGATCTCCTCCACTATCCCGGCGCCCTCATGCCCTAACACCACCGGAGTGGGGAAAGGAATGGTGCCGTTCAAGACCGACACATCGGAGTGACACAGGCCGGCGTTGACGATCCGCACCACGACCTCGTGAGGACGCGGGCCGCGCACCTCGACGTCGTCGCGTACCTCCAATTCGCCGGTCCACACGAGCCCCCTCACGTGGGGCTCAAGACATGACCCGGCAGACCAGCATCGCGTTGCAACTCACCGTCGATCACGATGGGCACGCCGTTGACGATGGTGGCGTGCACCCCTCGAGGTTTTGATGTCCAGCGAGCGGCACCGTTCGGGAAGTCATGGGCGAGTACTTTCTGATCGGGACCCACCGTAGCGGGGTCAAAAATCATGATGTCGGCGGCGTAGCCGGCCAGCAATAGGCCGCGATCATTCAGGCCACACAGCGCGGCAGGGATCGCGGTGATCTGGCGCACTCCCTCCTCAAGGGTGAACCCAGCCCACTCGCGCACCCAGTACTGGAGGAACCAACTGTGGGCCTCGGCACCATCGTCACGATCCAAGTGGGCCCCGGCGTCGGAGGTACCCACGATCATGTGCGGGTCGTCCTGCGCCATCTTGGTGCCCTCGATCCACTCCGGTGTCTCGGTCTTCCAAACGAACTCCACCGCCAGGTTCTCCGAAGCAGCGATGTCGAGGAACGCATCGGTGGGATGCACGCCCCGCTCGACGGCGATATCCACCAGGGAACGGCCGAGCAGGTGTTTGTTTTCCGTTGTCGTTACCTTGTTCACCTGAAGCATGGCCCATCCCGGCGGCGGCAACGTGGGGCCCAAGGCCGCATCACGATTCGGATCGTCTACCGAATCCCGTGCCGCCTCCCGAAAGGCCGGTTCGGCCATGAGGGCCAAGCGCTCGGCCACGGTGGTGGCCTCGGTAAAGAGGCGATTGAGCGCCAGGGCACCTTCGTAGAGTTTCGTGCCGGTAGCCACGTCGAAGGTTCGGTTGAACGGCTTCGACATCGCCATTGAGTAGACCGCCGCCCCGCGACTGGTGGCTTCGTCGACGAAGCGCTTGGCGTTGTCCCATCCGGCCGTCGGCGCATCCACCTTGGAGCGCGCCCCGAGCCCCTGAATGATCACCGGCATCCGCGACAACAACGACAGCTCGATGAGCAGTTCCTCATCGTCGGGGGTAATGCCCCCCACCGCCGAGCCGGGAAGATAGGCGATCGAGCCGCTCCCCGATCGCCCCGTGGCCGCCACCAAGGCGCGCAACTCATCGAGACTGGAGAGCCGGGACGGCACGGGGCGGTCAGCCGAGTCGACGTGGGTGGGTGAGTGCGTGGAACTGAATCCGGCCGCCCCCGCCGCCATCGCCTCCCGCACGATCTGAGCCATTCGCTCGATCTCCTCGGCGGTGGCGGCACGCTCCTGAGCAGCCTCCCCCATGACATAGCGACGCAGAGCACAATGGCCGATGTAGAACGCCGCGTTGATGCCGATCTTCCCGCGAATCACCTCGAGAAACTCAGGGAAACTCTCGAAGGCGTCTACCGGAATGCCCTCGAGCGCACTGGCATCCATGCCCTCAACCCGGGCAAATAACTGGATCAGCCAGGGCCCATCCCCGGGCTTGAGGGGGGCCACCGAAAAGCCGCAGTTTCCCGCTACCACCGTGGTGACGCCGTGGTAGCAACTGGACGTACCGTAGGGCTCGAAGGTGAGTTGCGGGTCGTAGTGCGTGTGAGGATCGACGATGCCTGGGGCCACCACCCGGCCGGCAGCATCGATCACCCGATCGCCCTCGGTGGCATCAATGAACCCGACGGCGGCGATGCGCCCGTCTTTGATGCCCACATCGGCGCGCCGACGAGGGAGGCCCGTTCCATCCACCACGGTCCCGTTGGTGATCACCAGATCGAAGGAGGCCATAGCAGCAGACTAGAACACGTTCTAGTAGCGCGTCAGTCCCGACGCGACCACCGGGGGCATCGGCGCTAGCCGGGCCAGACGATGGACTGCAGTTCGCTGTAGGCCTGCAGCCCAAAACTGCCGCCATCGCGACCCACACCGCTCATCTTGAAGCCGCCAAAGGGCGCCTCATGATTCCGCTGAGCCGTGTTCAGCCCCACGTTGCCGGTGCGGAGTTGCTGGGCCACCCGCAAGGCACGGGTGGTGTCGGCGGAGAACACATAGTCGTACAAGCCGAACTCGGTGCCGTTGGCAATCGCCACCGCTTCGTCCTCATCGTCGAAGGGGACCACCACCACCACCGGGCCGAAGAACTCCTGCAACACGGCGGCATTGGTCGGCCGACACCCCGCAATAAGGGTGGGCGCCACGTAGAAACCGGTTTCGCAATCGGGGCGCAACCCACCCGCGATGAGTTCGCCGCCCTGCTCCACGCCGGTCTGAATAAGCGCCTCCACCCGGTCTCGCTGCACCGCCGAGATCAACGGGCCCACCACGGTGTCGCGGGCCAGCGGATCGCCCACCTTGAGGCGACCGGCGGCGGCGGCTAGGCCCGCCACCACCTGGTCGTACACCCCGCGCTGCGCAATGACACGCGTCGGGGCCGTACAGATCTGACCACTGTGGAAGGCCCACACGCTAGCAATCGTGCCGATGGTGGTCTTGAGGTCGGCGTCGTCGAACACGATGCCTGCCCCCTTGCCCCCCAGTTCAAGCAGAAGGCGCTTCATCCCCCGACCCGCCACTTCACCGATCGCCTGACCCACCGGGGTGGAACCGGTGAAACTGACCATGTCGACGCGGTCCGAGGCCACTAGCGCCTGCCCGGCTTCCGGTCCCGAACCCGTAACAACATTCACCACCCCGGGCGGGAAGCCTGCCGCATCCAGGATCTCACCAAACACCGTGACCGCCAGCGGATCCTGCGGCGCCGGTTTCACAATCACGGTATTGCCCATCGCCAAGGCCGGGCCGATCTTGCCGGCCATGTTCACGATCGGGAAGTTGTACGGGGTGATGCACGCCACCACCCCCACCGGTTGGCGCACCGCAATCGCGCTCATAAGCCCACCGGCCGCCAGCGCAGTGGCCGGCATCTCACCGGGCGGCAGCGCCATGGTGGTGGGCTCCATCGCACCCCGGGCGTAACGGCGAAAACGTTCGACACAGGTAGGCACCTGCATGGTGGAAGCCACCCGTTGGGTAGCCCCCGTTTCCGCCTGGACCAAGGGAATCAGCTCATCCATCCGCTCGCGCAACAGGTCGGCCGCCTTGTTCAGTAAGGCCGACCGTTCCTCGGGCTTCGTGCGGCTCCACGCCGGAAAGGCCGTCGCGGCAGCCTCGGCGGCGGCCGTGACCTGGGCCAGGGAAGCCTCGGGAGCCTGCCCCACCACCGTCTCGGTGGCGGGGTTGATGATGTCGTAGGACCCGCCCTCGCCGGCCACCCGTTCACCATTGATGAGCAGCCTGAACTTTGCGGTGGTCATAGTCCAACCCTAGAACGCGCCCCACGGAGGTGTCAGGTGCGGGCGCTCCTCCTGTCCTCGCCCGGAGACCGTAGATCCCTAGCGTGTTCCCGATGCCGGCAAACCGCTCCTGGGCGCTCCTCCTTGCTGCGCTGGCGCTTGGCCCGGCCGTGGTGGGCTGTAGCTCCCGCCCGGCCACCGTCACCGTCGACCGGCCGGTACCCCCCACCACGTTCCCGGTGCTCGATGGCGCGGCGCTCTGCGAACGGATACCGCCGGCGATGGTGGCCACGAGTCTTGGCCTGGATATCACGAGTGCCACCGCATCCGATGGCGACCGCACCCCCGAGTGCACCTACGCGTTTCAATCTGCTACTGGCAGCGAGTCGAGCGTGTCTATCGCCTCGCTGGACGCGGCGGCGCTCGGCGGGGAGAACGCCTTCGACTTCGTCGCTGCCGACATCCGCGATGCTGGCAACAATCCTGGCGGCAGCGAGGTAGAAGTGGCCGCCGGTGACCGGACTGTCCGGTTCACAAACTTGGCTACTCACCTCGCCATCGTCGCCAACGCCGGTTATCTGGAACTGGTGATCGTACCCACTGCGGCCAGCCCCGCCGAGGTGGACACCCTTCTCGTCGCGGTGGCCAACGCGCTGGCGCAGTGATGCCCCGCCGTCAGGACCGTGGGGTGCAAATCACTACAGGAATGTCGCGCTCCGTGCGCTTTTGATACCCGGCGTAGCCCTTGTAGGCGGCCACGATCGTCGGCCAGAGTTCGGCCTTCTCCTCCACCGAAGCGGTTCGGGCCACCATCTTGGTGGTCTCCCCGTGACGAGTGATCTCCACCTTCGGCTCAGCCACGAGGTTGTGGTACCAGTCGGGGTGGCGATCGTCGCCACCTTTCGAGGCAATCAACACGACGTGATCGTTGTCGAGGATCGGTGCGGTGAGCATCACGGAACGGCGTTGACCAGAACGCTGACCCGTGGTGTGTAACTCCACCGCCGCCATGCCCCCCATGTCCCATCCGAGCCGACCGCCACTGACCTTCAGCACCGACTTGTGCACCACATTCATTCCCTTGGTCACGACATCGATGAAGGTTTGCGAAGCAGGCATGCCCCCATCGTAGGGGGCGGATTCGCTTCACCCACCGAACCGGTGACGCCGCCTCGCCGCGGCCGAGCGGGTCGGGCACAATGCAGCGGTGCCCCTCACGCCCCTCTTTGATTTCGACGGGACGTTGGTGGACTCCGATGCTGCGCTCATCGCGCCGTTCCTGGCCCTGGGCCTCGACGCTCACGCCGTGCCCCCCCTCGGCCTGCCCTTGGGTCAGGCCTGCGCACAAGCCGGCATCACCGTGGAGTCATACCTCGATCACTACGACCCAGCCGCCGCCGCTCCCTTTAGCGGCATCACCGACGTCCTGGGCCAACTCGCCTCCTGGGGGCTGGCGTCCAACAAGGACCGAACCTCTGGCCGGAGCGAACTGGCGCGTCTCGGTTGGGTGCCGATGGCCGCCTGGTTCTCCGATGACTTCGGAGGGGCCGAGAAGCAGTTGGCCCCAGTACTCGCCGCCATGGGGCTGCCGGCGGCCGAGGCCATCTACATCGGTGATACTTCTCATGATCGTGACTGCGCAACCCGCGTCGGCGCACGGTTCGCACTGGCCGGATGGAACCCCCGGGCTCGAGCCGGTGCTCTACGAGGTGATCACATCCTTCACCACCCCACCGACCTACTGGAGCTGTTACGGAGCCAACCATGACCACCACCACTTCCGAAATTGAACTCGTGCAACAATTCCTGGCCGCTCTCGAACGCCTCGACATCGATGCCGCGGTCGAGTTCCTCGATCCCGCCATCGTCTATCAGAACGTGCCGATCCCCCCGGCGCGCGGCCGGGCTGCGGTGGAGAAACAACTCCGCTGGCTCGCCCGCTACGGACGAGGCTTCGAGGTGCAGTGGCACAACGTGGCCGCCAACGGACCAATCGTGCTCACTGAGCGAACGGACGTCTTGACCTTCGGGTCGGTACGGGCCGCCTTTTGGGTGTGCGGCACCTTCGAGGTACGAGACGGGCGCATCGTGTTGTGGCGTGACCGCTTCGATGTAGCCGACGTGGTGTGGTCGTTCCTGCGGGGGGCCGCCCGGGCTCTGCTTCCCCGCGCCGCCAGCAACTAGAACCAGTTCAAGTCGCCGGTCCTATGATGAGAAGATGGCTGCAAACCTCCCCCTCATCATCTCGGTCGACGATCACGTGGTGGAGCCACCCACCCTCTGGACCGACCGCCTCCCCCTGAGCTACCGCGACCGTGCCCCCCGCGTGGAGCGCGACACCGCCATTTTCAACTTCGAAGGCGGGGTCTTCTCCTACGAAAAGGGGGTCAAGGGTGGCGAACCGTGCGATTGGTGGATCTACGACGACCTGATCTATCCGTTCCCGAAAGTCAGTGCCGCCTTGGATTTTGAAGACATCGACGTCACCCCGGTTACCTACGACCAGCTCCGTCCCGGCTGCTGGATCCAAAAGGATCGGCTCATCGACATGACGGCGAACCACGTTGAGGCGTCCATCTGCTTCCCCAACACCCTCCCGCGGTTCTGCGGCCAGACCTTTTACGAACGCGAGGACAAAGATCTCGCCCTGCTCTGTGTGCAGGCCTACAACGACTGGATGATCGATGAGTGGTGCGCCGGGGATGGCCAGGGGCGCCTCATCCCGCTCGGCATGATCCCGCTGTGGGACCCCCACCTGGCGGCGGCTGAAGTGCGGCGCAATGCGCTTCGCGGTTGCTTCGCCGTGACGTTCTCGGAGAACCCGTATCCTCTAGGCCTGCCGTCGGTGCACGACAAGGGCCGTTACTGGGACCCGTTCTTTCAGGCCTGCCAGGACACCGGCACCGTGGTGTGCATGCACATTGGCTCATCGTCGCGGATGCCGGCTACCTCGCCCGATGCGCCCTTCATAGTGAGTTCCACCCTTACCTTCTCCAACGCCATGGGCTCGATGCTCGACTACATCTTTTCGGGCACGCTGGAGCGCTTCCCCACCCTTGTGATCGCCTACTCGGAGGGTCAGGTTGGTTGGATGCCCTACGTCATTGAGCGGGCCGACAAACTCTGGGCCGAGCGAGGCGACAACTCCTTTGGGACCAGTCTCCCGAACAAGCCATCGAGCTACATCCACCACCGCATCTACGGGTGCGTCTTCGACGACGAGATCGGCCTCCAGAACCGCAACATCATCGGCATGGACCAAATCTGCTTCGAGACCGACTACCCCCATGCCGACAGCACCTTCCCGCACTCCAAAAAGGTGGCCGAGAACATCTGTGCCCAGGCCGGCCTCTCCGAGGAAGAAACCTGGAAGTTCGTGCGCGGTAACGCCATCCGGGCGTTTGGTCTCGAGCGCTACGGCATCACCTCCTAACCAGCCCACCTGACCAGGGTTCGTGGCCAGAGGCGCACCGGGGGCGGGCCGCCAGCCTCGGACAAGGGACCTGGGACCGGGAGCCGCCGCCTGGGTCGTAGGATCCCGCGCCATGAACGACATCGGGGGTGAGGTGCGGTTGGGATCGATGCTCTTCACCCTGGTGGAGCCCCACCGGGGCCACGAAGTGGCCTACAACCGCTGGTACGAACGTGATCACTTCTACGCGGGCTGCATGGTGGGGCCGTGGCTGTTCGCCGGGCGCCGTTTCGTAGCCACGGCACCCCTCAAAGACCTCCGCTTCGGCACCGACGCCCACCGGTTCGGTGGCATCGCCGCCGGCTCCTATGTGGCCGTCTACTGGATCCTCGATGGGCACCACGACGACCACGTCGACTGGGCCCTCCGGCAGGTGCACTGGCTGCACGCCAACGGTCGGATGTTCGCCGAGCGCGATCACATCCACACCCTCATGTACCGCCACGCCTTCACCGTCGCCGAGGAAAACTCCGTGCCCGCCGAACTCGCGTTGGATCACCCCTTCTGCGCTATGACCGCCACGCTGGTGCGTCCTGGTGGGGGCGTAACCGCCGAATCGTTGGGCACCTACCTACACACAAGGTTCCACCCCGAACTCGACGTGGGCTTCACCCCCATTCCTCTGCCCGCCGACGCGCCCGTAGCCCAGCAGGGCCAAGAGGGCCTGGAAGACTGCCTGCTCACCCTGTCCTTCACCACCACCGATCCGGCCACCGCTCACCACGAACGCCAAGCGGCGGCTCGCCTCCTCCATGACGATGGAGTGGCCGAGGTGCTTTGGTCGGCCCCGTTCATCCCCACCCTCCCGGGCACCGATACCTACACCGGCGACCTTTGGTGAACGCCTTCCCCCACCTCTTCGCCCCCGGAGCGATCGGGTCCTTGGCGCTGCGCAATCGCATCGCCATGTGCCCCATGGGGGTGAACCTGGGCGAGCCCGACGGCACCGTCGGCGATGCCCAAGCGGCGTGGTTCGAAGCACGGGCACGCGGTGGAACTGGCCTGGTCATCGTGGGTTCGGTGGCCGTGGCCTATCCCGCTGCGTCCTTCGACCGGCGCCAGATCGCCGCTTCCGACGATGCCCAACTGCCCGGGCTGACGCGCCTTGCCCGCGACGTTCACCGCCACGGTGCCGTGGTGGCGGCGCAACTCGTGCACGGTGGTGGTAACAGTCTCCTCGACATCGCCGAGGGCCGACCCCTTCTCGTGCCATCGAAGAAGCACCCCGACCCGCCCGACGCGCTGTCGGCGATGGTGACCGCCGAGGAATCGGCCCAGATGATGGCGCCCTTCGCTTCCCCCACCGCCGCCTACCGCGTACAACCGGCCTGCGACGACGACCTGGCCTGGGTGGTGGCCCGTTTCGTGGAATCGGCCGTGCGCGTGAAAACGGCGGGCTTCGACGCCATTGAACTGCACGCCGGCCACGGCTACCTGCTCCATGCGTTCCTGTCGCCCTATAGCAACCAGCGCCGCGACCGCTGGGGGGGCTCGGTGGCCGCCCGTAGCGAACTGTTCGTGGAAGTGATCCGGGCCGTTCGCCAGGCGGTGGGACCGGCCTTCCCGCTGTGGGCCCGGGTGGGCACCTTCGAGGCCCACCGCGAGCCCGGCCAGCGGATCGACGATGCCCTCAGCACGATGGCGCTGGGCCGGGAGGCCGGCCTCGATGCCATCCATGTGACGGCCTACGGCGACCCGATGGTGGCCACCGGCATCACCGACGGTCATACCCCGCACGAACCGGGAGCACTGCTGGCCGACGCCGCCCGGGTTCGCCACGACCTCGGCGTGCCGGTGATCGCCATGGGCCGCCTTACCCCCGAAGCCGCCGAGCAGGCCCTGGCCGACGGCCTCGCCGACGTGATCGCCATGGGCCGCCCCCTCATCGCCGATCCCGACCTGCCCGCCAAACTGGCGGCGGGCCACCGGCATCGCATCCGCCCCTGCACCTACCAGTACCGCTGCATCGGCGCCATCTTCCAAAATGCGCCGGTGCAGTGCTCGGTCAATCCCGAGGCCGGACACGAAGCCGCCGCGCCCCTTGCGCCAGTGGTGACCGCGCGTCGGGTGCTGGTAGCCGGTGGCGGCCCGGCGGGACTCGAATGTGCCCGCCGCCTGGCTGAGCGCGGCCACACCGTGGAACTGTGGGAGGCCAGCGAGCAACTCGGTGGTGCCCTGGCCCTGGCCGAAGCGACCGATCCGGACCTGGGCGGGTTGCTGGCCTGGCTCATCGGCGGGGCCGAAGATGCCGGGGTGACCATCCGACTCGGCGCGGCGGTGGAAGGGGAGATTCACGCCGACGTAGTGGTGTGGGCCACCGGCGGCTCATGGCCGCAGGATTCGGTGTTGCGCCCGTGGCTGGATGGGGTGACCCCGCTGGCCGGACCAGTGACGGTCCACGGCAGCAGCAAGGCCGCCGTGTCGGTGGCGCTGCGAGCACGACACGATGGTCTCGCGGTCACCCTTGTTCCGGACGCGCCCGTGCTGGCTCCCGAACTCGGACTGCCGGGGCGGTTCCGCCTCGTGGCGGCCGCCGCGAGTGCCGGGGTGATCCTCGAGACGGAAGCCCCGACCGACGCGACCACGGTGGTGCGAATGACGCCCCGAGCCGGTCCCCCGCCGCCGAATCATCCCGAACTCCACGTGATCGGCGATGCCCAGGGGGCCGGCCCCGGTGGCCTCGCCGCCGCCTTCGCCAGCGCCGCTGAAGTGGCCGCTCGGATCTAGCTGCTCGTCAACCGGAGCGGAAGCACTCGGCCAGATGGTCGTTCACCAACCCGGCGGATTGCATGAAGGCGTACACCGTGGTGGGACCCACGAACCGCATGCCCTCCTGCTTCAGGGCCTGGGCCAGGGCCATCGATGCCGGGGTGGTAGCCGGAACCTCCGAGCGCCGACGCAAGGGGGCAGGGCGGACGGGGGGCGCGTGGCTCCATACCAATTCCGTCAGGGTGCGGCCCGCCCCGTGCATGGCCTCCACCGCCCGGGCGTTGGCGATGGTGGCGGCGATCTTGCCCTGGTGGCGGACGATCCCAGCGTCGGCCACCAGTCGCGCCACCTCGGTGTCGCCGTAGGCCGCCACCGAGGCGATGCGGAAGCCGTCGAACGCAGCGCGAAAAGCTTCCCGCTTGCGCAGGATGGTGATCCAGGACAAACCGGCCTGGAAGCCCTCCAGGCAGAGCAACTCGAACAGTTCCCGCTCATCGACCACGGGAACCCCCCACTGCTCGTCGTGATACGCCACGTACAGCGGATCCTCGCCGCACCACCAGCATCGCGTCATCGACATCAGGCGATGAACACTTCGGCCTCTTCGGTGAAGAGGATGACCAGGCCATCCGGGTCCAGGATGCGGGTTTCGTCGGGCTGCATTTTGGCGGTGTATTCCGGTGTGCTGATGAGCTCCATGAAGTCCGAGAAATGGTCGTACCACTGGATGGCCATGCCATCGAAGGTGCCACCGTTGCGGTAATCGGTGAGGGCACGGTGATGCTGCTCATAGCGTCTGATGTAACGGCAGAACACCGGTTCCTCGGCGATCATGCGACCGTGTTGGCGCCACTGTTCATGGAACTCCTCTACCGACAACGCCGGGTTGCGCTTCACCAGAACCGTGAGTTTGATCACGGGGTCATCCAGTGGCCGCAGTTCACGTCAAGGCTCTGGCCGGTGACAGGCTTGGAGAGATCCGACGCAAAGAACACCACCGACCCAGCGATCTCCCGCGAGTGAGCCAGGTACTTGAGGCTCGTCTCCTCCGCCACCTCGCGGTACACCTCCTCGCCGGTGATCCCTCGCTTCTCGCCCAGGTAATTGAAATACCACTCCACCGAATCGCCCCAGATGTACCCCGGGTGAATCCCGTTCACCCGGATGCCGTGCACCCCGAGTTCGGTGGCCAGTGTTTTGGTGGCTGTCTCCAAGGCACCCTTGGAGGCGGCATAGGCCCCGGAGCGGGCTTCGATGCGGTGGGCCGACATGGAGTTGACCATCACGATCCGACCACCCCCTCGCTCGATCATGGCCGGTACCGCCGCCCGGGTCATCTGCAGGGTGCCCCAGAAGTTGACGTCCATCGTGAGACGCCACTCCTCCAGCGGAGCGTCCATGAACTGTCGCCGGTTGCCGTCCTGGAAGGCGTTGTTCACGAGGATGTCGAGACCCCCAAAGGTAGCCACCGCCGTGTTGACCGCCGCCAGACACATGGCCGGGTCGGTGATGTCCAGGGCCACGACCTCGGCCCGGGCGCCCATGGCGCGAATCTCTTCGGCCACCTCATCGGACGTTTCGGTGCGGCGCGCCCCCAAGACGATGTCGGCACCGTGTTGGGCGAGTTGCAACGAAACATCTCGCCCCATGCCCGGACCGATCCCCGACACGATGGCCACTTTGCCTTCGAGCAGCATCACGTTCTCCTACTGGTTGACAAGCGGGATGACCTCGGCCGCAAAGGCGGCGATCTGATCGCACAGTTCCCCGGCCGAACGACTGGGGAAGCCCACCTGGATCTGATCTACCCCAAGATCAGCGTAGGTGCGCAGGTAGGCAGCGACCTTGGCCGGCGGGCCACGGAAGCAACGGGGCGTATCCCAGCCCGGCTCCCCCACCACCAGCGGACCCGACAGGGCGCCGATCACGATCGGGTCATCGCCCCGAGTGGCGGCGCGGTGCTCACGGATGAAGCGGATGCCGGCTTCCATGCCACCCTCCGGTGGCCCCTGGGGCAACCATCCGTCGCCGCGTTCGGCGGCCCGACGCATGGCCGGCTTGGACGAACCCCCCACCCAAATCGGGAGCGTGGCCTGCACCGGCCGGGGTCGTTGCCCCACCGCGTCGAAGCGCCAACGATGGCCATGGTGGGAGGGAAACTCGGCTGAGAAGGCCGCCCGGAGAGCGTCGATGGATTCGTCGAGGAGCGCGCCGCGCTCGGCGAACGGCACGCCCAGGCTGGCGAACTCGCCTTCCACATGGCCCGCCCCAACACCGAGGATGGCTCGCCCACCTGAGAGCGCATCAAGGGTGGCCCACGCCTTGGCCGCCATGAGGGGATGACGGTACGGCAGCACGTACACGTGGCTGAGCAGACGCACTCGCTCGGTGACGGCGGCGAGATAGGAGAGCGTGGCGATGGTGTCCCACCACTCGGTGCTCATCGACTCGGCCGCTCGGGCCGGTATGGCCACGTGATCGCACACGGCCACGTAAGCAAAGCCAGCCGCCTCGCAGGCCTGCGCCGCCTGCACGATTTCGGTCACCCCGGCCGTCGCTTCCCACGGCTGGGCGAACAGGGTGCTTTGTGACTGCACCGGAAGCTGCATCCCGAAGGCGACCACGGCTCCCTCTCTCCTTGACGGCTCAAAAACTAGAACGTGGTCTACCAGACCCACCCTTACCGGGCTGCCCTCATCGGCTAGAGAGAAGGCATGGCGGTCCTGCTCTCACTCCTGTCCGCCGCCGTGTACGGCGTGGGCGACTTCTGCGGTGGCATGGCCACCAAAGGTGCCTCGGCGGCCGCCGTATTGCTGTGGTCCCACGGCGTGGGCCTGCTTCTCATTGTGGCGGTGATGCCCTTCATGAGCGGCACCGCCACCACCAGTGACCTCGTGCTCGGCGCCCTCGGCGGCCTCGCCGGTGCCGCGGGCGTGGGTCTGCTCTACCAGGCCTTGGCGATCGGGCCCATGATCGTGGTGGCCCCGGTGGCGGCCCTGATCGCCGCCGCCATCCCCGCGTCGGTCGGATTGGTCACCGGCGACCGGCCCGGACCGGCGGTGGGGGTGGGAATGACCCTCGCCCTGGTGGCCATCGTGGCGGTCTGTGCCGGCGGCGACCGCACCCTGGCCCCCTCGCTCCGCCGCGGGGTCAGCGGGGCGATCGGGGCGGGCGTTGGCTTTGGCCTGTTCTTTGTGGCGCTGGCCGCTACCGGCGACAACGCCGGGCTCTGGCCCCTCTTGGCGGCCCGCATGGCGTCTGTTTCGGTGATGGTGCTGCTGGCGCTGAGCGGCCGGATCGATCCCGAGATACGGCGCGGTCCGTCGCGGCCGCTCACCGCCTCCGCCGGAGGCCTCGACCTTGTCGCCAACGCGTGCTATCTGCTCGCCCTGCGCCAGGGCCTCCTGAGCGTGGTGGCGGTGCTGTCATCGCTCTATCCGGTGAGCACCATCGTGCTGGCGCGAGTCGTGCTCGGCGAACGGTTCATGGCGATTCAACGGGTGGGGATTGTCCTAGCACTGGCCGCCACCGCGCTCATGGCTACCGGCGGAGGAATCTAGAGGGTGTCGCGGTAGGCGACGGCGGCATCCATGGCGTGACGGGCCGCGTTCAGATCATCGGTGCGGAGGCTGAGCACGACCCGTTCGGCACCCCGCTCCGCCGCCCGCGCGATGGCGGTGTCATCCCCCAACACGCCGCCGAGGGTAAGCGACACCGACGCCGGGTTGCGGCCGACTGCGATGGCGGCCTGCTGCACCTGGGCCCAGCGCTCATCGAGGAGGTCGCCAGCCAGGCCGAGGGGGAAGAACCCGTCGCCGCGCTCACCGGCGCGCCGAGCAGCGGCGGGGGCATGGCCCCCCACCAAAATCGGAATCCGCGCCTGGGCGGGCTTGGGGTGGCTGTGCACCGGCGCGAAGTTGAAATGCTGCCCAGCGAACTCAGGGGTGTCGTCTCGCCAGATCACCCGGAGGGCATCGATGGCTTCATCGGTGCGCGTGCCGCGCTCGTTTGGGTCGATGCCCAAAGCGGCCACCTCCTCGCGATTCCAGCCCACCCCAACACCCAGAAAGAACCGCCCCCCCGAGAGGCGATCAATCGTGGCGCAGCGTTTCGCCAACGCGAGGGGGTGGTGTTCGGGCAGCACCAGAATGCCCGTACCCAGCCGAATCCGCTCGGTGCGAGCAGCCAACCAGGCCAGCAGGTCAAGCGGATCGGGCAGATCGCAATCGTCGGGTAAGGGCATGCGCCCGGTGTCGCTGTAGGGGTAGCGACTGGAGTGACCCACCGGCACCACCACATGCTCCACGGCCAGCAGCGACTCGAATCCGCTCTCATCGGCGTGCCGCGCAAACACCCCCATCCAGGCCGGGTCACTGGCCACCCCGAGGCGATAGGGCGGCAGAAGGCCCAGCGCTATCGCCTTCCCACCCGCGGAGGCTTCCATCAGTCGGGCGGGATGATCCCGGTTACGCCCCACGACACCTGGCGGGCCATCGACTGGCGCAACTTCGCCGTACGGATTCCCCAAAACTCGAAGCCGTACTGGTGGGCGGCGGTGTGGGCGAGCATGGCCACCAAGACCCCCGCCGCCGCCATCGGGTCGATCGTCTTGGGAATGCGCCCGGCCTTCTGAGCCTGCCGCACCACCTCGGCTAGCGCAGTGGTGATGTCGTTGAGTAGGCGCACCCGGATCTTCTGGAACCGACCATCCCCTTCGTCGGTGGCGAGGTCCACCACTCGCAATACGGAGCGATGGCTGTCCCAAAACACCAAGAACGCGTCTACCAATTCCAGCGCCGTGGCCATCGCCTCACCCTCCAGCCATGATCCCTCCGTGATGATCAGGCGAAGGTGTTGGCCTTGCTGCGCCATCTCCTCGGCCAACACCAACGTGGCCGCCTCTACGTCGGGAAAGTATTGGTAGAAGGTGGCCGGTGAGGTGCCGGCTTCGCGGGCGATGTCGATGACCTTCACGTCGCGGTAGGAGGTACTGGTGAGCATCTCGAGGGTGCAGGCCAGTAGGCGTTGCCGCGTGGCGCGTCCGCGAAGGCCGGGCACCCGTCCGTCGGCGGCCCGCAACTCTTCGCTGTGGTCTTCCACCCTTCGCAGCGGAGTTGGCTCGGACATGACGAAAGGCTACGCCTGCCTCCGCAGTTCGGTCTTGAGCACCTTGTTGCTCGCGTTCATCGGCAGATCGGGCACGATGCGCACCTGCCGGGGCACCTTGAAGTTGGCCATCTCCTGGCGGGCCCAGGCGATAATCGCCTCGGGGGTGGGGTTCGTGCCCGCCGTCGCCACTACGAAGGCCACCCCCACCTCACCCATCCGCTCATCGGCCAATCCGATCACCGCCGTCTGCGCGATGTCGGGGTGCAGCAGGAGCAGGCGCTCCACTTCGGCCGGGTAGACGTTGAACCCGCCGGTGATGAACATGTCTTTGATCCGATCGGTGATGGCCAGATAGCCGCGATCGTCCATGACCCCGATATCGCCGGTATGGAGCCAACCATCGGCATCGATGACTTCAGCGGTCTGCACCGGATCTTCGAAGTAGCCCCGCATCACGTTGTACCCACGCACCACAACCTCACCGGCCTCGCCCGGGGGCAACTCGCGGCCGGTGGGGTCCACCACCCGCACCTCAACCCCGGGGATGGCCCGGCCCGAGGTGGTGGAAATGGTGAGCGCGTCGTCGTCGTGCCGACACATCGTGGCAATCCCGGAGACTTCGGTGAGTCCGTAGCCGGTCACCACCACCTCGAAGCCAAGTTCCTGTTTCATTCGTTCCACCAGTTCCACCGGCACCGCCGCGGCCCCGGTAACGGCCAAGCGCAGGGTCTGCATCTGGGAGAGGTCCAGGTCGGGATGGTTCAGGAACGTCTGGTAGATCGCCGGTGGCCCCGGCAGCATCGTGATGCCGTGGGTGGCCACCATCGCCATGGCCGTCGGGATGTCGAACACGGCCTGGGGCACCAAGGTGGCCCCCGCCGTGAGGGCCGCCACGATGCCGGCCTTGTACCCGAAGGCGTGAAAGAAAGGGTTGATCACCAGATAGCGATCGCTGGACCGCAGGCCGATCACCGCCGCCCAGTCGGCAAAACCGCGCAGCACCTGGCCGTGGGTGCCCACCACCCCCTTCGGGTTTCCGGTGGTGCCGGAGGTAAAGAGCAGGTCGGCCACGCTCTCGGGCCCCAGCGATGCCATCCGCTCATCGAGTGCCGAGGGATCCACGGCGGCTCCCGAAGCCAAAAACGCCGCCCATGTCGTGGTACCCGCGGGCGCATCCCCGCGCAACACCACCGTGCGCTCCAGGTCGGGGAGATCCTGGTCCGCCAACATCGTGACGTAGTCGTTGCCCAGGAAACCCTGGACGGTGATGAGCAGACGAGCCCGGCTGCGCTGCAGGACGTAAGCGGCTTCGGCCCCCTTGTAGCGAGTGTTGATCGGCACCACCACCCCACCGGCCGACTGCAAGCCCAGCAGCGCCACCACCCACTCCCACACATTGGGGGACCAAATCGCCACCCGGTCACCCGGCTCGAGGCCGGCGGCGAGAAACGCCCGACCGGCGTCGTGCACGGCGGCGGCGAGTTCGGTGAAGGAGAAGCGCTGCTCGCCATCAACCAACGCCTCCAGAGCGCCAAATCGCTCGGCGGCCGCCCGCACGAGGTTGGCGGTTGTACCCCATTGTAAGTCGCCGCGTACTCCTGTCTCCATGGTTCCCCTGATTACCCTGCCCAGATCGTCATGAGTTCGGCGGTGGTGGTTACCGCGGCGAGCAACGCCAGCGTGTTGTCGATGACCGCATCGGCATACGGACCCGGAATACCGCATACTGCGTCGCGGGGCAGCACCACGTCGTAGCCGTGGTTGACGGCATCCATCACCAGGTTGGTGATCGCCACGTTCACCGACACCCCTGTAACCACAATCGTGCGAATCCCGAGGTTGCGCAGCACCGGGTCCAGATCGGTACCCGCCATCGGACTGAGGCCATGGGTGCGCGTGAGCACGAGGTCATCGGGCTCCGGGCCGAGGGCCGGGACCACCGCCACTGCCGTGCTGCCCGGCAGCAGGCTCACCGGCGCTTTGCGCACCCCCATGAACAGGCGGGCGTTGTGGTTGGCCCCCTTGCCGTCGGCTCGGCGATACGCCGTGCAGTGCACCACCTGCACCCCCGCGGCGCGGGCGGCGGGCAGGAGCCGACCCAGGTTCGGGAGCATCTCTACGGCGGCCGCTTCGGCCAATCTCGGCAGAGCCGAGGTGGCTCCCACCACCCCGTTTTGTACCTCGGAGGTCACGATCGCGGTGTGGGCCGGCTCTACTAGACCGGCCAAGTCGAGCACCATGGACCGCACCTTACAGGGCGCCGCTACAATGTCTGACACACCGTCAGATTCTGGCGAGCCCACCGGGAGCACCTGCATGACCATCACCGACCCCATGGCCGAATCCAGCGACAGCGCGTGGGAACTTCCCACCATCGTCAGCGTGGACGACCATGTAGTGGAACCCGCCCACCTCTGGGAGCGATGGCTGCCGGAGCGCTTCCGGGAAGCGGGTCCGCACGTGGAGCGTCGCGGTATCGGCCACATGAAGCACATCGGCGGCGGCCAGTACGAGCAGACCTTCGACCCCGACGGACCCCCAGCCGACTGCTGGGTCTACGAGGACCTCGTCTATATCCACAAACGCCATGTGGCGGCGGTGGGCTTCGACCGCGACGACATGACAATGTCGCCCATCACCTACGACGAGATGCGGCCGGGTTGCTACGACCCCCAGGCCCGGATCCGCGACATGCAAATGAACCACGTGGAAGCGTCGCTCTGCTTCCCCAGTTTTCCCCGCTTCTGCGGCCAGACCTTTGCCGAAGCCAAGGACCGAGACCTCGCCGAGGCCTGCGTGCGGGCCTACAACGACTGGATGGTGGAGGAATGGTGCGGCGACTCCGACGGCCAGTTACTTCCGCTGCCCATCATCCCGTTGTGGGATGCCGAACTAGCCGCCCAGGAAGTGATGCGCAATGCCGCACGCGGTGCGCGCGCCGTGTGCTTCAGCGAAGTGCCGCCCCACCTCGGCCTCCCGTCTATTCACTCCGGCGAATGGGACCCGTTCATCGCCGCCTGCCAGGACACCAAGACGGTCATCTGCATGCACATCGGTTCGTCGTCGCGGATGCCCGCCACCTCCGCCGATGCCCCGGTGGCGGTGGCGGCCACCTTGTCCTTCGGCAACGCCATGGCCTCCATGTCCGACTGGCTCTTTTCGGGAAAACTCGTGCAGTTCCCCGAGGTGAAACTCGCCTACAGCGAGGGCCAGATCGGCTGGATCCCCTACATCCTCGAGCGGGCCGACACCGTATGGGAGCAGCACCGGGCGTGGGGCGGTGTGGCCGAGTTGGTTCCCGAGCCCCCGTCCACCTACTACTACCGTCAGATCTTCGGGTGCTTCTTCCGCGACCAGCACGGAATCGATGCCCTCGACAAGGTGGGCGAGGACAACATCACCTTCGAGACTGACTACCCCCACACCGATTCCACCTGGCCGGACACCAAGGCGGTGGCCACCAAACTGATGGAAGGCCTGCCCCACCCCGTCGTGGAAAAAATCATGCGCGGGAACGCCCGTCGCATGCTCGACATTCACTGAGCCCTTGCGTCAATCCCCCACCGGGCGCGCCAGGGTGGTGACCGACCGCACCAACTCGTAGCCCAACCGACGGTAGAGGGCCACTGCCCCGGTGGAGTTCCCCTCATCCACCCCCAGGATCGAGCGCTCGAATCCGGTGGAGGACTCCGCTAGGCGCCGATGCACCTCATCAAGCAGCCAGCCCGCCACGCCCTCGCGGCGCCGATCCGGCACCGTGCCCACCGTGGTGATCCACGCCTCTACCGGGCCGGTGTCCCAATCCTGCGGGTAGGCGGCGGTGAGTACCAGCGCCACCACCGCCAAGGTGGTGCGGTCTACGGCGAGCACCGAGAGATCCGGCCGGAAGTACCGGTGGCCGGTGTACCACTGCGCCCATTCGTCACGGTTGCGGGGTCGTCGTCCCCAATGGTGGGCGAAGGCTTCGGCGTGGGCCAACCGTGCCCGGTGGTCCAGGGCCGGGCTCCAGCCCACGCACTCGAGCCCCACCGGACCGGCGGGCCCGCTTGCGTTGAGCCGCGACGTGGGACGGGCCACATCGAGAAACCGGCGCTGTGGATCAAACCCGGCCCGGCGCACCAACGCCCATAGATCAGTCTCCGCCTGCCCCACCTCGATGATCACATTGGTGGGCCAGGCGGCATCGAAGGTGGCGGCAATCTCCCGGGCGCGCCAGGCCGACCAGTCCAACAGCGCCGTCCCCACACCCTGGCGGCGGTGGGTGGGCGCTACGCCTCCCCAACAGGCCACCTGGTGGGCATCCCCCACCCCGGGGATCGCTTTCAACCAGGCGAACCCCACCAGATCCGGACCGTCCCCCACGAACACGGCATCGGTGGCCGGGTGCGACCAGGCCGACCCCCACTCGTCGGCGAGGTCCTCGGCGACATACATCTCCCCCCGCCCATCGGCGGCGGCGATGGCGGCGAGAAGGGCCGCCCACTGCCGGTTCTGCTTCGGCACCGGCGCCGCCCATCGCATCTTGATCACACCGGGATCCTGTCAGGCCGATGCTCCCCCGCTGGGCCAGGGGCGACAAGGACGATCACCTACAGTGCAGCGGTATGGATGGCTCCGTCCCGCCCAGCGATGCTCCCGACGACCCCGAAGCGCTCAAAGCCATCTATGCGACACGGTTCGGACACCGCACCGATGACCGGCTCGTCCTGTGGGAAACGCTCGTAGCAGCCCACTTCCAGCGGTTCGTGAAACCGACCGACGTGGTACTTGACCTGGCCGCTGGCTACTGCGAGTTCATCAACACCATCCGCTGCGGCACCAAGATCGCCGTCGATCTGAACCCGACCATCACCGAGATGGCCGGCCCTGACGTGCGGGTCTGCCACAGCCGATCAACGGCGTTGCCCGAGGACCTCACCGATGCCGTGGACGTGGCCTGGGTCAGCAACTTCTTCGAGCACCTCCAAGACTCCGGCGAATTGCTGGCCACGCTGCGGGAACTCCACCGGGTGCTTCGACCCGGCGGCCGCCTGCTGGTGCTGCAGCCCAACATCCGGCTCCTGGGGTCCGCCTACTGGGACTTCGTCGACCACTCACTGCCCATCACCGACAAAAGCCTGCGGGAGGCGCTGACCCTCACCGGATTCAGCGTCGAGACGATGAAGGTCCGCTTCCTGCCCTACACCACCGAATCGCGGCTCCCCATTTCGGCGCCGTTGATTCGCTTCTATCTCCGGTTTCCTCCCGCGCAATGGCTCTTCGGCAAGCAAACCTTCGTGGTGGCGCGGGCGAACCCCGCCCACCCCTGAAGCCCGATCAGCCATGTGCCCGCCCGGCCGGGCCCCCACCCCCGCCGTGTAGGAGGGATCAGGCAGGGTTGCTATCGTCGGCCTTTGCACGGATACTCAGCGCGGGGGGCCGACGATGATTGCTAACGGTCGAGTAGTCATCGTGGGCGGATGTGGGCATGTCGGACTGCCCCTTGGGCTCGCCTTTGCCGATGCTGGCCTGCCGGTGTTGCTCTACGACATCAACGCCGACGCGGTGGCCCTCGTGGGCAACGGCCAGATGCCCTTCGTGGAGAAGGGTGCCGATGAGGTGCTGGCACGCGTGCTGGCCAAGGGGAATCTGACCATGACCTGCGACCCCACCTTGGTCAGCGACGTCGAGCACGTGGTGGTGGTCATCGGGACACCCGTCGACGAGCACCTCAACCCCGATCCCGCTGCGGTGGTGCAAGCCATCGAGCTCATGATCGACCACCTGCGTGATGGCCAGCACCTCGTGATGCGCAGCACCGTCTACCCGGGGGTCACTGCCCTGGTGGAGCGCTTGCTGGCCCGGCATTCCCTGGCCATCGACGTGTCGTTCTGCCCCGAACGTATCGCCGAAGGCAAGGCGCTCGAGGAACTCCACTCGCTCCCCCAGATTGTGTCCGGCCGCACTCCCGAAGCCGTGCGGCGGGCCAGCGAACTCTTTGGGTGGCTCACCGACAAGACGATCCCGCTCGAGGTCGAAGAGGCCGAACTGGCCAAGTTGTTCACCAACACCTGGCGCTACATCAAGTTCGCCGCCGCCAACCAGCTGTACATGATCGCCAACGATTATGGAGCCGATTTCGAACGGATCCGGGCGGCCATGAGCGAGGACTACCCCCGGGCGGCCGACATCCCCGGGGCAGGGTTCGCCGCTGGCCCGTGTCTGTTGAAAGACACGATGCAGCTCGCCGCCTTCAATCGGAACAATTTCATGCTCGGCCATGCCAGCATGCTGGTGAACGAAGGCCTACCCGACTATGTCGTCGACCAGATCACGGCGGCCCACGACCTTTCCACCATGACGGTCGGACTCCTCGGCATGGCCTTCAAGGGGGAGTCCGACGACATCCGATCGAGCCTGAGCTACAAGCTCAAACGCCTGTTGCAACTGAAGGCCGCCCGGGTCCTTTGCACCGATCCCTACGTCACCCTCGACGACCAACTCGAGCCGCTAGATCGGGTGCTCGAACAGGCCGACCTCCTGGTCGTTGGCGCGCCGCACGACCTCTACCGGTCGCTCGCCCCTCAGGTCCCGGTGATCGACATCTGGAACGTGATCCCCACCGGGGAGTCGCCGTGACCGCCCGCATCAGCGTGGTCGTGCCGGTGTTCAATGAGGGCGACAGCATCAACGCGTTTCTGGACAGGGTCTTTGAATCGGTCACCATGCCGTGCGAGATCCTGGCCGTCTATGACAACGAGGAAGACACCACCCGCTCGCATCTGGAGGCATACGCCCTCCGCGAGCCACGCGTGATCCCGACACTCAACACCTATGGCAGAGGACCAGGCCACGCCATCCGCTTTGGGGTCGACCAGGCCGAAGCCAGCATCATCGTGGTCACCATGTCCGACGGCAGCGACGATCCTCGCCAAATCGAAGCCCTGGCCCATCTCGTGGACCGTGGTGTTGTGATTGCGGTGGCCTCCCGTTACGCCAAAGGGGGCCAACAGGTAGGCGGACCCTTCCTCAAACGAACGCTCTCGCGAATGGCCGGCCTCTCGCTCTACTGGTTGGCGCGAGTGGGGACGCACGATGCCACCAACTCCTTCAAGGCGTACGACCGTGCCTTCCTGCAGAAGGTGGGCGTTGAATCCGACACGGGCTTCGAGATGGGCGTGGAACTGGTGGCCAAGGCCAGGCGATATCGTCTGCCGGTTGCGGAACTTCCCACCATCTGGGTAGACCGCACGGTAGGTCAGTCCAACTTCCAGATCTGGTCTTGGTTGCCCCGCTACCTGCGGTGGTATCGCTATTCCTTCGGGCCGAGGTTGTCATGAACGTTTTGGTGAGTGGGTCATCGGGCTTCATCGGCGGCTACGTCGTGGCGGAACTCCTCTCACGCGGCTACTCCGTGATCGGCATCGATGACCACTCCAAGTACGGCAAGGTGGCCAAGTCGTACGACGACGACCCCAACTACCGCCTCGTGGAGGGCGACGCCCGCGACGTTGCCCTCATGACTGACATCCTTCGAGACTGCGACCACTTCATCGCCGGCGCCGCCATGATCGGCGGCATTTCCTACTTCCACGCCTACGCCTACGACTTGCTCGCCAACAACGAGCGGATCATGGCCGCCTCCTGTGATGCCAGCATCGCCGCCGCCAAAGACGGGCGGCTGCAAAAGGTCACCTACATGAGCTCGTCGATGGTCTATGAGTCCACCGATACCTGGCCCTCAACCGAAGGCGACGAGCGCAGGATCGCCCCGCCGCTCTCCTCCTACGGGTTCCAAAAACTTGCGGTGGAGTACTTCGCTCGGGCCGCCTGGGACCAATACCAACTGCCGTACACCATCGTCCGCCCGTTCAACTGCGTGGGCATTGGTGAGGCCCGGGCGCTGGGCGATGTGGAGGTGGACAGTGGCAACGTGAAATTGGCTATGAGCCACGTTGTGCCCGACCTCGTCCAGAAGATCCTGAAGGGCCAAGACCCTCTGCACATCCTGGGCGACGGCTCCCAAATCCGTCATTACACCTACGGGGGAGACCTTGCCCGAGGCATCGTGACGGCGATGGAGCACCCCGATGCTCGCAACGACGACTTCAACCTCTCCACTGAGCGATCCACCACCGTGATGGAGTTGGCGGAGATCATCTGGCACAAGATCAAGGGCCCCGGCGAGCCGCTACGGACCGTGTCGGACCCCGGCTACGACCACGACGTGAACCGCCGAGTTCCCTCCACCCTGAAGGCCCAGCGCGTACTCGGCTTCGAAGCCACCACCAGTCTCGAGGACATGCTCGACGAGGTCATCCCGTGGATCCAGCAAGCCCTCGCTGACGGTCGCATCTAACACCGCCCCCGAACGCTCGCACTCAGGAGCGATCATTCCCCCGTCCCCGCCCAGTCAACTCCGGGTGCATCTGACGGCCCCGGGCCGAGGCGGATAGCGTCGCCGGGCGATGGACCCAACCACGCTGACCACAATCCGCTACGAGGTCGCCGAGGGCGTGGCCACCATCACCCTCGACCGGGCTGATCAGCACAACGCGTTCACCACCACGATGTGCGACGAGATGGCCGCCACCTGGGCCCACGTGCGGGAGGACGACGCCGTACGGGCCATCGTGGTGACCGCCGCGGGCACCAAGGCCTTCTGCACGGGCATCGACCGTTCCGAAGTGCCCGCCGAAGACGGGGTGGCCTACACCTTCGACCCTCTCACCTATCGCGATCCCGGTGGCCGCCTCGGCCCCCGCAGCAACGAATGCTGGAAGCCGGTCATCGCCGCCATCAACGGTATGGCCTGTGGCGGCGCCTTCTATCTGTTGGGCGAAGCCGACATCCTCATCGCCGCCGACCACGCCAGTTTCTTCGACCCCCACGTGACCTACGGCATGCCGGCCGTGTTCGAGCCGGCCCTCATGCTGCAGCACATGCCCTTCGGGGAAGTGATGCGCATGACCCTGCTCGGGAACCACGAACGCATCAGCGCGGCACGGGCGCTGGAGATCGGTTTGGTCACCGAGGTCGTACCCATCGCTGATCTCCTCCCCGCCGCCCAGCGCATCGCCGCCGCCATCGCCTCCCAGCCCCCCGCCGCCGTGCAAGCCAGCCTCCGCTCCCTGTGGGCCGCCCGGGAACTCACGCGGTCCCAGATGCTCGACATGGGCAATACGTTTCTGCATCTCGCCATGAGCCCCGAGGCCCTCGCCCAAGGCCAGTCGGTCTTCACCTCCGGGGTGCGCATCGAACCCACGATCCGGTGACACTGGCGGCCACCGTTCGGGAGGCGGCCGCCCGATTCGGACCCCGGGTGGCCTTCGTGGATCCCGATGGACACACCCTGAGTTACACCGACCTCGACACGAGTTCCCGGGAGGTGGCCGCCGGCATGGCCGCCGCCGGGGTCACCCCGGGCGATGTAGTGCTGCTCGGCCTACCCTCGGATTCTGCCTACGTGATCGCCTACGCCGCCGCCGCCAAGATCGGTGCCATCACCGCGGGGGTAAACCCGCGCTTGGCACCCCCCGAGCAGGCGGCGGTGGCGGCGGTGGCGGGGGCGGCTCTCACCCTCACCACCGCCGCCGAGGTTGAGGCGCTGCGCCGTTCCGATGCCATCCCCGCCCTTCCCCCCGACCCCGACCGCCCCGTCGCGTTGGTGTTCACCTCCGGCACCACCGGCGCGCCCAAAGGGGCCGTATTTGGCAACCGACAACTAGCCGCCATCACCCGCATTGATGGGGCCGATGTCTGGGGCGACCCCACCACCCCCGGTGCACAGATGCTCGCCGGCACCCAATTTGCCCACGTCGGCTTCATGACCAAACTGCCGTGGTACCTCCGACTCGGCACCACCACGCATCTGTTGGCGCGCTGGCGCGCCCGCGATGCGTTGGCCTGCATCGCCACCCACCACATGAGCGCCATCGGCGGAGTAGCACCCCAGATCGCCCTTTTGCTGCGCGAGGACCTCGACGCCTACGACCTGCGCGCCGTGAAACATCTGATCGTGGGCGGCGCCGCCTCGCCACCGGCGCTGGTGCGAGAGGCCAAAACCCGGTTCCAGGCCGACTATTCGATCCGGTACTCCTCCACCGAGTCGGGGGGCTGTGGCACCGGCACCGCCTTCGACGCCGACGACGACGAAGCCCTCTTCACAGTGGGCCGAGCGCGCGGCGACATCAGCATCGCCATCCGCGACGACACCAAGACCCTGGCCGGGGGCGAAGTGGGCGAAGTGTGGCTGCGTTCCCCCACCGCCATGACGGGCTACTGGCAGGACCCCGATGCCACTGCTCATGCACTACGCGACGGCTGGCTACGCACCGGCGACCTCGGCCTCATCGATGAAAAAGGCTTCCTACGCCTTGCGGGACGCCTCACCGAGATGTTCATTCGAGGGGGCTACAACGTGTACCCCGCCGAGGTGGAAGCGGTGCTCGCCGACCACCCCAAGGTGGCCGAGGTGGTGGTGGTGCCGCGCCCCGACGCGCTCATGGGGGAACAGGGGGTAGCCATCGTCGTACCCGCCGACCCTCAACGACCCCCCACCCTGGCGGACCTGCGGTCGTTTCTGGAGCCCACCTTGGCGCGCTACAAGTGGCCTGAGGCGCTCCGGGTCGTGGCGGAACTTCCCCTCACCGCGATGCAGAAGATCGACCGTCGGCACCTGGCCGCCCGTGAGTTGGACCAGCCCGATCTGGGCTAGGCCAGTCGGCCCTGCAGGTGGGCCACGCCCCGGGCCGGGTCGCCCACCAGTTCAACGGTGGCGCTCACCAGACGACTCGGGGGGTCCGCATCCATCAGATCGAGGCAACGGGCCGGATTGGGCTCGGCATCCACCTCTCGACCAAGGGCCACCACCTCATCGAGCAGAGCCCGCTCATCGGCACCGAGCAGGGCGAGGTCATCAGACACCAAGGCCATACCGCCACTCACCCCCACCGCTAGGGCCCAGGCCCGCATCTGGTTGGGATCCAACCGGGTTCGCGCCGACCGGAGCATGAGGCAGTCCGGGTCATTCAGCCATAGTTGACGGTGCATGAAGGAGCGGCTGAGCGTGTTGCGCCACGCGTTGAGGGTGGCCGGTTCCCCACCGAGATGGCCAGCGGGCTGATACTGCTCGGGTTGCGGGTGCCACCACGGCGCCACGTCGGCCCCGATCCGCATACCGTCCACCACCCCCACGGTGGCCCCGAGCGGCGCGCCGCATCCCAGGAGAAAGGTGTTCTCGCCCGCGCCGCGCCGCAGCGCATCGAAGCCCGCCCGCACCCGTTGCGCCGGGGTACGGCTGGGATCGGCGTAGCCGCCGGGGATCGAGGGCGCGTAGGTGAAATCGAGCTTGAGGTACGGGTAGCCAGCCTCCACGAGCGATCGCGCCAGGTGCTCGAGATGGTCGAGCACCTCCGGATTCGAGGTGTCCAGCGTGTGCACCGCACCCCCCCAGTGGTCATTGACCATCCCCACCAGCGGCCGCCCGCTGGGGCGATGCACCGCCAACCACTCCGGGTGAGCCCGGGCGAGTTCGGATGCCGGACCGGCCAAGAACGGCGCCACCCAGATACCCGGGGTGAGGCCTTCGGCGGCCATCGCGGTGGCCAATCCCTCGATGGGGGTGGGGAACTTGTCGTTGGTGTCCAGCCAGTCGCCGATGGCGGCCTGGAAACCGTCATCGAGTTGGAACACATCGAACGGCCACTCCCCCGCCAGGGCCAGATTGGAACGCAGGTCTGCTTCGGACACGGCATGGAAATAGTGGTACCAGGAACACCAGCCCACCTGGTAGGCCGCGGTGGTGCGGGCCGAGTCCACCGCCCCGCGCTCGGCGACCCACGCCGAGAGCAGAGTCGACGGCTCGCCCTCGCCTACCGCCAGGCTGACTTCGTGCAGATCGCGCCGTTCCCCTGGCCCCAACACCGCCCCCCCGAGGAAAGCTTCGATCCACAACTCGATGTGCTCGCTCCCGTCACGAGCCGCCCGAACCCGGAAGGTGCCGTCGTGTTCGGATCCGCCGAGGAACCCGGCCACCACGACCGCCCCCGTGTCGTCGCGCAGCGCGGTGACCATCTCACTGCGCAACTCGTCGGGCTCTGCCGGCACCCAATCGGCGTGGTGCATTCCGATCGGAAGTGAACCAACCCCGGTGGCACGCGATCCATCCTGATCCACCCGAAAGGTGGCTACGGCGGTGGGCGACCACGATTGATACCCGTGGCGGAGCACCCGGAGCGGCTCTCGCACCCCCTCAAGCCGCCCCACCACCGCCACCGCATCCACCGCCACCGGCGCGTCGGAGCGATTGGTGATCGACCAACTGAGCCGCTGTGAGGACCAACCCCACTCCACCTCGATGGCACCCACCTCGCCCGAGCGTAGGTCCACCCGATCTTCTCGGAACTGCATCCGGCTGACCCTAGGGGGCTGCGCTAGCCGTCGAGTTCGGTTCCGAGGATCGACACAAAGCTCACCATCTCCCCGGGGTAGCCGCCCAGGTTGTGGGTGAGGGCCAAGTGGCGGTCGGTGGTGGTGGCGATCTGACGATCGGCGGGGGCCTGATGGCGCAGTTGCAGCCAGGCCTCGAACATCATGCGCAGGCCCGACGCCCCCACCGGATGGCCGAAAGACTTGAGGCCGCCATCGGGGTTCACCGGCAAGTCGCCGGTCAGATCGAAGGCGCCCGCCTGGATCTCCTGCCACGCCGTACCGCGTTCGCAAAAGCCGAGGTCCTCCATCAGCACCAACTCGGTGGGGGTGAAGCAGTCGTGCACCTCGGCCATGGCGAGTTCGGTTCGGGGGTTGGTGATGCCAGCCTGGGCGTAGGCATCGCGGGCACAGGCCACGATCTCGGGGAAGGTGGTGTAGTCGTAGGCGGGATCGGTAAGACCCGAACCGTTGCCCGCCACAAAAGACAGAGCCTTCACATACAACGGCTTGTCGGTGTAACGATGAGCATCTTCGGCTCGACACACAATCGCCGCCGCCGCCCCGTCCGCCACGCCCGCACAGTCGAACACCGAGAGACCCCCGGCCACCTCGGGCATGGCCAGGATTTGCTCCACCGACATCTCCCGACGGAACTGTGCCCGCGGATTGCGGGCACCGTTGTAGTGATTCTTGGAAGCGATGCGAGCCAGCACCGCCTTCAGTTCGTGGGCATCCACCCCGTAACGGCTGGCGTAGGCGGGCAGCACCATCGAAAACATGGCGGCCGCCGTGAGGGTGCGGCCGGTGCCATCGTTGGGCACCGGGAAGGCGTTGAGCCCCTGGTAGCCCGAGTCCTTCACTTTCTCCACGCCCACCGCCATGGCGAGGTCGTAGGCACCCGAGGCCACGGCGTAGGCGGCCTGGCGCAGCGCATCAGAACCGGTGGCACACATGTTCTCCACCCGGCTCACGGGCTTGCCCTCGAGTTGCAGCGGCTTCGAGAGCAGCATCCCGCTCATGCCCCCTTGGGCCGTGCCCAGCCAGTAGGCGTCCACGTCGTCCTGGTGTACCCCCGCGTCGGCGAAGGCCTCGCCGGTGGCTTCCAGCAAGAGGTCATCGAGCCCCTTGTCCCAGTGCTCAGCGAAGCGGGTGCAGCCCATGCCCACGATGGCGACGCGATCCTTGATCCCATGCGAGCCCATCAGGTCATCCGAGCCTTCCAAAAGTAGTTGTGGATGCCATCAGCGGTGAAGAGTTTGCGAAAGGTGGGTTCCACCCGTCCGCCGACGCGCACCTGATCGATGTCAACATCGGTGAGTTCCACCGGTAGGCGCCCACCGCCATCGAAGTCGACTACCGCGAACACCACCGGAGGGCTGGGCGAGTACGCCAGGCGATCCACCGTGAAGGTCACGATGGTGCCCCTCGCATCGGCCATCGGCACCGCCACCTCGTCGCCAGGCTGGGGCGGGAGATGCACGGGACCACCCTCGCTCGACGAGCCCACGAAACCAAACTTCCACTCGGCCGAGCGACCCGCCGCCGAGGCCGACGGGCGAGCCGGCTCGGGACGCCGCGGGGGTTCCACGGGAAGCAGGCCCCGCCAGCGCAGGTATGTGCCGTAGGCGATCTCCCCCCCGGCGGCCACCTGCGGGGCCAGCGGCCGAGACGGTGCCCAGGCGGCGATGGCATCGGTGGTGCGCACCAGCATCACATCGGCCCCGTCGGCCAGAACGATCAAGGCAATGACCTGCCCCGGGCTCGCCGCCTCGAGCGCCGCCGTCAGGAGCAAGGCCGGATGGGCGGCGCCGGTATTGCCCACCGTGGCCCCTAAGTCGTCGATGCGGCGCTCCCCCACGGCGAGCTTCTTGGCCAAGGCGGCATTGGCGCGGGTGGAGGTTCCCGTGATGATGATGTGGTCGATCTGATCGGATCTCTGCCCAGCGGCGGCCAACGCTTGTTCCCATGCGGCTACCCCCAGGGGCAGGTAGCGCGTCTCACCGAAGCGTTCCTCCCAGGTACGGGAGCGGTCCTCTCCCGGTGTGCGCCAACGGTCGAGGAACTCCTCGGTGGCACACCCCCACCCGATGACCTCCGCCAGCACCGGTGCCGTGTCGGCATCAGCAATCACCAGTGCGGCTGCACCATCACCGAAGGTGGCTTCATCGGCACCACCCGGCAACCCCGTGCGGAGATCGGCGCTCACCACCACCTGAGGACCGGGAGCAGCCAGCGCGGCGCGCAGAGCACCGATGGCCGAGCGCACCGACCCGTTGACATCGAAGGCGCCGGTTGAGGTCGGCAACCGCAGCGCGGCGTGAATGGTTGTGGCGTTTGTCTTGTCGGCGTAGGCCGGGGCCACGGTGGAGAACCACAGTGCCTGCGCCTTCACATCGGCCAGGGGCCGCAGCGCGGCGCGGGCGGCTTCCACTCCCATCGTGGTGGTGTCCTCGTCGTAGCCCGCCACGGTGCGGGTACCGCGACCTCCCCCGCCACCGGAGATGGCCGCCATCGTGGTGCGATCGAGGCGACGATGAGGTAGGTAGACGGCGGCACCGACGATTCCGCGGGTTGCCATGCGGCGAGGTTACGACGCTCTCTGACGGGTCGTCACATTTATCCTGGGTCCTCCCAACGGCGGCGCTACCCTGCGGCCATGGCACTCGGGCCGCACTCCACCTTCGAAGTACCGGTGGCGGGCGGGTCGCTGGGGGTGCGGCGCTGGGGCGAGGGCCCCCGGGTGGTGGTGGCAGCCCACGGCATCATCGGCAACCAATGCTCCTGGCAGTCGGTGGCCCGGATGATCGATCCGAGTATCTCACTGATTGCCCCAGACCTGCGCGGTCGGGGCATGTCCAACACCCTCCCGGCGCCGTTCGGCATGCGAGCGCACGCCGCCGACCTCGTGGCCATCCTCGATCACCTGGGCCTCGAACAGGCGGTGTTGGCGGGCCATTCGCTGGGGGCCTACGTGGCCACCACGGCGGCCACCGTCAACCCGAACCGCTGGTCGGCGGTGATCTTGGTGGATGGCGGGGTACCCCTCCGACTCCCTCGCAACATCGATCCCGAATCGCTCTTCGAGGGCGTGCTCGGCCCCACCCTGAACCGTCTGGCACAGACCTTCGCCACCCGCGCCGACCACGATGCGTTCTGGCGGGCGCACCCCGCCCTGGCCGATCCTGGCGCCTGGAACGCCGACACGAAGGCCTGGCTCGACCACGACCTCATCGGCAGCACCGAACCGAATCTGCGGTCTTCCATTTCGATCGAGGCCGTCGGGTTCGACGGGCGAGAACTCCTCACAGACCCCGAAGTACGCGGGGCCTTCCTCGCCCTCCCCCAGCGGGCGGTGTTGCTGCGCGCCCCCCGGGGTTTACTCAACCAGATTCCTCCTCTGCTGCCCGACGAACTGATCAACCCCTTCCGGGCCACCTGGCCGATCCGTCTCGAGATGCTGGTGGAAAACACCAACCACCACTCAATCCTGCTCGCCCCTCGTGGCGCCCGGACCATCGCGTCCCACATCGCGGCGTCGTTTCCGTAGCCGGCGCCGCACGCTGCTCATCAGGGGGTCGGTTGGGGGTCCTTGGCCGGCGGGCGCCAGCACAGCGCCAGCAACGCCAGAGCCCCGACGCCGCCCGCCCCGACCACGATGAGCAAACCATCTGCTCCCGGTGGATCGAAGATCGCCAGTTGGTGGTCGAGCGACCAGTCCCCGCCTCCCAGTACCCCTAGAGCCAAGCCGGTGAGCGTGAGGGTCATCACGTATTCCCAGCCCTCACCCGGGCGGAAGATGAAAAAGCCATTCCCGCGGTGGTTGGTGATCCAGGCCACCAACATCACCCCCACCACCGCCGCTCCCGCCAGCGGCATGAGTAGCCCGAGGAGCAGCAGGATGCCGCCGATGATCTCGGTGATGCTGGCCAGCCATGCGTGCAGGCGAGCCGGTTTCATCCCGAGGCTGGCGAACCACCGACCCGTCCCTTCGATCTTCCCGCCCCCGAAGATGTGGTTGATGCCGTGGGCCAACATCACCGCTCCCACCCCGCCGCGCAGCAGGAGCAGAGCCAAGTTGATCGCGTCGATGTTCTTCACGGCCGGAACGGTACCGGGGCGTCAGTACGCTTGGGGGCCATGCCCAGCTTTTTCAAGACCGCACGGCGGGCGGCCCTCATCCTGGCGGGCACGGCGGCGCTGGTGGCGGTGCACCACGCGATGAGGCCTCAACCGGGGCCGATCGCCTCCGCCGGCCGCGGCCGCCGCACCCTGAAGATGGCCGGCCTGGGGGCCCAGGCGGGCCGCCAGTACGCCCTGCACCGGGCCCGGCGAGCGTTCGCTTCGGCGGAGCGGCAAGGGGAACTCGACGAGCGGTTCGAACTGCAGACCGCCGAATCGATCACCGAAGCCCTCGGCCAGATGAAGGGCGCCATGATGAAGTTGGGGCAAATGGCCAGCTATTTGGACCCCGGCCTGCCTAGCCCGGTGCGCCAGGCGCTGGCAGAACTGCAGCAGAACGCGCCACCCATGAGCGCCGCCCTCGCCGCCCAGGTAGTGCGCGAAGAACTCGGCCGCGCCCCGGCGGAGATCTTCGCCACATGGGATCCCCAACCCATCGCGTCAGCGTCGATCGGCCAGGTACATCGCGCCATCACCCACGACGGTCGGGCCGTGGCGGTGAAGGTCCAGTACCCCGGGGTCGGTGCGGCGATTCGAGCCGATCTAGATAACGCCGGAATGGTGTTCGGGGCGATGCGGATGCTCTTTCCCGGCCTCGAACCCGAGCCATTGGTGGCCGAACTACGCGAGCGCCTGTTGGAGGAACTCGACTACCGACTCGAGGCGGAGAACCAAGCCCTCTTCGCCCGCTTCTACGCCGGGCACCCCTTCATTCATATCCCAGCGGTGCTCCCGGAGTTCTCGACCGAACGGGTGTTGACCACCGAACTGGCCCAAGGGGCGCGCTTCGCGGAGGTGGAGGGTTGGTCCCAGGCCGAACGTGACCTCGCCGCAGAAACCATCTTCCGCTTCGTGTTCGGCAGCCTCTACCAACTCCAAGCCTTCAACGGTGACCCCCACCCCGGCAACTACTTGTTCGGGCGGGGTGGCCAGGTGACGTTCCTGGACTTCGGCCTCGTGAAGCGCTTCACCCCCTCGGAGGTGGACCTGATCGGGGCGATGCTCAAGGCCATGGTCGTGGATCACGACATCGGCACCTACCGGCGCCTCATCGAAGACATCGGCCTGATGAAAGGCGGGGATGCCTTTAGCGATGCCGAAGTGGAGGACTACTTCGGGCACTTCTACGACTTCGTGCGGCATGACGAGGTGCGGGCCATCACCGCGGAGTACGCCTCGGAGACCGTCCGCCGGTTCTTCGACGCCAGCAGTCAGTTCGGACCCATCCTGAAGTCGGCCAACGTGCCGCCCACCTTCGTCATCATTCAACGCATCAACCTCGGCCTCTACGCCATCTTCGGGCAACTCCACGCCACCGCTAACTGGCGGCGAATCTCCGAGGAGATCTGGCCGTTTGTCCAGGGCCCCCCGTCCACCAAACTGGGACGACGAGCGGCCGAATGGGCCGCCGCTCGAGCGCCGCGATGACCGAAGTCACCCTGGCCACCTTCAACATCCACTGGGGGAGAGGGCCGGTGCGCGGCGGGCTCGTTCCCTTCGATGTCCCCGCCGCCTGCGCCAACCTCGACGCGGAGGTCATCGTCCTGCAGGAGTCCTGGGCGCCCGATGATGCCCCCAGCCACCACGACGCCACCGCGGCGATGCTGGGCTGGCCGGCGGCGGCATCGGCGTCGCTCGGTCGCTCCACCCTCCACCCGCTGCCCGAGGTCATCGGCCCCCCGGGGGCTGTGGGGGTGGGCGAAGGCGGATGGGGGGTGGCGGTGATCTCGCGCTTTCCAATCCTCCGACAGCGCCAAATCGATCTCCCGCCGCTGCGTCTCGACAAGGTCCACCGGGCACTACTGCTGGTCGATCTCGACGTGGACGGCTCTCCCCTCACCGTGATCGGTACCCATTTCAGCCACCTCGAGTTCGGTTCGGTGCGACACGCCGGACCGTTGCGACGAAGCCTCCCCGCCCCTGATCAGGCGGCGGTCCTCCTCGGCGACATGAACATGTGGGGCTGGTGCCTCAGCGCCATTGCCCCTGCCGGCTGGACCCGCATCGGGTCGGGCAAGACCTGGCCCGCCCATCGCCCCATCAGCCGCATCGACCATGTGTTGTGCAGCGACGCGGTAAGGGAGGTGTGGAGCGACGTGTCGGCCGACCTGGGATCAGACCATCGGGCTGTCCGGGCAAGGATCCGGATTCCGTGACCGGCCGCGTGGTGTTCCTGTGCACGGGTAACGCCGCCCGCTCGGTCATGGCCGGGGCGGCCCTGCAGGCCCACCTTCCGGCCTGGTCGGTGACCACGGCCGGCACCCTGGTGGTGGAGGGCCAACCCATGAGCTGGCGCACCCGGGCCGCCCTCGACGGCGTGGGCCTGTCGGCTCCGGCCCACCGCAGTCGGCAGGCCTCGCGCCCCGACCTCGAGGCGGCGAGCGTGGTGATCGCCCTGGCCCCCGAACATGTCCATTGGGTGCGCCGCACCCACCCCGAGGTAGCCCACCGAACCGGCACGCTGCGCCGCCTGGCCCGAGACCTACCCCACGACTCCGCCTCCCTGGCCGATCGAGTTGTTCGCCTCGGCTTGGCCGGCATCGTCATGGAGGACTGGGAGGAAGTGGTGGACCCCGGAGGCGGGGACGCCGAGCAGTTTGCCACCTGTGCGCGCGCCATAGTGGATCTGGTGGCCACCCTGGCAACCCGTCTGGAGCAACCGTGAACGGAGCACAAAACACCCACCACGCCTCCTCTTGTCTCGCCCCGTACCACGCCGCCCCGCCGCCTCCGCCCCGATGACGCGCATCCTCACGGAGAACGCTGAGTTCCAACTCCTGGAGGCGCTGCGGCACAACCGCCGCAAGCGCGAGCAACGCGGCGAGTTCATCATCGAGGGGGTACAAGCCATCACCCGGGCCCTGGCCGCCGAGTGGCCGCTGCGGGCCGGATTGGTGCCGGCGGCGACCCACCGTTCGCCGTGGGCCGAGGCCTGCCTGGCGCAGGTGGACACGGTCATCGAGATCCGCCCCGATCTGTTCGCCCGCCTGACGGCTCGGGAGGAGCCGCCAGAGTTGATGCTCCTCGGCCGCATCCCGGCGCCCGACCTCGCCGCCGTTCCCCACCACCCCGACGGGGTGGTGGTGGTGTTGGACCGGCCAGGCAATCCCGGCAACCTCGGCACGATCATCCGCACCAGCGACGCGCTCGGCGCGGCCGGGGTACTCCTCAGCGGACACGGCGCCCACCTCTACGACCCCCAGACGGTGCGGGCCAGCGTGGGATCGCTCTTTGCCCTACCGGTGGTGCCCGTGCCCAGCAATCAGGCCCTGATCGACTGGCTGGAGCAATGGCGGGCGACGGCGCCGGTGACCGTGTACGCCACCGATGAGCACGGTGAGGTCCCGCTGAGTGGCGCTGTTGTTCTCTCTCGGCCAGCGGTCATCCTTTTGGGCAGCGAGCGCACCGGGCTAGCGACCGCCCTAGCCGAACTGGCCGATGTGAGCCTGGCCATTCCTATGGCCGGTTCGGCCAGTTCCCTCAACGTGGCGGTGGCGGCTGGAATCGTGCTCCAGCGCGTGATGAGTAGCGTAGGAGGCCATGGATGATGATGTTCCCGTGACCGAACTAATCCTCACCACCATCGACGACGGCATTGCACGCGTCACGATCAACCGGGCCGAGGCCGGCAACTCCCTCACGGCGGAGATGCGCGACCAACTCGCCGAGACCTTCGACCAACTCTCGGCCACCCTCGGGGTGCGAGCCGTGGTCCTCACCGGCACCGGTGAGAAACATTTCTGCACCGGAGCCGGCCTGGGCGGGGCGCAGCCGCCGTCGCCGCCTCGCCCTCCCGGGGCTCCCGACCGCACCCTCGGCGACATCTCCCGACTCATCCGCCACGGTTGGCAGCGCCTGGTGATTTCCATCATGGATTGCGAGAAACCGGTGATTGCCGCCGTCAATGGCACGGCGGCGGGGGGCGGGGCCAACCTGGTCCTGGCCTGTGATCTCGTGGTCATGGCCGACCACGCCCGCCTCATCGAAGTATTCGTCAAACGCGGCATCATTCCCGACGCCGGCGGGGCCTACCTCCTCCCCCGCCTGGTCGGTCCCCACCGGGCCAAGGAACTGATGTTCCTCGGCGACGATCTTCCGGCGGCGGAGTGCGAACGGTTCGGCATCGCCAACCGCGTGGTCCCCGCCTCCGAGTTGACCGCCACCGTGAACGATCTCGCCACCCGCTTGGCCCAGGGCCCCACGAAAGCCATCTCGATGACGAAGTGGCTCATCAACCGCAGCCATGAAAGCTCACGCCATACCGCTTTCGAAGAGGAGGCCTACGCCCAGGAGCTCGTCACCGCCACCGCCGACATGATCGAGGGCATCAAGGCCTTCAGCGAACGGCGGGCCCCCGAGTTCAAAGGCTGGTAGCTCGGCCGTGACGGAACACGAGGCTGTATCCGGAGCCAGCGCGGCAACCTACCGGCCCTACCTCGATGGCCTGCGGGCCGTGGCGGTGTACCTCGTGGTGCTCTACCACTCCGGCCTGGGCGTCTTCCGCCACGGCTTCATCGGCGTGGACATCTTCTTCGTGCTCTCCGGCTACCTAGTCACCCAACTGCTTCTTCGAGACCTCGCGGCCAACGGTGGCATTCGCCTTCGGCGTTTTTACGCCCGCCGCTATCGGCGCCTTCTCCCCGCCTCGTTCGTGGTGCTGATCACCACGGCGGTGGTGTTCACGGTTATCGCCACCGCCGCCGAGGTGTCCGAGGCCACCAACGCCTTCCGGGCGGCGTTTCTTTACGTAGCCAACTGGTATTTCATCCATCAAGCCGCCGACTATTTTGCGGCCGACATCGATCGCAACCCCCTGATCCATTTTTGGTCGCTGGCGGTGGAAGAACAGTTCTACCTGGTCTGGCCGCTACTGCTCGGTGGTCTCTACGCTCTGACGCGTCGGATGCAGCGTCAGTTCCAGTGGCTGCGAGGCATCATCGCCCTGGCCGGTCTTGCCTCGATGGCCCTGGCGCTTCAGTGGGCTTCGACCGACCTCACCCGGGCCTATTACGGCACCGATACCCGGGCGTATGAACTGCTCGCCGGGGCGTTTCTGGCCCTGACCCCGAGCCTGGTGACGCGGGCCGCTGCACGACCCCGAGCGGCCCAGGTACTGGCGGTGATCGCGGTGGTCGCCATCGCGCTCCTGGCCACCGCCACCCCCCTGGAGCCGATCGAGCGGGGCGTAGCGATCACTGTTGTCACGAGCCTGCTGATCGTCGCCATGAGTGCCGTCCCCGGTGGCCTGGTTCCGGGCCTGTTGGCCCGGCCCGGGGCGGTCTATCTCGGGCGCGTGTCCTACGGCACCTACCTCTGGCATTGGCCGGTCATCATCTTGGTTACCACCGAGTTCACCCTGGAGCCCCTGGCCGTGGCTGCGGTGGCGGTGATTGCCTCCACCGGACTGGCCGCCATCAGTTTCCACCTGCTGGAACAACCGGTGCGGCTGTCACGCACCCTCGACCGCCACCGCTCGGGCGTGATCGCCGCGGGCCTAGCCCTCAGCATCGTGGGGGGTCTCGTGCTGGCCCCGAGCATCCTCGCCCGCAAACCCGCGGGGTCCACTCCCCTCGACTGGCGCGCCGCCCAACGCGACAATCCTCCCTTGCCGGACTGTCGCCGAGACAACCCCGCTGGGTGCACCGTGGTGGAGGGCGCGGGGCCCCACGTACTGCTGCTGGGCGACAGCAACGCCCGGATGTACATCCCCGCCTTCACCGAAATCGCCCGGCGCCAGGATCTCACCTTGTCGGTGGGGGTAGCCCCCCTGTGCCCTTGGCCGCCCGATGTCTTCTATCTCACCAGTGGTGAGGCGTGTCGCGTGGCGAAAGAATTCTGGTACGAACAACTCATCGGTGACCTCGATCCCGATGTGATCGTGCTGGCGCAACGCCCGATGGACGACCCCTCCAACCCGGCCGACCTCTTCACCCCCGAGGGCCGCATGGTTAGCGGCACCTCCGCCTTCGAGGCTTCGCTGGAGGCGGCGGCGGGCCGCACGATCGACCGGCTCGTGGCCGATGGCCGTCAGGTCGTCATCATCGAGCCGATCCCGATCGCCAGCAAGGACAACGACCCCCTGCTCTGCCTGTCCAGTGCCCGCAACAGCGCAGCCTGCCGTTATCAGGCCAACGCCACGCCCACGCCGATCGAAACCTTCTATCGCGCTCGAGCCAACGGCGTTGATGTGTTCTCCCTCGACTTCGACCAACTGGTGTGCCCGCAACTTCCCACCTGCGAGCCGGTGATAGACGGCCTCATCGTGAAACGCGACTCGAATCACATCACCGGGACCTTCTCGGCCCATTTGGCAGAGGCGATCACGGCACGGCTAATCCAAGACGGCATTATTCCCTCCGCGCCCCAGGGTGATTGAGTGGCTTCGACGGTGTCGCCGCCAACCTGCTAACGATGGGGACGGAGACGTTGCACGCACAAGGGGGGCCCATGGCCACAGCCGTTCCGATCGTCGATTATCTGGTACTGGGGGACGATCCTCATCTGATCGCTCGGGAGTGCACCGGCTGTGGGGCGCGGTTCTTCGACCGCCGCAACGCCTGTGCTTCCTGCTTCGCCACCACCTTCGCTGATACCCCCGTGGCCACCACCGGGGAGTTGAAAGCGTTCACCATCGTGGCGTTCGCCGCCCCGGGCGTGCCGGTGCCCTTCGTGGCCGGAGTGGTGGACTGCGACGGCACGAGCGTGCGCGGCAACGTGATCGGCGTCGACCCCGACCCCGACCATGTGGCGCTGGGCATGAAGGTGAAACTGACCACCTATGTGGTGGGAACCGATGATGACGGCACCGAGGCCATCGGCTTCGGCTTTGCACCCCTGGAGGCATGACCATGAGTGACGACATTTGGATCCTCGGAATCAACATGACCAAATTCGGCAAGCACCCTGATCTGGACACGGTCGACCTGGCCGCCCAGGCGGCCATGGCGGCCCTGGCCGACGGTGGGGTGACGATGGCCGACATGGGCGTGCTGGCAGCGGGCAACCTGATCGGCGGCGGCGGATTGGGTCAACAACTCCAAAAGCAGATCGGCCAAACCGGCATCCCTGTGTACAACGTGTCCAACGCCTGCGCCACCGGGGCCACCGCCTTGCGCACGGCAATCATGGCGATCAAGGCCGGGGAGTGCGACATGGGCCTCGCCGTGGGGGTGGAGAAACTCGCTGGTGCCGGTCTGCTGGGCGCGGGCGGCACAGCCAAGAGCGACAAGAACGTGTACGAGCCTTCCGGCCGGTACGGAGCGGTCACCAATACCGATGGCCGCATCGGCACCAACAACATGCCGGGCACCTTTGCCCAAATCGGCATGGAATACGGTCACAAATACGGCGGGACAAGCTTTGAACTCTTCGCCAAGATCAGCGAGAAGAACCACAGCCACTCCACGCTGAACCCGCTGGCCGCCTACACCAAGAAGATGAGCCTCGAGCAGATCATGGGCGACATGATGATCGCCTACCCCAACACCCGGCCGATGTGCTCGGCCAACTGCGACGGTGGCGCCGCCGCGGTGGTCATCTCCGGCGCGAAGCTCAAGACCCTCTCGCTGGAACAGCAACGGCGGGCGGTGAAAGTCTCGGCCTCGGTCCTCACCAGCGATCCGTGGTCGGAGAGTTGCCAGGTCCTCCCCGACGTGAACACGCTCACCCGCATGGCCTCCACCCAGGCCTACGAGCAAGCCGGTGTGGGTCCAGCCGACCTCGACCTGGTGGAACTACACGATTGCTTCGCCACCGCAGAACTCGTCCACTACGACAACCTCCAACTCTGCGAGCAGGGCGGAGCGGTGGACTTCTTCAACAGCGGTGCCCCGTGGCGAGATGGCACCATGCCGGTGAATGTCTCCGGTGGCCTGCAGTCCAAGGGCCATCCGATCGCCGCCACCGGCATCGCCAACATCTGGGAGGTGTGCCATCACCTCCGGGGCGAAGCCGGCGACCGCCAGATCCAGGGGGCCCGAGTGGGCTTGGCCCATGTCATCGGCCTCGGTTCGGCCTGTGGCGTGCACATCCTCGAAAAGAGCGCCGCCTAGCGGCGAGCGAGGTCGGCCACCAGGTTTGGCAACTCATCCACCGTGCCGGCGAGCCGGTCCGGTTCGGCCAGGATCATTTCTTCGATACCGCCGTAACCCCACAGCACCCCGATCGAGGAAACGCCGGCTTGATGCGCCCCCGCGATGTCGTGGTGGCGGTCGCCGATCATCACGCACGTACGACTGGCCTCGCAGCCCAGGAGGTCCAGGGCGTAGGCGATGACCTCGCTCTTGCGGGTGCGGGTGCCATCGAGTTCAGACCCGGCCACCACTTCGAACCAGCCCCGTAAGCCAAATCGGTCGAGAATGGGTTCGGCGAATACCCCCGGTTTGGAGGTGGCCACCGCCAGACGTCTACCTTCAGCGGCAAGTTCGGCCAGCACCTCTGCGATGCCGTCGTAGGCGAAGTTCTCGTACAGTCCTTGTGCTCCGAAGTACTCCCGATAGGCATCGATGGCCGCCTCGGCTTCGCCAGCGGTGAGGCCGGCTATCTCCCGGAACGATTCTCTCAGCGGTGGACCGATAAATCCTGTGAGGGCGTCGAGGTCATCGGCGGGCTGGCCGATGGCGCGCAGCGCGTGCTGCACCGACTTGGTGATGCCCTCTTTGGGATCGGTGAGCGTGCCGTCGAGGTCGAACAGGACAACCGACATCTCAGGTTGTAAAACCATCGGCTACCGCTAGCGCGTCGTCGAGAATGGCCAGCGCCCGGGCCACTTCCTCCTCGCTCACGATGAGCGGCGGGGCCATGTGCAGGCGGTTGAAGTGAGCGATGGGCCAGAGGCCGGCACTCTTGCAGGCGTTGACCACCTCCACCATCGGCTTGGCCGCCGCGCCCGATGCGTTGAACGGCACGAGCCCTTCACGGGTATCGGGATCCTTCACCAACTCGACGGCGAAGAAGCAACCCCGGCCCCGCACCTCGCCGACCGAGGGATGCCGCTTGGCCACTTCGGCCAAACCGGGGCCGAGCACGTCGTCGCCGATGTGGGCGGCGTGGGCCACGATCTGGTCATCCTCCATGGCCGTGATGGCCCCCACCGCCGCCGCACACGCCAGCGGGTGCCCCGAGTAGGTGAGACCACCCTGGTAGGCGCGCGTGGCGAAGGTTTCGGCGATGGCGTTGGTCATGATCACTCCACCGAGGGGCACATACCCCGAGTTCACGCCCTTGGCGAAGCAGATCAGGTCGGCGGTTACCTTCCAATGGTCGGCGGCGAACCAGGCGCCGGTACGACCAAAGCCCACCATCACCTCGTCGAGAATCAGCAGGATGCCGTGGGCATCGCACAGTTCCCGCACCCGCGGTAGATAGTCGGCCGGGGGGATCAACACCCCGTTGGTACCCACGATCGGCTCGAGGATGATCGCCGCCACCAACTCGGACCCTTCAAACTGGATCACTTCAGCGAGGTGGGCGATGGCCCGGTCGGCCTCCTCCTGATCGGTCGTGGCGGCAAAGGAGGACCGGTACGGGTAGGGGCCGTGGAAATGAACGACCCCGGGGATCGACGGCTCGGAGCCCCAACGCCGCGGCTCACCGGTGAGGGCCATAGTGGCCGCAGTGCCGCCGTGGTAACTGCGGTAGGCGGCCAGCACTTTGGGGCGAGCGGTGTGAGTTCGCGCCATCCGGATGGCGTTCTCGTTGGCCTCGGCCCCACCGTTGGTAAAGAACACTCGATCGAGGCCCTCGGGGGCGTGGGAGGCAATCAGCCGGGCCGCTTCGTTGCGGGTCTGGTTGGCGAAAGTCGGCGCCACGGTACAGAGCCGTTGGGCTTGCTCCACGATCGCCGCGATGACCTTCGGATGCTGGTGCCCGAGGTTCAGGTTCACGAGTTGCGAGGAGAAGTCGAGCCAGCGATTGCCCTCGTGATCCCAGAACTCACAGCCATCACCGCCAGCCAGAGGCATGGGGTTGATGAGGTGCTGGGCGGACCACGAGTGGAAAATGTGTTGGTGATCCACGGCGGACACTTCGGCATTGGTGGCAGCAACAGGTTCGAGCAAGACCATCTCCCTATCTTGGCGGAAGTAGACCGCCGGTTTCACATGGAACTCCCCCTGGCCCCAGACGGTGGTTACCAGTCGGTGGGCGTGTAGTCCTTGAGGAACTGGCCCCAACGGTGAACGCCCGTGTTGGCACCAGTGATGATCGGATCCACGATCCGGGCGGCCCCGTCCACGATGTCGAGTGGAGGATGGAAGCGATGCTCGGCGCGCTTGGCCTCGGCGATCGCCACCGGGTCCTCGTCACTCACCCATCCGGTATCGACGCTGTTCATGTGAATGCCATCGGCCTGGTAATCGGCCGCCGAGGTGCGCGTCATCATGTTCAGGGCGGCCTTGGCCATGTTCGTGTGCGGGTGTCGGGTGGTCTTAAAGCGCCGGTAGAACTGCCCCTCCACTGCGCTCACATTCACGATGTGCTTGTCGTTCCCCGGGGTGCGGAGCATCAGTGGCTTCAAGCGAGCGTTGAGTACAAACGGCGCCACCGCATTCACCAGTTGTGTCTCGAGCAGTTCCACCGTGGACACTTCGGCCAAGGTGAGTCGCCACGAGTTCCGACCCCGTAGGTCCACCTGCTGGAGGTCCTGATCGAGCCGACCCACGGGGAAGAGATGCGAACCCGTCTCGGCATCCTCAGGGAGCAGCACGAGTTGGGAACGTTCCGCGCTGCTGGGGGCGGGGTCACCGAGCACTTCAGGGGTGCGCACACCATCCACTCCGCCGAGCACCCGGCGCGCCGCTGCTGAAAGATGCCCGTTGGTCGCGTTCTCTCGCTCCATCATGTGTTCATAGAACCCCGGTGGCCGCCGGACGGTCTGACAGGCGTTATTCACGATGTAGTCCAGGCGCTCCTGAGTGGTGGCCAGATGGTGGCAGAACACTTCAACGCTCGGAGTGTGTCGCAAATCCAGCCCGTAGACCTCCAGGCGATCGCTCCATTGCGCGAAATCGGCTTCCTCGCTGTACCGCCGGGCCGCGTCTTGCGGGAAGCGAGTGGTCACGATGAGGAACGCCCCTGCTCGCAACAATTTGATGCCGGCTTGATAGCCGATCTTCACTCGCCCCCCGGTGAGCAGCGCCACTCGACCGCTGAGGTCGGCCGTCTCGGTGCGTTTGGCGAAGTTGAACTCAGCACACTCACCACAGAGTTGGTCGTAGAAGGAATGAACCTCCCCATACTTTCGCTTGCATATGTAGCAATGCTGCTCCGCAACCCGCCGTTCCTCACCCGCTCGGGCGATGACTTCATCTTCCACGGTGGCGGTGTCAACGCCTTCGGGTACGAACACGTTCGGGGTGACGAACACGGGCCGAGAGCGCAGTCGACGAATACCGGTATCGGTGAGCACATCTTCATCACGGGCCACTCGGTCAGCTTTTTCTTGGCGACGGCGGGATTTTGTCTGCTGACGGCGGGCATCGGCATCGGGAGCAAAGGTGTTGGCCGCCGCGTTCAGAAGACGGATCCGCTCCTCGGGTTCCAGGCCGTCGAGCAGCGAACGGTCGGCACAGACCGCCTCCAGCAACTCGGTGACCGCCCGTAGTCGTTCGTTCAGATCCGATTCGTCAACCACCCTTCCACCCTTGCATCCCGAGGCACTCGCCTACGAGCCGGGGGTTCGGGGAACCCCGGCCACCGTGGACGGCTTAGGTTGGGGACACCAAGGGGAAGGGAACCGCATGAGCACTGCCATCGAGGCCGACCACCGCTACACCATCATCTCGGCCGACTGTCATGCCGGCGGCTCCCACGCCGCCTACCGCGGCTACCTAGATCCGCAGTTCCTCGACGACTTCGACGCCTGGCGGGAAAAGTACCGGAACCCGTACCGGGACCTCGGCGATAATCGACGTCTGCGTAACTGGGACAACGACATGCGCAACTCGCAACAGGAGGCCGACGGCATCGCGGCCGAGGTTGTCTTCCCGAACACGGTGCCCCCCTTCTTCCCCAGTTTTGTGCTCTTCGCCAAACCACCCACCGACGCGGAGTACGCCCATCGCCGGGCTGGAGCGCAGGCCCACAACCGCTGGCTGGTGGATTGGTGCAACGAGTTCCCCGCCCGACGCGCTGGGGTGGGGCAGATCTTTCTCAACAACATCGACGACGCCATCCAAGACGTGCACTGGATCAAAGATCACGGACTACGCGGCGGGATTCTCCTCCCGAACATCGCCCCCGATGTGACGTGGGTGAAGCCGCTCTACGATCCCATCTACGACCCGCTGTGGGCGGTGTGTGAAGACCTGGAAATCCCGGTGAACGTGCACAGCGGCACCGGCAACCCCGACTACGGGCCCTACCCCACCTCGATGCTGCTCTACATCAACGAAGTGATCTTCTACACCCAACGTCCCTTCGTGCAGCTCACCCTCTCCGGGGTGTTCGAGCGGTTCCCCCGGCTCCGCTTCGTGATGACCGAAGCCGGATGTGCGTGGGTGCCGCCGCTACTGAATCAACTCGATACGGTGATGGCCGGCATCGGCCAAACGGGGGCCGCCGGGGAAATCCGCTTCACTGAGGGCGGCACCCTGCCCAAACTGGCCACGGATTACTTCCGGCAAAACGTGTGGATGGGGGTGAGCGCACCCGGAGCCGCCGACGTGGCCGCACGACACACCATTGGTCTCGACCGCTTCATGTGGGGCAGCGACTACCCCCATGACGAAGGCACCCATCCCCATACCCGCGAGCACCTGCGGGCCCGCTTTAGCAACGTCGATCCCGCCGAGGTGCAGATGATGCTCTCCACCAATGCCGCCGATCTCTACGGCTTCGACCTCGAGGCCCTGCGGCCGCTCGCCGCCCAGATCGGCCCCACGGTGGCCGAGGTGCGAACCCCGATCGACGCCGTACCTGAAAAAACTCTGCCGCAGATGTCCAGCGACATGGACACTCGGGCCATCACCTAACCGGCTCACCATGAATCCGGGTGAGGGTGGAAAACGAGGTGAGGTAGGCGTCGCCCGCGAAACCCGCCGCCGGAAACACCACGGACTGCAACGGCCCCCCTGATGCGGCGCGAGCCAACTCGAAACCAGTGGAAATGTCGAGCACCACTACCTCTTCGACCATGCGCTCACCATCGTGATGGGCGCTCACGAGTTCCCCGGTATCAGGGAACAGCAACAGATGGGCGGCATGGTTCTGCGGACGGGACCAACGAGGTTGGAGCGTCCCATCGGCAGCAAGGTCGAAGGCGGCCAGCACGCCGTTGCTGCTGTCGAAACCCACCACAATCCGACGGTCCTCGTCCACCAGCGGCGGATTAGCAATCAAACCGCCGGGGAGCCCGCACACCTCGGTGAGGGTGACGGCGCCGGTGGCGAGGTCCACTCGCACGATGTGGAGGGGGGCGGTGGCCACGCCCCCGCCGGTGAAGGAGCCGTTGTAGCACTCGGTGCCCTCGCCGTTGTCGAGGAACCACGCCGCCCCGGCTGCGATCACCGCATCCCACCCGTACGACTGACCCCCGAGGGTGCGGTAGGGCGCCACAAAATCCTTGTCGAGCACCAACGCCCTGCCGTCCCAGCGCGCTCGCAGCAGGCTGGTGTCGCCCACCGCGTACACGTCGCAGCCGTCGGCGGAGAGACGGGCGATGGAGGGCTCGGGCAGGATCAGACGGCTGAGGATCTCTAGCGTCTCGGGATGGAGGACGAGCACCTCGGCGGGCGCCCGGGGGGTCACCGGCTGGCCCGGACGTTGTCCGGCGAAGTCCTTGGTCACCAGATTGCCGTCGGGGAGCACCACGAATGAGTTGTACGGGCGGTCACGCGGCAGGGTCACCGATACCAGCACGGTGAGATCGGCGGCCAAACGGTGGGCGTGGTTACCGAATACAACATGGAGAGATCCGTCGGCATGACAGGCCAGCCCGCCCGGCCACATCGGTCCGGCCGCCAGCGTGGGGCTCCGCCGCACGACGGCGAGGCTGATCGGATCGATCTGCTCCACCCAGCACTCCACCTCGGGGCCGAAGCCATGGCGCAGCACGTACACCTCGCCGGGGTCGCGCAGTACCACCATCGTGGTGCCAGGCGACTCCCGGTGCGTCACCACCAATGTGGCGCCGTTGGCCATCCCCAGGCCGCGATGCCCAACGGGAACCTGTTGCCGCCGGGCTCCCCCGTCTTCCGCCGGCCACGGGCTATCCCAATACGCCCCGCCCGCTACCGGGGTGGTCATACGGGGGCATCGACGGGCAGTCGGGGTACCCGGGGGGTCGGGAGGTGATCCACCAGATCGGCCACCAAATCATCGCGTATCGACCTCACGGCGGCGTCGTCCCACCGATTGACCTGCTGAAGCGGATCTTCGGAGAGGTCGTACAACTCTCCTTCGCTCCCATCGTGGACGGTGCCGGGCCGGTAGGTGGTGCACACCCAGCCATCCCGGGTGATCGTGCGCAGATACACCGCCACGCCGAAGAGTTCACTCTCCCATTCGGTCAAGACTCGCTCGAACCCGCGGGCGCTGGCGTCAGCATCGTGATGCGGCAACGCGTGGCCCTCCATCCAGGGCTGAGCGTCGACGCCGGCAATGGCGCAGAACGTGGGGGCGAGATCCACTAAGCCCACCGGGGCCGTGACCGTGGCGGCCTCTATCCCGGCACCGGGCGCCGGCCGCCAGATCAACGGCAGTCGCATCAGGCCATCGACGTGGTACGGACCCTTGAACAGCAGACCAAAGTCGCCTTGCAATTCGCCATGATCGGTAGTGAACACCACGTCGAGATCATCGGCCCACCCCTTGGCCGCCGCCGCCGCCAGTACCCGACCGATGGCTTCGTCGATGAGTTCCACCTCCACCGCGTTCACGGCGTTCACTTCCCGCACCTGATCGGCGGTCATCGTGGCCGGCACCCACCGGGTAGGGGCCTCATAGTTCGACACCAACTTACCGTCGTACCAGAGGCGCCAATGGCGGGGTTTATCGTCGAGAATCCTCTCGCGTTCGGCGGGGTCCTCCACATAACCCGCCGGCAGGGGCACGTCGCGCCAATCCACTCGCCCGAGTTCGGAGGCGGGCGGATCCCACGGATGATGCGGGTCCGGGAAACTCATCCAGCAGAACCAGTCGTCATCGGCATCCAACCCGTTGAGCCACGCGATCGTGCGGTCGGCCACCCAATCGGTGTGATACCACTCACGGGCCACGGGGTTGACTTGCACCTGTGGCGCTCCCGTATCGCCCCCACCATCGGCGTTCACCTCTAGGTCCTTGTCGAGCACGGCGTAGAAACCACCCAGGGCATCGAAATGGTTTTCAACCATCCACCGGCCGTAATGGAGCGACCCCACCGGCGAGTGGCCGGCAAACTCGAGATGATCGAAGCCCCGGTGCGGACCCATCCCGCCGTCTGCCTGAAGCGACTGCGCCGTGGGAAGACCGGTGGCGGCCACTCGATTCTCGGTGAACCGGTTGAAGGGGTCTAGGAACGGTTCGAAGTGCGGTTTGCCCACCAGTGCCGTGCGGTAGCCGGCTTGGTGGAGCACCGCGGCCACCGAGGGAGCATCGACGGGCAGCGCCACGCCGTTCATCCACACGCCGTGGGTAGTCGGATACTGACCGGTCAGCATCGTGCAGCGCGATGGCATGCACACTACCGACTGCGGCACCGCACGCTCGTAACGCACTCCCTGCGCGGCGAGGCTGTCTACTACCGGCGTGCGGCTCAACTCGCCGCCGTTGCACCGCAACGTGTCGTAGCGCTGCTGATCGGTGGTGATGAAGAGGATCTTGCGGCCCATTAGGTCTCCGTGGTGGTGAGAGCGTCGATTGCCGGTCCGACACCGGTCTCAAGTTGGCGAGCGAGTTCTTCCAGGGCGCCGCCGGTGGCACCGCCGAGCACGATGGCCATGACCCCGGGATCGGCGTCACTGCTGTAGACGGCCAGGCAGCGATGCTCTTCGAGCGCGATCACATCGATCGTGCCGAGATGCTCTGCGAACAGCCCCCCGGAGATGCGGTACTGGAATCGGCGTTGCAGCGGATCGTTGGTGAGGATGGTTTCAGACAGGCTCACACCGCTCCCCAGCACGATGGTGCGGGTATCGCCTTCGACAACACAAGAGGTGATGCCGGGGAACCAGAGATGCAGCAGAGCTGCTTGCCCCACGACCTCCCAGGCTCGCTCTGCCGATACCTCGATCACGCGCTGGCGGCGCTGCGATGCCCGCATCAGGCGGGCCCGGCCAGGAGGCCCAGAATGACACGAGTGGTCACGCGGCGGGCGGCAGCGCTGCTCATGCGCTGATCCTTGCGCAATAAGTAGCGCGCCTCCCAGGAACAAGCCACGTCAAGCCCGGCTAGGACATCGCCGCGTTCGGCGGCGGGGAGTTGCCGTAACTCTGGCCCGAAGACCTCCGCCAGTTGACCTCGCAGTACCGCCCGGATGCGACCCAGTTCACTGGCCACTCGCGGCTGTTTGGGGGAAAGGGACCGGGCGAGTTCGCCCACGGGACCCATGGCATCAAGTAGTTCCGCGCGTTCGGCAACGAAACGGTTCACCCGCCACGCCAGCGGTTGCTCTGGCCTCACGGTGAGGGCAAAGAGCGGGGCCAAACGTTCCTGCTGTCGATCTATCGCCTCTCGCACGAGCGCATCGGCGTCATCGAAGTACCGGAACAGCGACCGAGCGGAGATACCGGCGCTCTCGGCGATCTCCTCGGCACGGGGGGCAAGGTTGCCAGCCCGGTAGAGGTCCAACAGCGCATCTACCACGGCGTCCCGATTGCGATCCCGGCGCTGCCGCCGACCGTCGAGGGGGGCTTCGGTGG
>CAMDIH010000005.1 GCA_945898515.1 Candidatus Neomicrothrix parvicella RN1 | reverse complement strand
ACGACACCAACGGCCACGACACCAACGGCCACAGCACCAACGGCCACAGCACCAACGGCCACAGCACCAACGGCCACAGCACCAACGGCCACAGCACCAACGGCCTCCTGCCCCTGTTTTCTATCGTTTCGACGCCCGAGGACCTCGCCGCAGCGAATGAGCGCCGGGACGAAAGTCCCGTGCCGATCGGGGCTGGGCTTGAACCGAGCGCCACGGCGGGGGTCGCCGTTGCCGGTGGCCTGATCCTTGCCACGCTCATTGCCACACAGGGCATGGGGCAAGACCACGTGGGAGTAGTGCTCTTCCCGTTGGCCGGGATTGTTCTGGCCATTGCCTTTGGTCGACGATGCCGCCGCCTCCGACCCAATGAGCCCTGGCTGCCCCGACTAATCCTCCTTGGCACGATCTTCAAGATCGTGGCGTCGGCGGCTCGGTACTTCAGCCTCACTTTCGTATACGGGAACGCGGGCGACGCGTACGTTTACGACCGAGAAGGTCGTGAACTCGTGGCGTTTTGGGCTGGCGAACGCGCAACATCCCCTATGGAGGGAATGGCCCTCAGCGGAAGCAACCTGCTCAGGTTTCTGACCGGCGTTCTCTACTACCTCTTCGGGAGAGACCAACTCGCCGCGTTCTTCTTATTTGGATTGCTGGCGGTGCTCGGATCGTACTTCTGGTACCGGGCCATCAGCGATTCGGTGCCCTATGTAAATCAGCGCCTCGCCCTGATATTCATGCTGTTCGTCCCCAGCATCGTGTTCTGGCCGGCCGCACTGGGCAAAGAAGCCCTGATGCAACTAGGTCTCGGTGCCCTGGCCTGGGCCACCTCTTTGGTGTTCAGGAACCACGTTACTCGTGCCATCCCACTTGCCCTTGGAGGCGGTCTCCTCCTGTTCCTAATCCGTCCCCACCTATTGGCGCTCGCCACGGTGGCCGCAACTATCCCATACTTCGTGGGGCATATTCGAAAGCAAAGCGACAAGGTCTCCGCCACTCGACCAATCGGCATGGTGGCCCTCGGCCTTCTGGTGGTCTTCACCGTCACCGCTGGAACACGGTTTATTGGCTTGGAAAGCCTTTCGCTCGACTCTGTCGAAGAGCAACTTGATACCCAAACAGCCGCTACCTCCTACGGTGGATCCACGTACTCAACCGGCGGAAACTCGATAACTAATCCATTGTTCCTGCCGCGCAGTGCCATCACTGTGCTCTTCAGGCCCTTTCTCTGGGAGGCGGGAAGCGGACTTCAGATGCTGGCAGCCCTCGAGTCGGCTCTGCTGCTCTGGCTCGTCATTTACCGATTCTCGTCTATCCGCCTCGCACTGAAGCGTTGCCGACAGGACCCCTTCCTCCTCTACTGCATCACGCTTCTCGTTCTCTATTCAGCGAGTTTCTCCTCATTGGCCAACTTCGGCCTCCTCACCCGCCAACGCTCACTTGTACTGCCGGCGCTCTACGCCTTACTAGCGCTGGAACCAAAGCTCTTCCGACCTGATGCCGACGCCCCACGCATGGCCTCCGGCCGGCCCATCGCGGCCAGTGCCTCGAGCGCCGTCACCGCAGCTGTCGCGAAATCAACCGCAGCTAACAGCGCCCCCGTCTGGGTGGATCGGGTCCGGTACGAGACAGTCGCTGTGGGGGCCAGGACGGCCAACGGGGCCAACGACAAGACCAACGGCACCAACGGGGCCAACGGCAAGACCAACGGCACCAACGGGGCCAACGGGGCCAACGGGGCCAACGGCAAGACCAACGGGGCCAACGGCACCAACGGGGCCAACGGAAAGACCAACGGAAAGACCAACGGCACCAACGGAAAGACCAACGGCACCAACGGGGCCGGGCCTGCACGGAACGAGATTGACCGTTCGGAAGAGCTCTAGGCTTGGTGCGGCCATCAGGCCGAATGCCCCTGCGTGGCCTGAGTGAGTGAGCACAATAGCCCGACAGTTGGCGTCACGGATTGGCGCCTGGACCACCGGCACGCAAACGACCAACCGCTCCGGATCGGCTAAACGGGGCCCATACCGATCGATGTTCCTCATGTGTCCTGCGTGGTCCGCCCTTCGAGACCGATTCTCCCAACTCGGCGCGCTCCGCAGACATGGACGGCAGACCAGGACCCAACCCCGCCCGGTCGCGGCCGCCCGAACAAAGGATTGAGGGCCCAGCCTTGGCTGGTCAGTCCCATCAAGGGGCAGTGCTGTCAACCATCGAGTGTCCCCGGTGAGCCCGGCTGGAACCGATCAGCACGGCCTAATCGCCTCCCACCAGGGCAGCATCACCGGAATGCGCCGAGAGGCTAAACGGCCCTCGACCAATGCGATACCTACCCCAGCGAACGACCTGCGTGAACGCCCACCGCAGACCACCTCTAGCTTTCATCTGATGGAGACATCTCTACTAACAACCAGCCGAACGATGACGATTGATCCGGCGAATCGAACCTCGGCCCGGCCCTCGGGCACCACTAGGGTAAAGGTCGCGAACATGTCGGGCGTCGTCCCACTGGTCAAAGACCCATGAACCCAACTCCCGCCGACCCTCTTCATGTGAATCAAAGCGACAGCGCGGTAGCACCGCCCGATTTTTGGAGAGACCGTCGCTCCCTGCATCCCCAGTTCTGTGCGGCCGTCATTGCCGACGCTAGGTGCACCATGGCCTACCGAGGAGAGGGCAGCCAATTTCGTTCTCGGCGCCATGCGGCAACCCAATGCCTGCGCCTTCTCCTAGTGAGTGACGCGTTCTTTGCCCAGGTCTGCTACCGCGCAAAGGCTCGAATGCAGTCGCTGCGAGTGCCGTTTCTACCTCGGGTGGCCCATTGGTTGGCCATGACAAGTGCCCAGGTTTGCATCGGGGATCCCGTAGTCATCGCACCCGGGCTGTACCTCCTGCATGGACAGGTGGTGATTGACGGAATTACCTCCATCGGTCCCAACGTTCGTATCGCTCCATTTGTAACGATTGGACTACGCGATGGGGATTTCGAGGGACCCAGCATCAGCGCCAACGTGGACATCGGGACCGGGGCCAAGGTCCTCGGTGCCGTTCAAGTTGGGAAAGGTGCCAGCATCGGCGCCAACGCCGTTGTGCTCACCGATGTTCCCGCCCGCACCACTGCCATCGGTGTACCCGCACGGATACATCAAGGCCCTGCGTCGGCCTGACCAACGCGCTGCGCGGCATCGATCGACGCAGCGATGTAGGGAAGGTAGGCCCGTGTCACCGACCCCAGGAACAGGGGCTGGTTAAGCGGCGGACGATGAGGATGGCCGCAAATTGCCTCATAGTCGGCCCGCATCTCCTCCGAAGTAAGCCGACCCGAAGTAGCCGCCCCGCCGTGTGTCTGGTGGAAGGTACCTTCCCCCAGCAGCACCACCAGTTGGGCGTCGTCGAGGGCGCAGACCCGGCGGTAGAGGTCGTGGTTCACCATTCCCCCACCGGGAAGAGCAAACCGGTCATCAAGGCCCCCCACCTGATCCCAGGTCTGGCGGTGTAGGAAAAGCGAACTGCTTTCCCCCATGGCACCGAAGAGCCCACGCGCCGATGAGGCTGCTGGAGTGGCGATCGAGAAAAGCCCGTAGCCGTCGCTCTCCCAGCCCGCCTGCTCCAGTAGTTCGTCCTCCGCGGCCTCGTCGTATCCTGCTCCCTCGGCCAATGCCGACACGCCCGGGCCGAGATGCCAAGCGGGCGCCGTCACCACAGGGCGTTGCGCCACCGCTGCCCCGCGAAGGGCCCCTGCGAGTAGACCCGGGGAAACCATCCGGGCGCCATCAATGATCAGGCCGACCACCGCACCCCGGGCCAGCGAGATGCCCTGATTGGCGGCCCTCACTGGCGATACTGCTGCCCCCTCGATTCGGTGCAGAGACACCGAAGCCTCGGCACCCGCAGGGAGGACCGCTTCCAACGGGACGGATGAACCGTTGTCCACCACCACGATCTCGTAGTCGTCGGGATGTATGTTGCGTTGGTACGGACATGCCAGCGAGCGCAAGGTGCGAGGCAGCTCGCGCTCCATGTCATGGGCCACCACCACCACGCTGAGGGCGATTTCCGACTGCTCCGCCGGGGCGTTCATCACTGCACCAGCCCCGGTACTACGAGCGTCGCCGTCGCCACACCACGGCGATCAATACGCCCGCGGCCACCACCGCCACCGCCACCCCGAATGTCGAGATGGAGTTAGCGGCGTTGCTCGATCCGTCGCTCGCACCGTCCGGCCCGGTCTCGGCGGCTTCGGCGGCTTCGGCCTCGGTGGTCGCAGTGAGATAATCATCGGCCTGTTGCGTCCCTGCAGTTTCGATCAACTCTGCCTTCCCTGCGAGTGCGTCGGTGACTCGTGGTAAGGCTATGAACCAATCCTCTTGGGGAGGAGGCGGCCCCCCGGGAGCGGCAACCACTGCTTGCTCCTGGGGCCAGGATACGAACACACCTTCGGGGCTGGTCGCGTAATAGATCGTGTGGACTCCTAGGTTGCCCGGACCCCACTGGCCGGACACATCGACGCGAGTAACCGGAACATCCTTCGGAGGTGCCGCAATGCTCTGAGGGCCTCCAAACAAGGCGGTCGGCATCCATGACTGAACGAACGCGGCGGTCTGGTAGGCGCTCAAAGAGCGGACCGCTGATCCGTCACCCGGAGTGATAACGGCGCCAGAGAAGTACAGGTTGTCGCCGATTCCCACCATGCCAGCCAGCGGGTCCTCGGACGCCACCGCCGTATCGCCAGCCTCATGTTTCTCACCCTCGTGTGCCGCCGCTGGCCGCCCCGGGGTCAACCCAACCGTGAGCACCCCGCTCAAAATCAGCCCAGCCCAGAGTCCTCTTCGTATCCCCAGTTCGCTTCTCATGAGGGAATCTTACCCGACGCGGAAAGGGGACGGACCCTCAGGCCCGCCCCCTTCCTCGTGCTCTCTAGTTGTGACTAACCAACCAGATCAACCGTTACCACACCTGAAGCTCGCCGTCGCCGAGCCCGCAGGGTAATTGCAAAGCCGAGTGAACTGGGCGAGCGGGGAGTAGACCACCCCCGCCGTGTCCGACGTAAGTGTCGCACTGGTTGTGTAGCCCGCTCCGTAGGTAGCGGCCGGTTTCAGGGCTCGAACCTGCGCAGTCCCAGGGCGTCCCGTACCCGGCGGTAGCATGGCCACCCCAGCGGTTTGAGCCATCACCCGCAACGAGTAAGCGAGGCCCGGCGAAGTGAGTGTGCCGACGCACATCGCAAGGGTCGTGGGAGCGTTCGGGGCCACGATGCTGAAGGTGAAGTCACCGGGGAGCAAGGGGTTGCTTGTTTCCACTACCCAGATGGAGAAGGAAACTGACGACGTAGCGAACACGATCTGGCCAATGACCTTATAGCCGGTAGCCAGGTCGCCCGGCGGGCTGTTGAAGGGTGCCCCACCTGTGAACTCGCCCGGGTTTTTCCAACTAGCAACTACTCCGAAGCCTTCAGGGTTCTCGGCCGAGCAGGCCTGTGAACCAGCCACCAAGTTGGGTGAGAGGTCCAAGTTGATGCCCTGCGTAGCCACCTCATCTCCGGTTGCGACGCCATTGGGTGCCGTAACCGTGGGATCGCCCACGATCAAATCGAACACGGCGGGCAACGTAACAAGAGTCATGCCGCCGGCGGCGACGGTGGCTTTGGTACCGAGGGCGTTGACGGAAGTGATGTAACGGCTAGCCGGGATACCGGCCGCACTGTCCTCGTCGTAGACGGGAAGACCGACATCCGTAGACGTGAACTTGCAGGTCGTGGAGGTGATGACGGTCGCCGTCCTGGTGGCGTTGCGGCAGTGGCGGGTCGATGTCACATTCGAGCTTGCACCGAGAGTGATCGTCGTAAACGGGGTGGCGCAGGTGTCGGCGGCGAGGGTCGCATTGTTAATAGTGGCATTAGGGGCAACGACGGCGGTGATCTCGGTGTCCGGAGCAATTTCCGTTCCGGTCACGCTGAGCCCGATATCGGCGGCCGTGAAGTTCAGGGCCGCCGAGAGGATGTTGGTAGACCCAGACGCAAAGTCGACGTTGGCACACGCTGTGGCCGTGTTCGCCATGCGACGAGCGTGGAAGTTGTCAATCCTGAATACCTGGCCCGCGCTCATCGCGCCGATTGCGGGTTGGCTCAAGGTCACGAGGCAACCGGCGCTGATGCTCTTGACGAAGGTACCAGTGGTCAAGCCGGTCGCGGCAAGCAAGGCATTAGTGAGGAAGGGCGAACGAGTAATCGTGTTGTTCACCCAGCCGGTGATGCCCTCACAGTTGGCAATGGTAAAGGTGGTGGCGCCTATAGCGATGGCGCCAACCGACGAGACTGTGCGGGCCGCACCATTGTGGTACTGGGCGTTACTAAAATCGCTGAAGGTGAACGCAGAGGCGACCTGATTAGTCGCAGGCTGATTGTTGAACACGCAGGAGACGACAAGCCCGCTTTGGGAGCCGGGCATCGAGGGGAAGTGGCCGATCTCAGCACCAGGAGTGGCGGAGAGGTTGCAACCGTCTCCCAACGGAGGCGTGGCCGAGGCCGGACTGGCAGTGAGTAGTGGAGCAAGCATGGCGGTCGCAAAAGCAACGGCCAGCAACGTGGACCTAGTTCGACGCATTTAAAATCCCCCGTGGGTGAGTTGAGTGAGTCTTAGCGTGGCGAACGAAGAAGCCCCCCGGCCGCTCACATCCCTTTTGTACCAGAGAACCTAGAGAAGATGCCAATAAAATCTAAGAAAAGTTGGACGCCGTGTTGTCCTCGACAGCAGTGATTCCGGGCACCGACCGCGGTTAATCTGTGCTCACAACCCCGTAGGATCGGGGCTGTGAGCACAATAACCCACGGGCCAGAAGCGCCCGGCGGTCCGAACACGCTCCTGAGCAGAGTTCCCCGCGTCACGATCTGGGCGGTAGCGCTAGCGAGCGGCGTCGGGGCGATAGCCGCCCACCCCCAACCAACCGCCTATTCAGTCAGCGACATCGTGGTCAACGCGGCTGTCGGAGTCGGAGTACCGCTGGCCTCCTCATACAGCCGACCACGGGCATGGCTAGCCGCATCCCTCATTGCGGTGGCGAGCGCCGCCGGCGTATGGATCGGGATCGCTGGCGCCACGGTCGCACTCAGCGCCATCGCCTGCCGCGGCGCTGGGCCCATCAAAGGCAGGCTGGTAGGAGCGGTCATCGGTGCCGTCGTTGTTCAGACACTGCTCCGACAACCGCCAGATCGATTCCTCATCAACGCGACCGCGGCGCTGCTAGCAGTGGGTTGTCTGAGCGTCTCCGCCTGGCCAGCCATCAGCGACCGGGCGCGCGTGCGCCTCCGGATCCTGACAGTGATCCTGGGAGGCGCAACGGCCATCGCCGTCAGCGGCATGGTGCTGTCGGTACTCCTTTCCCGCCAAGCCTTACAAGAAGGCATCCAGCAGGCCAACGCGGGGTTGAAGGCCGTCCAGATCGGCCAAAGCAGCGTCGCCGCTGACCACCTCGACAACGCTGGACGCTCGTTCAGCGCCGCGCACCGCAACTTCAGTTCGTGGTACGCCAAACCGGCTCTGCTCCTCCCGGGGATCGGCCAGCAATCTCGGGCCCTCGCGGTACTCACTCAGGAGGGCTCCCACCTCGCTGCCGATACCGCTACCTCCACACGCGCCACTCAGGTAGAGGATCTGCGGGTAACCGATGGCCGAGTTGACCTCGACCGTGTCCGGGCGATGAGCGAACCGCTTGCGGCCATCCAAGGCTCCCTGGCCCGCACCAGCGACGGCACTCGCCGAGCCGAATCACCCTGGCTACTGGCGCCGGTGGCTAGTCGTCTGGCTTCGTTCCAGCGCTCAATCGACCGTGCCACCGAAGACGCGCAGACGGCGGCGGCGGCCGTGGAAGTGATCCCCGATCTTCTCGGCGAGGATGGGCCGCGCCGCTACTTTGTGGCGTTCGCAACGCCCGCTGAAACACGAGACCTCGGCGGATTCATGGGGGCATACGCCCTGTTAGTTGTGGATGACGGAGATATCAAGCTCCAAAAAGCAGGCCGAGTAAACGACCTCAACGAGCGGTTCCAGGGCCGCCAACTTGCTAACCGCGCCGTGTTCCCAGACGGCTTCCTCGCCCTGCGGCCGGAGCGGTACTGGCAAAACATCACCGGGTCGGCGGACTTTCCGACCACCGCCGAAGCCGCTCGACAAATGTGGCGCCCACCCGCCCTTCCACTCGATGGTGTCCTCTACATGGACCCCCAGGCCCTGGCCAATATGTTGCAACTCACCGGACCCATCAAACTCCCGGGCTACCCCCGCCCCCTGACCGCCGCCACGGCCGCCCCCTTCCTCCTTAGAAATCAGTACACCGCTTTCCCTGACGACCAATCCCTTCTCGACTCAGCCGAAACCCGCCACGACTTCCTCGTAGAGGCCGCCGAGAGCGTCTTCGAGAAGCTGACCTCGGGCGACCTGCCCGGACCGCGCCAACTCGCCGACACCATGGCCCCGGCCGTACAGGCCCGCCGATTGCTCTTCCACAGCTTCCACCCCGACGAACAAGCCCTCATCGAACGTATGCACTTCGACGGCACACTTCCTGCCGTAGACGGCGACTTCCTCTCGGTACGAGCCTCTAACCGGGGTCGCAGCAAAATCGATGCGTTTATGCACCGGACGGTGACCTACGACGTGGCGGTGGACCCTGAGACTGACACGGTGCGCTCCACGGTTACGGTGCAGGTCCGCAACGATGCCCCAGCCTCTGGACTGCCCGACCCCGTGATCGGTAACCGCCTCAAGTTCCCCCCCGGAACGAACTCCACCACCGTTGCGGTGTACACACCGCTCGACCTAGTCGATGTGAGAATGGACGGCGAGTCCATCAACCGGGGCGCCGCCGTGGAATACGACCGCAACCGCTACTGGGCCCTACTCGATATCCCCCCGGGGGCCACCCAGACCGTGACCTTCACGCTCGAAGGCACGATAGACCTCCAGCGCGGCTACCACCTCGACGTTGTGCCGCAGCCGATGGTGAACAACGACCGGTTCCGGATCAACGTGGAGGGGCCGAAAGGCTGGATTGGCTACGGCCCAGACACCCTGAGGAAACAACTTCAGCAGGACGCCGCGCTGAACGTCTTTTTCCTTCCCCCCCGCTGACAGAAAGAGCCCTCGCCTGGGAAACCTGGACTATGCCGCCGCTATTGGGCATAATGGCCCCTCACCGTTCCGTCGGAACGATTTAGCCCGCCTGGAGTTCCGAATGATTCGTCGCCTCATTTTAGTTTCCGCTTGTCTTCTCGCCACTACTGGTGTCGCTTTGTCCTCCCCGGCGGGAGCACAAAGTTACGCCGGATGCGTCGCCACCATCTCGACCAACACGCCCACCGCTGGTGAGGTCGTGACGGTAGAGGGGACCGGCGCAACCGCCAACGGCACCGTCACAGCCTCACTCGATGGAGCAAGCATCGGAAGCGGCACGGCCACCGACGCAGGTGCCTTCAGCTTCAGCGCCACCATCCCGGCCACCGCCAAGGGCGACCAGACCGTGGACGTCGACTGTGGTAACGCCGTTTTAGGACTCGACATCACGGTGGGCGCAACTCCGGGCGCCCCCACGCTGCCCGAGACCGGCAGCGAATCACTCCCGCTAGCGGGCATGGGCCTTGCCGCCCTGACCATCGGCGTCGTGGTCCTGATGGGTGCTCGTCTGCGCTCCAAGTCGGCATCGATCTAACCGCTCGGGGTCTCATAGGCTCCGGGACTTGAAGTGGAACTGAAAGCGCCGATCCCATGCCGTGGGGTCGGCGCTTTTAGTTCTAAGACACGAGGAATGGGCGACCAGCCGATAGACAGCACCCCATGAGTCCTGCCCACGTATGAAACCCGTGATTCCCGCCCTCCGACAGCGACTCCGCCAACTACCCAGACGCAGTTACGCCCTTACCAAGTGGCGGCTCCTGCGCCGCATGGACCGCGATCGTGAAGATCCCATCGTTGTGTTCTGTATGAGCAAGACCGCCAGCAGTGCCATCGTTCGAGCGGCTCAACAACGCCTGCAGCGGCCCGTGTACAAGGTTCACCTCCTCACCCCGATGGCCGTAGCCCAGGGCGAGGCGAACTACCGCCGCACGGACCCGACCGCCCGGCCGCGTCACATCCTTCACGCCTCCCATCTCCTCCGTCGCCCACCAACAACGGAACACCCCTGGGCCGTGATCACGATCGTGCGCGAGCCCATTGGGCGTTCGGCCTCCGATTTCTTCCAGTCCGGGGAACGCCTGGGCCGCCTGGGTGATGCGCCCACCACCATTGCCGCTTTCGTCCGCTTCGCCACGACCCAAGGCATCCCTCGCACGATCGGCTGGTTCGACCGCGAACTCCACGTCAGCCTCGGCATCAACGTCTACGAGCACCCGTTCGATCCCGCCACCGGCTACGCCATCATCGAAACCCCGTCCGTTCGCCTCCTCATCCTTCGCCAGGAAAGCCTCGACGTGGCGCCCCAGGCCCTCGGCCACTTCCTCGGACTCCCCGAACCTCTAGTCCTGGCGCGCGAAAACGACGCAGCCCGAAAGCCCTACTCCGCCCTCTACAACACGGTGCTGAGCGAAGCCCGCGTTACCCAGCGCACCCTCGATCTCGCCTACACCTCGCGCTTCGCCCAGCACTTCTACAGCCCGGCAGAACTCGCCGGTTTTCGCACCCGATGGGGTACACCAAGCCCCAGTCGCCCGCCCTCCTGACAAGACAATCCCCCTTCTGTCTGTTCACAAGACGGCAGGAAAGCGGAAACCGGCCCGAAACAGTGTTGCGAGAAAGTGGTGCCTGACGCACTCATCAACCAAGGAGCGACATGGACTTCGCGTTGGATTCAGGCAACACCGCATGGCTGCTCATGTCCACGGCACTGGTGCTGTTCATGACCCCGGGACTGGCGCTGTTCTACGGCGGCATGGTTCGCGGCAAGAACGTGCTCGCCATGCTGATGCAAAACATCTTCGCCATGGGAATCCTGGCGATCCTGTGGGCGGTCGTGGTGTTTAGTCTCGTCTTTGGCAACTCCGGAGACGGTGGCTTCATCGGTAACTTCGACTACCTGCTCCTCAACAACGTTGGTATCGGAGGCTCCCCCGAAGGTTTCTTCGAGTTCCTGACCATTCCCTTCATCCTCTTCTGCGCCTACCAGATGACCTTTGCCATCATCACGCCTGCGCTGATCACAGGGGCCACCGCCGACCGGCTCAAATTCGCTGGATACGCCACCTTCATCGCAGTGTGGTTGGTTCTCGTTTACGCCCCGGTCGCCCACATGGTGTTTGCGGGCGGATGGCTCGCCAAGATGGGTGCTCTGGACTTCGCCGGCGGGACCGTGGTGCACATCAACGCTGGCGCCGCTGCGCTGGCGGCAATCCTGGTCGTCGGCAAGCGCAAGGGCTACCCCCATGAGCCGATGCACCCCCACAGCCTCCCCTTTACGGTGCTCGGAACCGGCATCCTGTGGTTTGGCTGGGCTGGTTTCAACGCCGGATCTGCACTCGCCGCCGACGGCATCGCCGCCCAGGCCCTCATTAACACCATCCTGGCGCCAGCGGCGGCCATGCTTGGCTGGCTCCTGGTAGAAAAAATCAAACACGGCTACGCCACCACCCTCGGCGCCGCCTCTGGAGCCGTGGCCGGCCTTGTGGCCATCACCCCCTGCGCCGGTTTTGTCGGCGGGATGTCGCCGATCTACATCGGGTTCGGAGCCGGCGTCATCTGCTACCTCGCCCTCGGGCTCAAGTCCAAGTTCCGCTTCGACGACAGCCTCGACGTGATCGCTGTGCACCTGGTAGGCGGCCTGTTTGGAGCGATCGTGCTCGGCCTGTTCGCCGATGAGGCCATCAATGCGGCCGTGGCCAACCCTGGGCTGTTCATGGGCGGTGGAACCGATCTCCTCCAGGACCAGATCGTGGCCTCCCTGGTAACGCTGGTCTACGCCTTTACGGTTAGTTACATCATTGCCAAAGTCATCCAAACCACCATCGGCCTCCGGGCCACCGACGAGCAACAGGATGTGGGGCTCGACCAGAGCCTCCACGCCGAGACGGCCTACTCGAACTGACGGGAGCAACCCATGAAACTGATTACCGCAGTCATCAAGCCGTTCAAGCTCGACGATGTGAAGGAGGCCCTCAAGGCCGCCGGCATCAACGGCATGACGGTCACCGAAGTGCAAGGATTTGGCCGCCAGTCGGGCCACACGGAGGTGTACCGCGGCGCCGAATACACCGTGGAGTTTGTCCCCAAGGTCAAGATCGAGCTGCTGGTAGACGACAGCCGGAGCGACGAGATCATCGCCGCCCTAGCCGCGGCCGCTCGCACCGAGAAGATCGGAGACGGCAAGATCTGGACCGTCGACGTACCCGATGTCCTGCGTATCCGGACCGGTGAACGAGGGAGCGACGCCATCTAGAGCGCTGCGGGGCGGGCGGTTGCCGGGACGGACTCAGGAACGCCCAGCCGCCGGCGCCCCGATGGAGCGCGCCGGATTCAGCGAGGTATTGGTGCCCGGGATGACGCGATTAGCGTGGGTCTATGGATGCGTGGCAGATCGAACCCAGCGGACCTCTCAAAGGCGATGTCCACGTGGCTGGGTCCAAAAACGCCGTCACCAAACACATGGTGGCCGCCCTCCTCGCCGATACCCCCTCCAAGATCACCAACGCCCCCGATGTGGGTGACGTAGGCATTACTGCCAACATCCTGCGAGCGATCGGCCTTGAGGTCATCATCGAGAGCGACACCATCACCGTGGTACCCACTCCACAACCCAATGCCCACGTCCCGCTCGAATTCTCCGGCCTCAACCGAATCCCCATCCTCCTGCTCGGCCCATTGCTGCACCGGGCCCACGAGGCCTTCGTACCCCTCGTGGGGGGCGACCAAATCGGCCGACGTCCGGTGGACTTTCACGTGAGTGCCCTCCGGCAGATGGGCGCCGAAGTTGAAGTGCAACCCGACGGAATCACCGCCCGTATCGCCGGTCGACTCCAAGGAACGCGCGTCGTCCTCCCCTACCCATCGGTAGGCGCAACTGAGACGGTCCTGCTCTCCTCCGTGCTCGCCGAAGGCCGCACAGTGATTCACAATGCCGCCACCGAGCCCGAGGTGGTGGAGTTGGCCCTGTTTCTCCAGCGCATGGGGGCTCAGATCGCGTTGCACCCCGACCGGCGCTTCGTGATCGAAGGAGTGGCGTCTCTCAGCGGAGCCAATGCTCACCTGCAGGGGGATCGCCTAGAAGCCTTCTCGTACCTCGTGGCCGGGTTGATGACCGGCGGGCGGGTGCGGGTGGGCGGCTGCAACCAAGACCGCCTCGTCACCGCCATCAACACCCTGCAGTGCATGGGTGCCCACTTCGATATCGACGACACCTGGATCAGCGCCAGCGCCGACCAACTCACTCCGGCCGCCATACACACCGACACGCACCCAGGGTTCATGACCGACTGGCAACCACCACTGATCGTGCTCATGACCCAGGCCGCCGGCATGTCGGTGCTGCACGAGACGGTGTACGAAGACCGCCTCGGCTATGTCGAAGCCCTCAAAGAAATGGGCGGGGAGATCGAACTCTTCGACACCTGTCTGGGCGGACCAGCCTGCCGATTCCACGACTCCTCGGCGGTGCACTCCGCCGTGGTTCGGGGCAAATCAAAATTGCAAGGGGCCGACGTCACCATCCCCGATGTGCGAGCCGGATTCTCGTCGGTCATCGCGGCAGCCGCCGCCGAGGGGTCCTCCACCCTCCAGGGCATCCATCACCTCGAACGCGGTTACAACCAGCCCTTCTCCACACTGGAGTCGCTTGGCCTTCGTCTCAGCCGAGGCTGACCCTCCCCGAGATCAACCGCTCAGAAGGCTGCCCAACGCCCACAGGGCCGCCATCAGCCCAACGATGGCAAAGCCGATGCTGCGCCCCAACGGGGCACGCTCGAGGTCGCCATCCTTCCGGACCACCGGAGGGCGAACAATTGCCCCAAGACTCCCCACCGCCATGGCGCCCCCTATGGCCAGGACGAGGTAGGCGAGAATGTCTGGTCCCCCAAGCATCGCCTCAGGTTACCGACCTGCGCCCACCAGACAGATCTTCCGACGGATCGAAAATCTTTTTGAAAAAACCCCTCAAGTTGAGTGGCGAAGGGACCGATGACCTAGATGATCAGTGGGTAACGCCCCCACCGATCATCAACGGGAATCGGGGCGGGGGTTGCGACTCCCTCCAACAGCATCGCCACTGGGACCACCCGGCCCCGGTGACCATGCCGTGACCTCCGTCCTTTCCTGGACCAGAGTCCGTCAGGGCTGCAGGTCCGCCTCCTGCACCTCGGCGCGGATCGACGTAACGACAATCACCTCTACGATGCCCTCCCCGTACTCAACCCGACTGGCCGAGCGCGCCCCCGTGAGGGGATCAAAACAGAAGCGGGCCCGAATGCCAAACGGAGCCCGGGGTTCCACCCGAATCTGCTTCAGCGAGAAGCACCCGGCGGAGGTCTCCGCAACCGTGTAGAGAGCCCCTGGACTGGTCACCATCGCTCGAAGCGCCGCGATCTCCGTCATCACCGATTCGCGAAAGGTAGGGCCTCCGGGTTCGCCCAACCGGCAGACCGATGGGCCGATCTCCCCCGCGGAAGGCACCGGGCAAAACACTGACCGGTCGTCATCGCGACCATCAACACCACCGAGTTGCCGGTGGAGACGGCGCGGGGGGAGTTGCGCCACGACGTCCTTCGAGGCCACCCGGGCACCAGTAACGGAACTGGTTCTCTCAAAGGTGCCCGATGCCACATACGTCCCCATGCGACTCCGCTCCCAGGCCTCCACAAACTGCTCGGCCGTCGAGGTGGCCGCGTCCCGGCGCACCACCGAAGGACGCGTGTGGAGCGCATCGGCGGTCACCAGGATGAGAAGAGTCGCGTAGGCAGCCACCGCGACCCAGCCCCAAGCAAACCTCATCCGTGATCGCATGCCCGACGACGGTACGCGATCGTGCGGCACCCATCGCGGTCACCCACGCTGGCCCTTGGTCATGCACGGTGCCGATTCACTCCGTCGGTGGCGACCGCCGCTCGGCTTTACGGTTCGACTGCCGCCGCTTGGCATCCAATCGCTTCCTATCACTCGCCTTGCTTGGCTTGGTGGCCCGTCGAGGCGGCGATGTCCGCAAGGCATCCGCCAGCCGAGTGGCGAGACGTTCGAGGGCCAACTCACGATTTCGAGCCTGTGACCGCTCATCGGAGGCCACCACCCAGACCTCGGGACCGAAGCGCTCCAACAAACGTGCCCGCTGGCGAGGCCCCAGCGAAGGGGAACCAGCGATGTCGAAGCGCACCTCGGCCCGGGTGTCGGAGGTGTTGGCATGCTGCCCCCCGGGGCCACCGGAGCGACTGAAGCGCCACGAGAGTTCGGAGAGTGGCACGACAAGGGTGCTCGATACCCGCAACCGGTTGGGCTCATTCGCCATGCCCCCAGCGTAGGGTCGGGCCATGCCCAACGAAGACCGCACCGCCACCCAATGGATCGCCGCCTTCGCCAGTGCCCTGGGCACCGAACCCCCTGATCAAACCACCATCGACATGCTGCTCAACCTCGCCGGTACGGCCGCCCACGCCTCAGAGCGCACGGCGGCCCCGATCGCCTGTTGGCTCATCGGGCGGGCGGGGTTGTCCCCGGCCGATGCACAACGCCTCGCCGACACGATCTGACCGCTCGAGGTCTTGGGCCCGCCGGGGGCCACGGCGGGTTGCTAGCGGGAGCGGCGTGCGAACCGAAGGCTCAGTCGAAGCCCTTGGCCATATTGGCAAACAGTGTGTACTGGGGCAGGAACGCCAGTTGTACAACCCCGGTGGGCCCCGAGCGGTGCTTCGCCACGATGATCTCGGCCGTACCGGCATTATCGGGCTTGGCGTCGTAAATCTCCTCACGGAAGATAAACATCACCACGTCGGAATCCTGCTCGATGCTCCCTGATTCCCGCAGGTCAGCCAACATCGGACGCTTATCCGAGCGCGACTCCAAACCGCGCGACAACTGACTGAGTGCCACCACCGGTGTTTCAAGTTCGCGAGCGAGGATTTTCAGGCCGCGGCTGAGCTCGGAGACCTCAACCTGACGGTTCTCCGCATTAGATCGGCCGCTCATCAACTGTAGGTAGTCGATCACGATCATCCCGAGACTGCCGATCTGACTCTTCAGGCGCCGGGCCTTCGCCCGAATCTCCATGATGGTCAGGTTCGGATTGTCATCGATCCAGATCGGCGCATCGGCCAGACGCCCCATGGCCCGAGAAATCTTGCTCCAGTCATCGGGCTGCAGTTGGCCATTGCGGATCCGAGTGGCATCGACCCTCGCTTCGGAACAGATGAGCCGCTGAGAGAGTTCCAGGTTGCTCATCTCGAGGGAGAACATCAGCACCGGTTTCTGTGCCTCGAGGGCTGCGTGGGCCACCATGCCGAGCGCAAAGGATGTGTTGTGGACGAATACATCAGCGGCCACAAAGTTATGAAGGCCCGGAATGGTGAGGTCATAGACCTGCTCGGACCCCTCTGCCTCAATGGCCACGATTTCGTCCCACCGGACCACACCTTTGGGCCGTTCCAGCGCCAGAGCAGCCGTTTCACCAGTACCTGCAGGCACCAATCGGGCCGCGAGGCGAGCCCGCGCCACCAGATCATCGAGAAGGATCTGCTGGCCCAGTATCCCGATTTCCCCCGCTAGCCGCGCCAGGTCGTCGGCGTCGCTTACCTCCAAGACACGACGGCCCGGCCCACCCAACGACGCGCCCACAGCGGCGTTGATCCCAAATCTCAAGAAAAGGTGCTGGAGATCCTGCGCCAATCTTGCGCTGGCCAACGGGAGTCGCAGCCGGCCCGCATCGTCATGACCGCTGGGCGGGGCGATGGTGGCTGCCGCAGCCAACACCCGGTTCAAGTAGGTGGCCAGTTGGTGCCGGGGCAGGCGATACACCGCCTCGGGCACGCGGCGAGCCTCCGCCGCACCACCGAGGCGGTGGCGCTGCTGCAAACGGGCGACCACACCGGGGCTGCCCGGTGCCAGGGGCGGCGCAGCGCTCGTGGAGACGCCACTGGGCGCCCCCGTGAGGTACCCGAGGAGGCTCACCTCGACATCGGGTAGCGGATCGCCGCCGAAAATCGCCAGGCCGCTCGGGACCGCCACCACATCGCCGGGGCTCAGGGCCACCAGCGGCCGCCACCCAGCCGGCGTGAGGAAGGGGTGGCTCGCCGTTGTGCGCACTTCACGACCAAGTTGCGTCCGCACCCGAAATACTGGCTTGAGGCCATCGTCCACAAAGGCCGACGGCGCGGTAACCGCTAACCGGTGATCCGCATCCAGCGACATGACCCGCACGGCATCGCCACGCTCACCGGCCCGGTGTAAGGCGGCCGCGGTGCGAACCGCGCCGGTGAGAGGATCCACGATCTGGGTATCCCACGCCACACACTTCCCCATGGCGGGACGAGCACCTACCACCACCAACGAACTCGGTTGCAACCCCGAGAGGAGATGATCGAGATCGATGTACCCCGTGGGGGTGCCAGTGACGGTGTCGCCCTGCTCGTACAACTTCTCGAGCCGATCCAGATTGTCGGATAGGAGGTCGGAGAGACGCTGCGTACTGTCGGTGACCCGACGTTCATTCACCTCGTAGACCATGGCCTCGGCGCGGTCGAGGGCCTTCGCCACATCGTCGGGCACTGAGTAGCCCAATTCCGAGATCTCACCGGCCACCCCAATCAGGCGCCGCAACAAGGCATACTCCTCCACGATCCTGGCGTAGCGCTCCGCATTCGTAGTGGCCGGCGTGGACGACATGATCTGGGCGAGGACCGCCGGCCCACCAATGGCCTCCAGCAGTCCGGCCCGCCGGAGTTCGTCGGACACGGTGACGGAATCTGCTGGTTGACCGGAGGCATACAGGGTGTGAATCGCGTCGTATACGTGGCCGTGGGCGGGCTTGTAGAAATCCGCCGCATTCACTACCCCGGCCGCGCCGGCGATGGCCTCGGTGGAAAGCATCATCGCCCCCAGCAGCGACTCTTCAGCCTGCAAGTCGTGGGGTGGCACCCGGCCCACAGGCGCGGAAGCTCGGGGTGATTCGTTGGCATCAGGTCTGGTAGCCATAGGTCCTCCACCTTGGTCCACGCGGCCTGTGGGCTACCAGAGGGACAACCCTGGGGAAACCCTGGGGATGTAGAGCTCCAGACTGTGGATAGGGCTGTGTATAACTTTCCAGAAGACGCTTCGAACAGGCTCTCGGTGGGACGTTGGGTACCCCACCGGCCCACCGGCTAGGAAGAAACCACCTCAACGGTGATCGGGAACTCCACATCCGCATGGAGTTTGGCGGGCACCACGTGGATGCCAAGGGACCTGATCGGTTCGCTGAGGTGTAACTGGCGGCGGTCGAGCTCAATGCCCGTCTGGGCGGTGACCGCTTCCACGATCTGCTCGGTGGTAACCGAGCCGAAGAGCTTCCCCTCCGCCCCGGATCGAGCCGCGATTGTGATGACCTGCGGCACGAGAGACTTCGCCACTGCTTCGGCCTTCACGCGGTCGCTGGCGTCGCGCACGTCACGGCCCCGGCGCATCGCAGTGGCCTGAGCCTCCACGCCCGGGGTGGCCGGGAAAGCCAGCCCATTGGGAACGAGGTAATTGCGGCCAAAGCCCTTGGCTACCTCAACGATGTCGCCTTTCTTGCCGACCTGATCCACATCGGCACGGAGAACGAGTTTCACGACACATCCTCCGCAGTCCCGTCAGTCTCCACGAGGAGATCCCCTTCAAGAACCTCCGCCTCACTCACGAACTCGTCGGTAGCCACTGCTTCACCAGGATCGGTATCGCGGCTCAGCGGCGCCGTCTCGGGAGCCGGGAGGTCGCGGTCGCGTTCGCGCCGGCCACCCCGCTCGCCGTCCCGCTTGGGGCCCCGCGTCTGGGTAACACGACTCGCGTAGGGCAAGATCGCCATTTCACGGGCATTTTTGATCGCCCTGGCGATCTCCGCCTGCTGCTGGGCGCTGTTACCACTCACCCGACGGGTGCGGATCTTGGCCCGGTCGGACATGAACCGGCGGAGCAGGTTCACATCTTTCCAGTCCACATACTCCACTCGCTCAGTCACCAGAAGACTGACCTTCTTCTTGACGCGGCGACCGTTGTCTTTAGTTTTGGTGCGAACAGGCTTCGCCATCAGAAGGGCTCCTCAGCAGGGTCATAGCCAGCGGGGGCGGCATTCTCGACGGGACGACTCCCGCCGCCTTCGCCACCGCTGGAGGGAGCGGCGCCTTCGCGGCGCTCGTTACGGGTGATGTCGGCGGTAGCAAAAAGCAGGCTGGCGCCCACCTCCTCGGCCACGATCTCCACCGCAGATCGCTTGTCGCCTTGGTCGGTCTCCCACGAACGCTGCTCGAGACGACCCGTGACGACCACGCGCGTGCCCTTCACGAGCGTGTCGCTCACGTTCTGACCGAGCTGGGCCCAGCACTTGACGTCGAAGAAAGAGGTCTGCTCTTCCCACTCCTTGGTCTGGCGGTTCTGCCAGCTTCGGTTCACCGCCAGGCCAAAGCTCGCCACTGCCTGACCCGCGGGCGTAAAGCGCAGTTCGGGATCACGAGTGACGTTGCCGGTCACACTGATGCTGTTGATGTTACGTGCCATGGTTATTGATCTCCTATCCGGCAGTCGCCGGTTCGGCCTGCACCTCGCCGAGCAGACCGCGTCTAGCGGCCTCCCGGTCGGGCAAGCGCACAAGCTTGTGGCGAACTACTTCGTCCGCAAGACGCAGGGATCGCTCAAGAGCCTCGAGGTCGCCGCCCTCGGAGGTGATCTCCCAGACGACGTAGTAGCCCTCTTGCTTGTGATTGATCTCATAGGCGAAGCGACGTCGGCCCCACCGATCGGTGCTGGCCACCGTCGCGCCACGGGTGGCGATCGCCGCCGCCGCCAACTTGACCTGATCGTCGATCGCCTGGTCGTCGAGACCGGAATCGAAGATGACCATCAACTCATAGGCCCGCATGGGCGTACATCCTCCCTATGGACCCGGCAGCACCGGGGCCCCCACGGTGGGGGCAGGGTGTCGAAACGACCTTGTGATCGTAGCGGTGGTGAGGGCGGTAGCACACATTCGCGACCTTACGGCGGTGGTGAGACAGCCCTCCGGACGACGCTGGCTCACGCCGGCGCGCACGCACCCCCCACGGCCACTGTGGCCTCCTCGGTGATCCCGAGGTCCGGCAGATCCCCTTGGAAGGTCTCGATCGCGTAGCGGTAGGGGCCCCCGGGGGCGTAACGGGGGCAACCCTCCCGATCCCGACACGGCGCCATGTCCTTGATGCTCACGACATGCCCGTCCTCCGCCACCCACGCGATGCTCAAGGGAGTGGGTGTATTTCGCATGTAGAAGGGATTGGTGGTGTCGGCTTGGTAGACGAACACCATGCCGTCATAGCCCCCGAGGTCGGTGACCTCCATAAGACCCCGGTTGCGCTGGGTTGCGTTGAGGGCGGCCAGCAGACACCAAAACAACGGGGGCGCGCCGCGGCCGGGTTCCACCGTGATGGCAATCTCGTCGAATCCCTCCACGCCGGTACGACCGGCGTCGCCCGGAGGCACCAACGCTGGTGCAGCCGTGGGAGGGACCACCTCCTCATCGTCAGGGCCAGCGTTGCGGGTCTGACTCCATTGCAGGGCCATCGTGATACCCAACACCAGCACGATCACCGCGGCCAGAACCAAACCGCCGCGCAACTCACTACGTTCGAAACGCACCCGGGCATGCTCCCATGCCCCGGGCCTGCCCACCGGCCACTACGCCAGCGATGCCGAGCCGGCTCCGTAAAGCCCCAACGTCTCGGCCACATCAGGGCAAAGGTGGTACGTCTCCCCCTCCGACGGGAACGCCCCGGAACGTACGTCGGCCGCATAGGCCGCCAACGCTTCCACGGCGTCGGCCTTGAGATCGCCATAACGCCGCACGAACTTCGGCAGGATGCGGTCCTCGATGCCCACCACGTCGTGGAATACCAGCACCTGTCCATCGGTACCAGGACCGGCACCGATGCCAATGGTGGGCACGTCGACCGATTCGGTGATCACCCTGGCCACCTCGGCGGGTACACCCTCGAGCACCATGGCAAAACATCCCGCCGCCGCCAGGGCCTTCGCGTCGGCGAGCAGTTCCTGGGCGGCTCCGTGCTCCTTACCCTGCACCCTGAAGCCGCCCATCGCATGAATGGACTGTGGTGTGAGCCCCAGGTGCCCCATCACCGGGATCTCGGCATCAAGTAGCGCCTCGATCATCACCAGACGCTTCCGACCGCCCTCCAGTTTCACCCCCTGCGCACCAGCGCGCACGAGTTGGGCGGCATTGTTCACGGTGTCCACCGTGGTCGTGTGGTAGCTCATCCAGGGCAGATCAGCCACCAGAAAAGGTTTAGCGACAGAACGATCGGGGGCAGAGGTAGCCAGTCCCCGGGCTACCGCCGCGGTGTGGTGGGCGAGGTCGGCCACCGTCACGGAAAGGGTGTCTTCGTACCCGAGTACCACCATGGCCACGGAATCGCCCACCAGGATCAGGTCCACGCCGGCTTCGTCGGCCATCCGCGCCGTGGGCGCGTCATAGGCCGTCACCATCACGAGCGGCTCACTCCCGGTGGCCACCTTTCGAACCCTCACGCCCGGCGCCGTGAACTTCGATCGCATGTATGAACCCCCTGATCCCGTCCAGCGCCCCTGTGGCTGCCGGCAGTGCCCATAGCGTAGGCACAACCGGCTACCGGTGCCAACAACCTCGCTAGGGTCCGCCAGATGGAGTCAATCGGGCAGTGCGACAGTTGCGCCGACGAAGGGGTGGGGGTGGTGGCCCTGCACCGGATCTACCTGACCCCCGAGGCCGGGGAACAAGCCCCCACGATGGCGCTGCAGCCATCTCTGGAGCGCTGGTGCTTCTCGTGCCGAACCTCCTACCCGCACCAACTACTGGACTAACGGCAGCGCACTAACCCACTACTCGCGGTTACCCCGAGGGGTGGGGGAGTTGGGCTGCATCACCGTGGTCGTCGAGGTGGTCGGGACGGGGGTGGTGGTCGAGGTGGTGGTGGTGGTGGAGGTGGAGGTGGAGGTGGAGGAGGTCGGCAATTCCTGAACCGAGGTACTGCTCGACGACGGGGAAGGCTCCAGCGACGTAACCGTTCCCTCGGCATCGTCACCGTCGACCTCCCCGGGAAAGGTCTCAGGCGAGCGGAACGTCCCCGTGTCGATGCCCTCCGTCACGCGTTCCATGAACTTCCGCCAGATCTCTGCCGGTAACGAGCCACCGGTCACCCCGGCCAGGCCGTGGATGTTATTCATCGTAGGGACCTCACCATCAGGCCCGGCATCGGGGAACCCGAGCCAGACGGCGGCCGTGAGTTTCGGTGTGTAGCCCACGAACCAAGCGTCTTTATTGTCCTGCGTCGTGCCCGTCTTACCGGCCGCTGGCTTTCCGAACGCGGCCGACTGGCCCGTTCCTCCCTCCACCACCCCGCGCAGGCAGTAGGTGACCAAATCCGCCTCCTCTTCAGTGAGCACGCGCCGACCGCTGGGGCTGGCCTGATCGATCACGATCAGACCGTCCTCATCCACCTGCTCAATGCGGGCGATCATGGAGGGCTCATTACGGATGCCCCGGTTGGCGAAGGTGCTATAGCCCGCCGCCATGTCGAGCGGGGAGACCTCACCGGTGCCGAGCACAATCGATGGCACCTCCGGGAGGGTGGCACTGACCCCCAGACTGTTGGCCATCTTGACCACGTCGACAGACCCAACCTGGAGCATCACTTGGGCAAAGACGGTGTTGGAGGAGACCCGAGTGGCATCGATCAGGTTGAGGGTGCCTTGCTCGGTCTTGCCGTAGTTGCGAACCCGCCAGTCCTGTCCGGCGTTGGCCTTCGGGAACGTCATCTGCCCAGGGGCCCGATAGGTCGCTTTGAGCGAGATGCCCTCGCGAATCGCCTCGGCCAGCACAAATGGCTTGAACGATGAGCCGGCCCCGCGGCCCGAGCCTCCCCCCTTTGCGCCGAGCGCCAGGTTTACCTGACTCGTCGCGAAATCCCGGCCACCGACCATGGCTTTGACCGACCCCTGATCGTCGAGCGCCACCAGGGCCGCCGCGGGATCCCCCGGCTCATCCAGCGTGGACACCACCGCGTCCCACGCGGCGGCTTGCATGTCGAGATCGATCGTCGTGTAGATCCGCAGGCCTCCGCCGTAGAGGGTCTCCTCGCCATACTGATCGGCCACTTGCCGGCGCACGGCCTCCACGAAATACAGCGACCCCACCTCTGCGCCCACCACCGGCCCAAGACCAGTGCGGTCCCGTGGCGCCACGACGCCGGTGGCGATGGGCGTCGCCGCGATGACCGCCCCGGCGTTAGCGGTGATGTAGCCCTCCTCAGTCATGGCCTTGAGCACGGTGCCTCGTCGGCGCGTCGCTTCTTCCGGCTCGGTCAACGGATCGGCCGAAGTTGGCGACCGGATCAGACCCGCCAGAAAGGACGCTTCCAGGACCCCGACATCCCTCACGTCCTTGCCGTAATAGGCCCGCGCCGCCGCCCCTACCCCGTAGGCGCCGCGCCCAAAATACACCGTGTTGAGGTACCGCTCGAGAATCTCGTCCTTGCTGAGTTCTCGCTCGATCTTCACCGCCAGGGCGGCCTCTCTGACCTTACGAACAATGCTGCGTTCGGAAGTGAGGTAGACGTTCTTCACGTACTGCTGGGTGATCGTGGACCCGCCCTGGGTGACCCCGGCATTGCGAATGTCCTGGTAGAGGGCTCGACCGATGCCGGCGAGATCGACGCCGCTGTGGCGGTAGAAACCGCGATCCTCGGCAGCCAACACCGCTTCGATGAGTGGTGCAGGGAGTTCCTCGAAGGGCACATTAATGCGATCCTCCTGGGCACTAAAGGCCGCCATGGCGTTGTCTGGGCCGCACTCCTCGGTTACCGCGGCGCTACACACGAACGACGTCTGAAAGAGCGGATCCGACGGCGGCAGGGGAATGTTGAGCACGACCGCCGCTACTCCTCCGACAACCGCCGTAAGAACGACGCCGATGGCGAAGAGGCCGCGCCGGTGGCGCCACAACATGCTGCGACGGCCGGACGACTTGGAGGGACGCTTCGAAGCCCTGGCGGGGGGAGAGGGCGAGCGGCGGAGCGTCATAGCGAGAGAGCGTCGGGCCGACGGCTCAGGTGTCGCCGAGCACGAAGGTCTTAGCCAGATGATTCCAGGAGCACGACGGGCACACCTCGACCACGTAGCAGGCCACCTGGCGGCGTCCCTTGGTGAGTTTGGCTAACTCACCTTTCAGCGTGATGCAGCGTCCCGACGCCGGGAGCCCCGCCCCGAAGGCATAGGTGACTAACACAATCCTGTCCTCTTCACAGATCGGGCACTCCATGGCGGTGGGTTCGCTGGCGGACTGCGCGGCCCGCTTGAGCTCAGGATGGGCGTCGCACACCTCGTGCTTGGCGACGCGGCCTTTCTTGTACTCCGAGACGGCACCCATACGGGCCAGTCGATAGTCGATCACGCCACCCGGTGCCTGCAGCCCGTTCCCACGGATCGATTCGGGCCGAAAGGTCACCCTCGGAGGCTAGGCCAGTGCACCGGGATTTACCCGGCACCCAGGGGGTGTGGCATACGGGCTTGACGAATCGCCGCCGGTGCTAGAGACTGTTCGTTACATCGATTCGATACGTCATCCTGATGTAACGTTGATGCCTTCTCTCCTATGATCGACCTCGCCATCCTCGGCCTGCTCACCGAGCAGGACCTCCACGGCTACGAACTCAAGAAACGGCTGGGCGAACTGCTGTCGGGCCGCGCCTCGATCAGCTTCGGATCGCTCTACCCCGCCCTCGCTCGCCTCGAAGCTCAAGACCATGTGCGAGCCGTGGAACAGCGCACCGCCGTGCCCATCACGCCGATGACCGGTTCCCTCGCCGGCGAACTTTCCGCCTTCAAAGCCCGGGTACGTGAGAGCAGCATTGCCAAGGTCGGCGGACGCGGCAAGAAGGTCTACAGCATCACCGAGGCGGGTCGAGGACGACTCGTTGAGCTCATGACCAACCCCGACCTAAGCGACGACCGAGCCTTCACTCTGCGGGTGGCCTTCGCCCGGCATCTCGATCCCAGCTCTCGCCTCGAACTCTTCGAACGTCGGCGCACCGAACTACTCGGCCGACGCGATGCCCTCGGCCGCCGGGCCGCCAGTCGGCGCCAGGACCGCTACCTCGGCGCTCTCCAAGAGCGCGACGCCGACCACCTTGCCAACGACCTCGCCTGGCTCGATCGCCTCATCGACATTGAACGCACCCCAACCATGCAATCCACGGAGGAATCCTCATGAACGACATCCGGCTCGCCATCGCTGGCATGGGCAACTGCGCCAGTTCGCTCGTACAGGGACTCACTTATTACCAAGACGCTGATCCAGCCGACCGCGTTCCCGGGCTCATGCACGTGGTGCTCGGGGGCTACCACATCCGCAACATCAAACTCGTAGCCGCCTTTGACGTGGACGCTGAAAAAGTGGGCCTTGACGCCTCCAAGGCTCTGCTGGCCGAAATCAACAACACAATCACTTTCGCCGAGGTCCCCCACCTCGGCGTTGAGGTTATGCGTGGCCCCACCTTCGACGGCTTCGGCGAGTTCTACCACCAGGTAGCCGAGGAAAGCCCCGCCGAACCCGTCGATGTGGCCCAGATCCTGCGCGACACAAAGACCGACGTGCTGGTGTCGTACCTGCCGGTGGGATCCGAGGAAGCCCAGCGGTACTACGCCCAGGCCTGCCTCGATGCGGGCGTGGCCTTTGTAAACGCCATCCCCGTGTTCATCGCCTCCGACCCCGTGTGGGCCGAGAAGTTCCGGGCCGCCGGACTCCCCATCGTGGGCGACGACATCAAGAGCCAGGTCGGCGCCACCATCGTGCACCGCACCCTCGCCCGCCTCTTCGAGGACCGCGGCACCACGATCGACCACACGTACCAGCTGAACTTCGGCGGCAACATGGACTTCATGAACATGCTGGAGCGCAAGCGTCTCAAGTCCAAGAAGATCTCCAAAACACAGTCCGTCACGAGCCAGATCGACCAGGGCATCAGCGATCGCGACGTACACATCGGACCGTCCGATCACGTCCCGTGGCTCGAGGATCGAAAGTGGGCCCTCATCCGCCTCGAAGGCCGCAACTTCGGTGACGTGCCGCTCACCATCGAGGTCAAACTCGAAGTGCACGACTCACCGAACTCCGCGGGCGTGATCATCGATGCCGTGCGCTGCGCCAAGATCGGGCTCGACCGCGGCATGGGCGGCCCCCTCGAAGGCCCCAGCGCCTACTTCATGAAGAGCCCGCTGAAGCAGTACCGAGACGAGGACGCCCACCGCCTCGTGGAGGCCTACGCCAACAACGAAGCCGACCTGCTGTAACGCACGAAACCGCGGTGCACCGCTAGATCAAACAAGCGCCGTAAGCCGCGCCCGGGCAGACTGCAGAGATGCCTCAACGCTTTAGCGCCGCCACTCCGGCCGGTCGCCACCTGCCCACTGACGTAGTGACCTATGGGCCCGACATAGCCCACGAAGATGTGCTCAAACTCCTCGGCACCGTTGAGGGCACGCGCATCGTCGATCTTGGATGCGGCGCCGGCCACAACACCATTGCCCTCGCCCGTCAGGGGGCCAAGGTCATCGCCATCGACGAATCGTCGGATCAAGTGGCCGAGGCCCGCGCCGCCTGCGAACGCGAGGGAGTCAAGGTGGAGATCCACCACACTCCCCTCGCCGAACTGGCCTTCATACGAGCCGACACCATCGATGCCGTTCTTTCCGTACACGGGCTGGCTCCAGTGCAGGACATCGACCGCGTATTCCGGCAGGTGGACCGCGTGTTGCGCCCCGGACACCCGCTCGTATTTTCCCTGCCTCACCCCGCCTTCGCCATGGTGGACACCAACAACCCCGAGTGCCAAGTCCGGCGCACCTACTGGGATCCCACCACGATCGACGGCCAGGTACCCCGCACGATCCACCACCTCTTCACCGCTCTCAGCCGAGCCAACTTCCGGGTGGACACCGTGCTGGAGCCCGAGCCCATCGCCATGGCCCAGCGCAGCGAGCATTGGCACGAACACATGCGCTTCGTCCCCGCCACCCTCATCGTCCGAGCACTCAAACAAGGGATGTAATCGCCCCTCCCCCGCCGAGTTCCGCCATCGGATCAATCCGACGGCGATGCTCGATCCGCCCACCACTCATCGAGGCGCCGTAGCGCCTCGGCCTCGCTCACGGGGCCGGAATCGAGCCGGAGTTCGAGCAGCATCGCCAACGCCTGCCCGACCTCGCGACCCGGGGGAATCCCCAGGTGAGCCATCACGGCCTGCCCATCAAGATCAGGACGGATGGCTTCGAGTGCCTCCTGCTCCCGAAGCTCCGCAATGCGAACTTCGAGGGCATCCATGCGGGCCGAGAGCATCTGGGCCTTCCGCTCATTGCGCGTCGTGCAGTCACAACGAGTGAGCTCATTGAGCTGATCCAGGAGATCGCCAGCATCACGGACGTACCGCCGCACGGCCGCATCTGTCCAAAGATCATCGCCGTACCCATGGAAGCGCAGGTGAAGGTACACGAGTTGGGTGACCGCCTCGACGATGTGATTCGGGTACCGCAGCGCCCGCATCCGGTTACGGGCCATCCGTGCCCCCACCACCTCATGGTGATGAAACGACACCCCCCGCGGTCCGATCATCCGGGTTTTCGGCTTTCCCACATCGTGGAGCAAGGCGGCCAGGCGCACCACGAGTTCGGGTTGGGTCTTGGACACCACTGCCACCGTGTGAGCCAACACATCCTTGTGCCGGTGGATCGGATCCTGCTCAACCTGCATAGCGGGAAGCTCGGGCAGGACCATGTCGGCCAGTCCGTTGTCGACCAGAAACCACAGGCCCAGACTCGGCTCGTTCACCACCAGGAGTTTGCTCAGTTCGTCCCGCACCCGCTCGGCCGACACGATCTCCAAGCGGCCCGCCAAGGCTTGCACCGCCGCCACCAACTCCGGCACCGGGGCGAGACCGTACCCCGCCACAAAGCGGGCCGCCCGCAACATCCGCAGCGGGTCGTCGGCGAAGGAAATTTCCGGTGCCAACGGCGTGCGCAAGGTGCTCGACGCGAGGTCCGCGGCTCCACCGAAGGGATCGATCAGTTCCGATGCCTCGCCGTCGGTTCCCGTGACGCGCAGGGCCATGGCGTTCACCGTGAAATCACGCCGTGAAAGATCCACCTCAACGTCATCGCCGAAGGAAACATCGGGATTGCGGGAGTCGGGCGAGTAGGCCTCGGAACGGTGCGTCGTGATCTCAAAGATCGTCTCACCCTTTTTCACACCAATCGTCCCGAAGCGGGCCCCTTGTTCCCACACCGCATCGGCCCACCCCCGCACCACTTCGGCGGTGATCTCCGGTCGGGCGTTGGTGGTGAGGTCCATATCGGCCCTCTCACTGAGCGGGCGACCGAGCACCAGATCACGCACAATTCCACCCACGAGGTAGATCCGGTACCCCGCCACCTCGAATCGGCGGGCCAACGGACCCACACCATCGAAGATTGGGGCGAAGCGCTCAGGGATCACGGGTGAGGAGGGTAGGCGCAGAGCCCCGCGTCTTCCGAACCGATATGACCAAGGCCCCCTCAGAGCGAGGCGCCGACCCCCGCTTCGCTCAGTGAGATACGAAGCCCCTCGGGGTTCGAGGACACGGCCAATGCATCACCGAGGCTGACCATCCCATCGCGTGTCAACTCCAGCAACGCTTGATCCAACGTCTGCATGCCGTGATACCGCCCGTCCGCCAGCACCCTGTCGAGGTTGTGAAGAAGCAGCGGATCAGAGATGCAATCGATCACCCGGGAGGTGCCCACCAAAATCTCCAACGCCGGAATCCGACCCTTACCATCAGCTCGCTCCAGCAGTCGCTGGCTCACGACGCCCCGCAAGACTCCTACCAACACCTCCCGAGCGCTGGCTTGCTCGGAAACGGGGAACAAATCAATAAAGCGAACCAACGTGTCCGAGATGTTGGCGGCCTGCATGGTGGAAATCACAAGATGCCCCACCTGCGCCGCCAAGAGCACCGCTCGCGCCGTCTCAACATCGTTGACCTCGCCGACGAACATCACATCGGCGTCCTGGCGTAGGCCACTGCGCACGGCAGCGCCATAACTGGTGGTATCGCTACCAATCTCACGTTGAGTCACGATGGCTTCGATGTCGGCGTGGAGGGCCTCGATCGGATCCTCGATCGTGAGGATGTGGCATGACCGGCGACGGTTGATGCGGTCTACCAACGCGGCCACCGTGGTGGACTTGCCCGAGCCCGGCGCGCCGGTGATGAGCACGAGACCGGAGACCTCCTCGGCGAAGCGATCCAACTGGGGCGAGAGGCCCAACGCATCAAGATCCGGCACCTCCGGGGGTACCTGCCTCAACACCATCGCCAACGATCCCCGCTGGCGATGCACGGACACCCGAAAGCGACCAATGCCCGGCAGGCCGAGGGCGCCGCTGACCTCACCGCGCTCAGCGAGTTCCTCCAGGCGATCCGCGGCGAAAACCTCGGCCGCCAGGGCTTCCACCACACCGGGCTCGAGGGCCTCGAACGGCGCGAGCCGTAACTCGCCGTCCACCCGCACGTGCGGAACAGCTCGGGGCTTCAGATGGAGGTCCGATCCCTGGACTTCCCTCAGGTGCGACAACATTTCTTCCAACAGCGTCATAGAGACTTCATCGGCAGATCACCACGCCTTCTAAACCCCCCCTTCGGCGGCGGCCCAACCCCCCTCGGCCCCAGGCCGCCGGCCAGCCCTCAGAGCGAGGGCGTGCACTCGGCCTGAATGCGGCTCGCCTGAGCCACCACCTCACGCCCCGGCCCCCCACTGGTAGGCGGTTCGGGCACCAGACGCTCACCGGCCATAGCCGCCACGCACGCGGCGGCCGACAGGCGCAGGGCCTCTAGGTCGTAGCCGCCCTCCAAGAACACGATCCGACGACCCGGTGGCACAAGGGTCAACAGGGCCGCCGTGAGGTCGGCGTAGTCGCCTGCCGAGAGGCCAAGATCGGTGATGGGATCCGCCCGGTGGGCGTCGAACCCCGCCGAGATTAGCAACCAGGTGGGTTGAAATACGGCCGCAAACGGGGCGATCACCTCGTCCACGCCGGCCCGATACGCATCACCGGTGGCACCGGCCGGTAGGGGCAGATTGTGCGTGGTCCCCCACCCTTCCCCGCCCCCGATATCCCCCAACGCACCTGAGCCTGGGTAGAGCGGGTACTGGTGGTAGGAGATGTAGGCCACGTCCGGATCGGCCCAGAACACGTCCTGGGTGCCGTTGCCATGATGGGCGTCGTAATCCACCACCAGCACGCGCTCGCCCTGGTCGGCCAGGGCCGCCGCGGTAACCGCCACGTTGTTGAAGAGGCAGAACCCCATGGAGCGCGTCGGCGTGGCGTGATGGCCAGGGGGCCGCACGGCACAAAACGCGCTCTCGGCAGCCCCCGACACGAGGGCCTCAACCGCCGTGAGTCCCGCGCCCGCCGCCAGGATCGCGGCCTCATAGGAGTGCTCACTCATCGCCGTATCGGCATCCAGCCAACCTCCTCCCCCGGCCCCCATGGCCGCCACGCGCGCCACCAGCGCAGGATCGTGAGCAAGTTCCAACTCGTCCAGCGTGGCGGGCCGGGGCCCCATCGGCCGTAGGGCCTCCCCCAAGCCGGCTTCGTGGATGCCCTCAAGTACGGCCCGCAGGCGTTCCGGCCGTTCGGGATGAGCACGACCGTTGTCATGGTCGAGATAGCGCGGATGGGTGATGTACACGACGTCGGCCACGAAAGCGATCGTAACCACCAGAGCCGTGCCGGTACCGTGGCGGTATGACCGGGCATCGCATCCTCGCGGGGGCAAATTCCAAACTCCGCGTGACCCCCTGGCGAGGTGATGTGACTACCGCCTACCTCACTCCCACGCGCGGTCGCCCTTCGCTCGCCATCATCGAACAGTGCCTGAGCGAGTTACCCGGTGCGGGATACGACTCCGCCATCACCGCCGCCCTGACCGGCGTGGACCAAATCCCCTTTCTGCAGTCGGGGTTCAGCGTGCTCGAACGCCTCCACCTCCTCAAGCGCACCCTCTACGACATCCCCCGTCTGCGGGTGTCAAACGTGGAACTTCGCCGAACACGACCAGCCGAGCAGCCGGCCATCCTCGCCATTGACGCGGCGTCGTTCCCCCCGTTCTGGCGCCTCGACGACTCCGGCCTCACCGATGCCATTGCCGCCACCCCCTCAGCCCGGCTGGCGGTCGCGGTAACCCGCAGCCATGAGGCCACCATCGTGGGCTATGCCATCACCGGCCGGGCCGGACCCCGGGGCTATCTCCAGAGGCTCGCCGTGGACCCCGAGGCGCACCGGCAGGGCATCGGCAGCGCCCTGGTCGCCGATGGGCTTCGCTGGCTCCGGCGATGGGGGGCCAGGGAAATCACCGTCAACACCCAGGAAGACAACGGCTCGGCGTTGGCGCTCTACGCACGTCTGGGGTTCCGTATGCAGCCCGATGGACTCGCCGTGCTGCGGCGCTCCCTCGACGGGCCCGGGCAATGACCCGCCGGGCCTTCGGCGCCCTCGTGGTGCTCACCACGGTCCTGGCTGGTCCAACCGCACTGCGCGAAGCCGACGCCGCGCCCCGCCAAGCCGACGCCTCCATCGAGCTCGTCGCCCAAACGCCCGTAGCCACCCCGGGCTCCGAGTTCGCGGTGCAACTCCGCCTTCCCGGCGTCCCCACCGACGGCAGCGTCACCCTGTCGATCCATCAGCGGGTGCGATCCCGCTCCGAACTCGCTACCACCATCGACGGCAACGGCCTCCGGAGCCAACTGGCCACCATCGTTACGCCACTGGCCACCCTGCCGGAGGCCCCCGGAGGCACCCGACGCTTCGCTATCTCCCTGGACGCGAGCACCGGTGGAGTGGCGCTGACCACCAGCGGCGTCTACCCCCTGGAGATCAGCGCCACGAACGCGGACGGCACGGAACTGACCAGCCTCGTCACCCACATGATCGTGCCGCCCGCCGCCGAGGCCACTGCGCTGCGCGTCGCGGTCATAGCCGAACTCGCCGCGCCGCCGGTCGCCACCGACGGCATCACCCCCGCCATCGACACGGACGAACTCGACGCCATCGCCGGATTAGTGGCCGCCCTGGGATCGGTTGATAACACCGTTGTCTCCCTGGCGGTCACTCCCCAAACAATCGACAGTCTCTCGGCCCTGGGCAAACCGGCGGCGAACCTGCTCACCGGCCTGAAAAAAGCGGCAGCAGGGCGCCCGCTCCTCCAACGGCCCTACGTGAACATCTCCCTCGATGCGCTTGTGGCGGCGGACCTCCAGTACGAACTCCTTCGTCAGATACAACGTGGCGACCTCGTACTCAGCGACACCTTCGGGAGACCCCCTACCGAAACCACCTGGCTGGCTGGTCCGGACCTGGGTGCCGATGGGCTAGCGACCCTGCCCGGCCTCGGCGCCCGCCACGCCGTGGTCAGCGACGCCCAGGTTGCGCCACTCCCGGACAACCTCGTCAACCTCTCGCCGGCCAAGCCCTTTCTGTTGGCAGCCCCTGAGACCGACAACGACACCGAGGTGGTCCCCTCCGCCGTTGACGCCATGGCCCTGGATCCGGTTGTTATCGACCGCCTCGAAGGCCCCGGCACCCCCGCCCTGGTGGCTAATCGCGTGCTCACTGAACTCGCCGTGCTCTGGTTCGAACAGCCGGGAGTGGAACGCGGAGCAGTCCTCCCGTTGGACACGACGGTCAACCCCGACACAGTTCGAACCATCCTCACCGGACTCGATGCTGTGGGTGTGTTCTCGGCCGTGAGCCTCGCCGACCTGTTCGACACGGTTGCCCCCCTCCGAGACGCCCGCCAGAACCCCGTGTCCCGTTCCCTCACCCCGACCCGTCTCAACCGCATCGCGCCCTCCGAAGCCAGGGAGATCAAGGCCGACCGATCCGTCGTGGCGACCTTCGGTGGCCTAGTTGGAGTCACCAGCCCCGTGGCGGACGACGTCGACCGACGGTTTCTCCTCGCCACCGCCGCCGACCTCTCTCGCGTGGACCGCCAAGCGGTGGCCGACGATGTGGTCAGCACGATCAACGATCTCGTGGCGGGAATCAGCGGACCCGAACGATTCGTACTCACCCTCACCGACCGCAAAGGAACTGTCCCCCTCACCCTCCGCAATGACTCGGGGGTCCCCATGAACGTCGTTATCCGCCTGCGCAGCCCCAAACTTGCCTTCCCCGAGGGAACGACCATCCCCATCAGGTTGGTAGAAACCTCCACCCGCCTCGACATTCCCGTGGTGGCTCGGGCGTCCGGGGCGTTCCCTCTCAACATCGAAGTCACCTCCCCCAACGGTCAGCGCCAACTCGTGGTGTCCCGCTACACGGTGCGTTCCACCGCCGTGGCGGGAGCCGGCATCGTTTTGTCCATCGGTGCCGGGTTATTTCTCATGATCTGGTGGGCCCGGCACTGGCGGCGCACCCGTCGCAGCGGACGCCTCATCGCCACCCCCGACCACCCATCGCATCGAACGAACCCTCCCACCACCGCCGGGCAGTAGGTTCTGAACGACCTCGCTCATCCACCGCCTCAGGAGCGTTTCTCCCATGCCCGTTCGTATCGTGACCGACAGCAGTTCCGATCTCACCGACGAGGAAGTCGAAACCCATGGGGTGGAGGTGGTGCCCCTCTCAATCCGTTTTGGCGACGAGGAATACGAAGACCGCAGCGAACTCTCGGTGGAGGATTTCTACGAGAAACTCATGGCTTCGAGCACCCTGCCCGAGACCGCAGCACCCGCCCCCGGCAAGTTCGAGGCTGCCTTCCGGCGGCAGCAGCAGGCCGGCGCCGACGCCGTGGTGTGCATCAACCTCTCCTCGGGCCTTTCCGCCACCATGCAGTCGGCCCAGAACGCCGCCCGGGCCATCGGCGGCGACCTCGACGTCCGGGTAGTTGATTCCCGCTCCATTACCTCTGGTCTCGGCACACAGGTACTGCTCGCCGCCCAGGCGGCCGCCGACGGGGCATCAGCCGCCGAGGTGGTGACGCTGGCCGAGAACCTCGCCACCCGCACGCACGTGGTGGGAGCCCTCGACACCCTCGAAAACCTCAAGAAGGGCGGCCGAATCGGGGGTGCCCAAGCGCTCGTTGGCTCTCTGCTGTCGATCAAACCGATTCTGGATATCTCCAGTGGGGAGGTGGAGGAGGCTGGGAAAGCCCGTACCCGCAAGAAGGCGCTCGTGGCGCTGCGAGACAAGGTGGCCGAGGCGGGCGCCATTGAACATCTCTGCGTTACCCATGGCTTGGCCCCGGCGGCGGAGATCGAGGAGATGTTGGAACTTCTCGCCGACATCTACCCGCGCCAGTCGATCCGCACCGGACATATCGGACCGGTGATCGGCACCCACGGCGGACCGCGCGTCATGGGCGTCACCTGGGTGGCGTCGGCGTAGGCCGCGTCCCACCGCCAGCGATCTCCTCCGCCGCCCTCCCAGCGGTATCCTCCCCCGGCAGTGTCAAGCCCAACCCCGCCCCGCGGTCTCCCCGTCACCCCCCTTGCTTCGCCCCCCATCGCGGTTGTCCCCGGCCGAGTGCTGGCGGGCCGCTACCGACTCGGGGAACTGGTGGCGACGGGGGGAATGGCCCAGGTGTGGCAAGGCAGCGACGAAGTACTGCGGCGCCAGGTGGCCCTGAAGCTGTTGCATCCCCATCTGGCTGCCGATGCATCTTTTGTCACCCGATTCCGGCAGGAGGCCGTGGCGGCGGCCCGGCTCGCCCATCCCGGCATCGTGGCGATCTACGACACCTGCTCAGACAACGGCACCGAGGCCATCGTGATGGAACTCGTCACCGGCCAGACGCTGCGGCAACGACTCGACGACCGCACGCCCGTCGACCCCTGGCAGGCGGCCAGTCTTGCGGCCCAAGTAGCCGAGGCTCTCGACGCCGCCCATCGGGCGGGGCTCGTCCACCGCGACATCAAACCGGCCAACATTCTCTTGTGCCGCGATGGGCGCGTGAAAGTGGCCGACTTTGGGATCGCCAAGGCGCTCTCGGAGGCGGACCTCACCCAACCGGGCTTGATGGTGGGGACCGCCAAATACCTGTCTCCGGAACAGGTGGAGGGGAAACCCGTCGATGCTCGCACCGACATCTACAGCCTCGGCATCGTGCTCTACGAGATGCTCTGCGGACGTCCGCCCTTCGTCGCTGATAACGACACCGCCACCGCCCTGGCTCGTCTTCAGCGTGATCCATTGCGACCTCGTCAGGTACGCCCAAGCGTCCCCAAAGCGCTGGAGGAAATCGTGGGACGGGCCATGGCCCGGGTCCCCCAGCAGCGTTACCCATCGGCCAGCGACCTGCGGGCCGCCCTCCTGGCGGCAGGCGCCACCCCTGATCTCGAAGCTGACCTCACCATGACCACCCTTGCTGCAGCGCCGGCGGCCGCGGCGCCGCCCGTCCCCGACCCGCCCCCCGTCACTGCAGCCTCCGCACCCCGGAGCACCTTCCGAGAAACCGAACGGAGTTGGCTCGTCCCCACCCTCATGCTGGTGATCCTCGCCGTGAGCCTCGGGGTGGCCGGTGCCCTGCTCCAACGCAGCGGGGCCGGGAATGTCTTGGGCAGCGTGCGCGAGGCCATCACCGGACCCTCGGAGGGGACCTCCGGCACCATCGCCATCAGCACCGCCAAGGCCTTCGACCCGTTCGGCGACAGCCAGGAAAACGATGAGGACGCCGCCAGCGTGATCGACCTAGATCCGGCTACGACCTGGAGTACCGAGCGGTACGACAACCGCGACATCACCGCCCTCAAGGACGGAGTGGGTCTCGTGCTGACGGGCGCGGAGTTGAGTCAACTTGACGACCTCACCCTGACGAGCCCCACCAACGGATGGTCGGCCAGCTTCTACGTTGCCGATACCGACCCTGGGTCGTTCGAGGGATGGGGGAACCCCGTGACCACCATGAGCGGCATCAAGGCCGGCACCACCACCATCGACCTCAAAAAGACCACGGGCCAAGCCGTCCTCGTATGGATCACCGATCGCGGCGATGGCACTCCCGAGCCCCGGGTGACTATCGAAACCGCCTCCCTGCGTGGCGTGCCTGCGTAACCTGCGCATATCGCCGCGAACCTCGACGACTCTGCGCTGGTGTGCGCCGCCCAAGGCGGGGATCGCCACGCCCTCGACATACTCCTTCGTCGGCATTACGACCGCGTGTACGCGCTCTGCTGGCGGCTAACGGGAAACGACGCTGACGCCCACGACGCCAGCCAGGAAGCCCTGATCGCCATCAGTCGAGGCATCCGCCTCTTCGATGGTCGTGCCTCCTTCTCCACCTGGGCCTATCGAGTAACCACCAACGCCTGCCTCGACGAACTTCGGCGCCGGAAACGGCGGCCCAGGGTGGGCCTGACCGAGGACGTGGGCGAGTCCGACGCCGCCGACGCCACTGGCCTCCCGAGCGCAGAAATCGACATGGTCCCCGATCGGCTGGCCATCGATACGGCGCTGAACCAAATGTCCGAGGAATTTCGCCTACCGGTGGTTCTTCGGGATCTCTGGGGCTTCGACTACGCCGAAATCGCCGAGCGCCTCGAGATACCGCCGGGCACCGTTCGCTCTCGCATCGCCCGTGGCCGGGCCCAATTGGCGGGCCTACTCGATCCCCGGAACCAACTACCCGGCGGGGAACGTCCTATCTCAGACCAACCTCCGGGAACTTCGCTATGACCGACCACCGACCCCTCGACGAACTCGGCGAACTCGCCTCAGCCCACCTTGATGGTGTGAGCACTGCTGAGGAAGCGGCGCGGGTGGATGCCGACCCCGAAATCCAGGCTCGCATGACGGCCATGGGAAGAATCCGCCAGGTGATGGCCACTCCGCCGCCCCACTCGCGCCAGCATCGCGAAGGGGCCATCGCCGCGGCGCTCGCCGCCTACGACGAAGAAGCCAACCCCACCCCGGACGTCACTCCGGTGACGAGCCGAACATGGGGGCGCACCCCCATCGTGTGGCGGGTGGTGGGTGTGGCAGCCGCCGTTGCCCTCCTGTTCGCCGTTGTACCCATGGTGGCTTCACTCCTTCCCTCGTCGAACGACACGAGCCAAACCGCCGCCCCCGAAACCACCGCACCACCGATCGCGGACGATGCCCTGTCGGGACCAGCCGCGGAATCCTCACCGGAATCCTCCACCACCGCCCCCGCCCCTACTCCCCCGGACCCGGCAACCACCCCCCGGGTCGCCAGCCCGTCGCCCGATCCCACCACCGTGGCCCTCCCCCTCCCCGACCTCGGAACCTTCCCGACCGACGCCGCCGTTGGTGAGGCCGTTGACACCCTCACCCTCCAGAGCACTTCGGTGCCCTGGTACGCATCGTTGCCGGATCCCACCTCCTGTGTCGACGAGCTCCTCAGCGGCCTTCCCCCCGGGGCAGTCGCTCAACTGGCGGCCACCGCCGTCGTGGCCGAGCAGAAGGTTGCCGTGGTCGCCTGGGCCGAGGACGTGCGCATTACCGGGGGCGACTGCAGCACCGTGCGGGTGCAGAACCGCTAAGGCACGCCACCGGCGTGTCACGCCCTTCGAGTAGTAACACCGGGGGTGGGGGTCATCTAGGATCACCCCATGGCCCCACCAGAAGCCCCCCAAGGAATGGGCCGCATCGCCCCGCCCACGAGTGACCCGAAGCGACGCGACCCCGTCGCCCCCGATTGGCCGGCCCAGGCCGCCGATCAAATCGAACGGTTGGTCAGACTTGTCCGGGACAACACCACCGGGAAAGCCATCACCATCGCTCGGGGGCTAGTGCTCGCCATGTTCGCGTTGTTTGCCGGCACGCTGGTGGTGCTGTTCCTCTCTATCGCCACCGTGCGGTTCCTCGTTGCCTATCTCCCGGAGAACGCCACAGGAGAAGAGCGCGTGTGGTTGGCCCACGGGATTGTAGGGATGCTGTTCGTCATTCCGGGGCTCTGGCTCATCCGGCGAGCGAGCCGTCCCCTTCCCTAGAAATGGAACAATCGGCCCGCTCCACCGGTTGACCCATCCCTATGGCCACTCCCTCCCTTCACGACGTGATCATCATCGGCTCTGGCCCCGCCGGGCTCACCGCGGCTGTCTACGCCGCTCGGGCCAATCTGGTCCCCTTGGTCCTTGAAGGCGAAGTGTCCTCCACCTCCGACCAACCCGGTGGACAATTGATGCTCACCACCGACGTGGAGAACTTCCCCGGCTTCCCCGATGGCATCATGGGCCCGGAACTAATGGCCCGATTCAGGGCCCAGGCCCTTCGCTTCGGGGCGGACATCCGCACCGAAAAAGTGAGCCGAGTGGATTTCTCGGCTGCGCCCTACGGGGTGTGGGTGGGATCTGCCGACGTCAGCGAGCCCACCTACCGGGCCCACTCCGTCATCGTGTCGACGGGAGCGCAGTCCCTCATGCTGGGGTTGCCCGGTGAGTCTCGACTCTTGGGCCACGGGGTATCCACCTGCGCCACCTGTGATGGCTTCTTCTTCCGCGATCATGAAATAGCGGTGGTGGGCGGTGGAGACTCCGCCATCGAAGAAGCCACGTTCCTCACAAAGTTCGCCAGCAAGGTCACGCTCATCGTCCGGCGCGATCAGCTTCGGGCCAGCAAGATCATGCAGGACCGAGTGGCCCACAACCCCAAGATTGAGATCCGCTGGAACAGCGTGGTCACCGAGATCGTGGGCGAGACCCGCCTGGAGCACATCGTCGTGCAAGACGTACAGACCGCGGAGACCACCACCTTGGCGGCGACGGGGCTCTTCGTGGCGATCGGGCATCGTCCCAACACCGATCTCCTGAAGGGCCAACTTGACCTCGAAGACAACGGGTACCTCATCACCGGCCACTGGGGTGGTGCCTCCACTACCAACGTGGCCGGCGTGTTCGCCTGCGGCGATGTGCAAGACCACACGTACCGCCAGGCCATCACGGCGGCGGGGTCTGGATGCCAAGCCGCCATCGATGCCGAACGCTGGCTCGAGGCCCAGCACGGCTAAGACCCTTCGTGGTGACGATGGCGCCCCGAAGCGAACACATGTTCGATGATGGTCGAGCCTGGGAATGTCGGCCCCGCAACGAGTGTTAGAGACGATAGTCCCAGCCCCTTGGGCCCCCTACCTGCGGAGGATTCCATGACCACCTCACTCACCGATACCAACTTCGATGAGGAGATCGCTGGATCGGCGGAACCCGTGCTCGTCGACTTTTGGGCGGAATGGTGCGGACCCTGCAAAACGATTGCCCCCATCCTCGACGAAATTGCCGAGGAGCAGGCCGGCAAACTCAGGATCGCCAAGCTGAACGTGGACGACAACCCCGAGATCGCCCGGCGCTTTGAGGTCATGAGCATCCCCACCCTCATCGTGTTTCAAGACGGCCAGCCGGTGAAGCGCATGGTTGGCGCCAAGGGCAAGGGTCAGCTGCTCGCAGAGTTACAGGATCTCCTCACCTAACGTTCTCCACAACCTTCCCCACAGGTTGTGGACAATCTCTACCTCCGGTTGAACTAGAGTTATTGTTCAGGGTTTGTCCACCCTCCGTTACCCGGGCGGCAACCTCCGGGAATACAGCGCTGGTCCACCCCACACCACCCGGGTTGCCATCACGAGTCTCTCGCGGAGGTTGAGGGTCCTACCGGCCCCTGAACGACGTCAGACCGGGGCAGGGCCCTCGGTAATCGACCGGTAGATGCGCTCGAGGTCCTCCAGACCACCGAATTCGATGACCACCTTGCCCTTCCCATCCGCGCCGGCCATCGTGACGCTCACCCGTGTCGCGAGATGGCGAGCCAACAACTCCTCCAGTTCGAGCAGACCGGGAGCCCGCAGTCGCTTGGCCACCGGCGTTCGCCGACTCGGCGAGTCTCCCTCCGAGGAAGCCTCCCCGGGATCGTTATGAGCCCGAACGGCGTCCTCGGCCTGCCGGACAGAGAGGCCCTCGGCCACGATCCGCTTGGCCAACACCTCCTGATACAACCGGTCAGGGGTGCCCAGGAGGGCCTTGGCGTGCCCCGCCGCCAGTTGATTCTCGGCCACGAGGCGCTGGATCGACGGGGGTAACTGAAACAGGCGCAGCGTATTGGCCACCGCCGAGCGCGACTTCCCCACCTTTTGGGCTACGACCTCCTGTGTGAGGTCGAAGTCCTCCATCAACTGCTGAAACGCGGCCGCTTCCTCAAGAGGATTGAGATCCTCACGGTGCAGGTTTTCGACGAGCGCATGCTCCAGCGACAGGACCTCGTCAACCTCGCGCACCACCACCGGTATGGTGGAAAGCCCGGCTCGCTTGGCGGCCCGCCAGCGGCGTTCCCCGGCAATGAGTTCGAAACGCTCATCGCCTAAAGCCCGCACCAGCACCGGTTGCAGTACGCCCAACTCGGCGATGGACGCGGTGAGGCCAGCCAGCGCCTCCTCGTCGAAATAGGCCCGGGGTTGGTGTGGGTTTGATGAGATCGACCCCACCGGCACCTCCTGCAAACCAGAACCGGTTACTCCGGTGCTCTCTGTGGGGATGAGCGCTCCGAGTCCCCTACCGAGTCCGCTTTGGCGTGCCACCACTCACCTCCTTGGCGAGTTCCCGATAGGCGATCGCCCCTCGGGAACTCGGATCGAACGAAATAATCGGTTGCCCGAACGACGGCGCCTCTGACAAGCGCACCGTTCGCGGCACTACGTTTTTACACACCTTGTCCCCGAAGTGCTCTCGAACTTCCCGTACCACCTGATCGGCCAACTTCGTACGAGCGTCGTACATGACGAGAACGATGGCGCTCACATCCAGGATCGGATTGAGGTTCTTCTTCACCAGGCTCACGTTGCGAAGGAGCTGTCCCAAGCCCTCCAGGGCGTAGTACTCACACTGGATCGGCACCACCACCTCGGTGGCCGCTGCCAACCCGTTTACCGTGAGGAGTCCCAGGGAGGGAGGGCAGTCGATCAGTACGAAGTCGTAATCGTCATGCACCTCACTCAGGGCACGCTTCAGGCGAAGCTCCCGACTGAAGGCCGGCACGAGTTCGATCTCGGCGCCGGCGAGGTCGAGGGATGAGGGCGCACAAAACAGATTCCTCACGGACGTGGCCTCGACACAGTCCTCGATCGGCAGGTCGTGGAGAATCACGTCATACATCGAACCCTGGAGGTCGCGGATGTTGATGCCCAGACCCGTGCTGGCGTTGCCCTGCGGATCGAGATCAACCACGAGGACGCGGTAGCCGATGTCGGCAAGACAGGCACCGAGATTCACCGCCGTCGTCGTCTTTCCCACCCCGCCCTTCTGATTCGCCACCGCCATCACCCGAGGGAGTTCGCGAGCAAACGAGACTGGGGCCGTCTCTTCGATCACCTCGGAGGGAGGGGGGCCGACGATGGTACCGGGCCGTGGTGGGGGAGCGGGCATCGCCACCGGCTGCGCGGCGGGAGCGCCCGTCGACGGCTCTGGGTCATCGAGCGGCACATAGATCGGCGTCGTGAGGTCACCCTCACTCAGGTCGGTCGCCGCTGCCGCGCGGCGACCGGGAAGGTCTTCCGTGCCCGGTAGAGGGCTGCTCATCGGCATCGCCGGGGGCGGCGGAATCTCGGAGTCGGGAGGAGCCGTGAAGGCCACCAACTCCTCGTCGGTAAGCGCCGGTGGCTCATCGGGGACAACCACGGGGGGCTCCGGGGGCGCCTCCGGCCGTACCTCCCGTAGTCGCCGGAAGATCGCCCGACCTCGAGTGGCTACATCATCGGACGGTTCGGTCACCGGTGCATCCTGCCCGCTGGACATCGGTGATGCAAGGACCGTCGGCATGTTTCTGGAGAAACCCTCAACCACCTACATCTGGCTGTCAGTGTTCCCCGTGGAACACCCCACCAGCGGGCCTCGGCAGGGGTGCGGCTCGGCCCGCCTGCCGTCACGGTGATTCCTCCGTAAGCCACGGTCGCCCTGGCCCTGCCGACGACGTCGGACACCGGATTCGAAGGTTTCGCCACCGAGAAGCAGCCGGCAACGCCCCGACCCACAGGCGCCCGTCCGGCTTCACCCGCCCGCGGCCTGCCGAGGGCCGGGGACCAAAGGCTAGGGGCCGATGTTCCACGTGGAACACCCGCCAGCGTGCCCCGGACAGGGGAGTGGCCCCGTCTGAGGATCCGCCGCCACGCCGGACCGCTGCGAAACCCGGGTTCGCCGACGAGGAGCAACCTCAGCCACCAACGCCGCCATCAACCACAGGCCCGCCTGGCCCCACCCCCCCGAATCCCACCGGCGATGTATCTCAAAACTTGGAGATACACCGATGCCCGACCCATAAGGATCGGGCGCTGCCCCGGACAGGGGAGTGGCCCGGCCCCAGGATCCGGCGCCACCCGCCGCCGCCAAACCCGGGATCGCCGAGCCACTCGATCCGCCGAGACCAGCCATCCGCCCCATGCGGGGAGTCGATGCCAACGGGTGGCGCCGTCGGGAACAGAAGCCGCCGACCTGCCCCTGGGGATCGGCGCGCCGCCGGGGAAGGAGGCCCTCGGCCATGGACCCCGGGCACCGACCCACTCCCCGGCGCCCTCACGCCGGCTGGCCCAACCCTCAACCATGGCGGGTGATGGCCACCCCTCGGCGCACCCCAGCCACGTCGAGCCGGAAGGAGTTCTGCCGGTCGCCTTCGCTCTGGGGATGCTCAGCCAGGCCGGTGCGCACCAACTCCAGTACCAGCGTCACCGACGAGGCTGCGGATGTTGTGCTCGCCGGACCGCCCGAAGTTCCCGGCGGGGAGTCGCGCCCTCCACCACCGGCATCACCACCAGGAGCGGCACCACCCCTCCAACATGGACACCCACCAGGCCAGGCCGATCCGCCGTCAACCCTCGACCACGAACGGCCAGCGGTGTTCCACGTGGAACACCCACCCAGGTCAGAACAAGGGTCGCTTGGCCGGCACCCCGTCACGGCGGGGGTACTCGTCAGAGCAGAGTGCTACCAACTCCAGTACCTGCATCACCGGCGACGTCACCGTCCGGAACAGGGGTTGAAGTCCCAGTTGCGCCAGCGAGGCCGCCGGCCAGCGATCCTCGGTATTCGGCGGTTCACTCACCACCAGCAGTCCCCCCCGTCGCAACAACGGAGCGGCACACTCTGCGGTAGCGGCCGGCGGACCAAAACTACGGGCTACGACCCCATCGACCATTCCCCGCAACGGCCCCCGCCCCACTACCTCCGCCCGACCCTGCACCACCGCCGCCGCCAGCCCGAGTTGGCCGACCACCTCGTGGAGAAACTCGCATCGCTTCGCCGAGGAGTCTACGAGCACGACGTTGAGGTCCGGCCGCTCACTCGCCACGATCAACCCGGGTACCCCACCGCCACTGCCCAGATCCACCACGCAACCCGTCACGGCACCAAGCGCTTCCAGGAAGCCCGTGGCATGGGCCACATGGTCCTCCACGGGCCCCGGCCCCAGAAAGCCGAGAGTGCGCGCCCGCAGCAGCACGTCCAGCAGGGTCATGCTTCACCCCCATCTCGCCGCCGACGGCCGCACGAGGCACCTATCGCTCGGCCGATCAACAACCGCTTCACTCGGGAAGGATGACCACCCGGCGGCGAGCGTCCTCGCCCTCCGAAAGGGTGCGTACCCCAGCGATGTCATTCACCGTGTCATGCACAACTTTGCGGTCGGGAGGCGACATGGGCTCGAGAGCCTGCTTCACGCCCGAGTGGCGAACCTGCTCGGCGATCTGCTGCGTGAAACGTGCCAGAGCCACCCGGCGATGGGCTCGATAGCCGCCAACGTCAACCCGGATACGAGCATGGGTTTCGCCAGGAAGGGTCCGCTGGAGCACGCTGCGGGAGAGTTCCTGCACCGCCTGAAGCGTGGCACCCTTCTGGCCGATCAGCAGCCCGAGATCCTCACCCGTAACATCGAGTTCCACCGCCCCTTCCTCGGCCGGCGTGGCCGTGACCTCGCCCTCCAAACCGAATGCCTCCAAAAGGTCGACGAGGAACCCCCGCACCACCTCGCCTTGCTCAGCCAGCTCGGTGTTGCTCATGATGATGATCTCCTGCTTGTCGTCGATGGTGCCGGCACGGTCGCCGGACTGCTTACGGGTACCACTGCGTCCCCCGGACCTCGGTGACGGCTGGTTGCCTCCGCCCGACCCCGAAGCCTTCCCCGACCCCGAAGCCTTACCGCTGCTCTTTTGGGAACCGCCGCCGCCTCTGGGAGCGTTGCGGCCGCCTCGGTCCCCGGCCTTACCCGATCGGCCACCCGGCCGGCGCTCTACCTTGACTCGAGGCTTGAGTGGTCGCACCCGAGCCCGCACCCGGGCCTCGCCACGCGTGCGGCCAAACAGCCCGGCCCGGGGTTCCTCGAGAACCTCGAATTCGGCCTCCTGCTCATCTACCCCGAGTTGATCCAGGGCCGTATCCTTGGCCTGCTCAATGGTCTTGCCGGTTATCACTACCCACTCCACGGTCGCTACCTACGCTTCTTCTTCTTCTTGGAACGATTGGCGTTACTGACCGATCGTGGCGCAGGGGTCTCCTCGGCAGAAGCACCGTTGCTGCTGGCGCTAGGAGTGCTCGACGGGGGAGTGGCTTTGGCGGCCGGTTTCACAGTAGATCCCTTCACCGGCAGCGCCCGCGACTGCTTGCTGAGCCGAGGCAGGACACCGGCGGTGCCATCGGCCTCCTTCAATTTCTTGGTCTCGGCCGATGCCCGCTGGGCCTGGGCTCCCAGTGAATCCTCACCCTGGTAGAGGGTTCGGGTGATGTAGTACTGCATCCCGATCCGGTACAGGTTTGACGTGATGAAATAGACCACCAAAGCCGCCGACGTCACAAAGGCGAAGAACACCATCATCAACGGCATCAACTTCATCAGAATCTGTTGCTGCTGCGGAACTTCAACTCCCGGATTCCGGCTCTGAATCTGCTTCTGCTGGTAGTAGGAGGTGAGGGCCACAATCAACACCAAACCGATCTGCGGAAGGGCGTGCACGAAGCTGATTTTCAGGGCCACGCTGGCGCTTTCGGCGAGGTCGATGCCGAACGACATCATCTCGGTGGCCCCGTCGAGACTCCGATACATCTTGGAGCTTTCGTCGAGGTACTTCGGATCGAAGGTTGTCTCGCCCTTCGGGATGTAGGTGAGCCCGCGGAGAACGTTGAAGAGGAAGAAGAAAATCGGCGCCTGCAGCAGCAGAGGGAGGCAGCCCCCGAGGGGGTTCAGATTGTTCTCTTTGTAAAACGCCATCAACTCCTCATTGAGCTTCTGGCGATCGTCCTTGTATTGGGTTTGTAGCTTCTTCATCTCCGGTTGCAGCCGCTGCATCTGGATCATGCTGCGGGTGCCCTTCAACGTGAAGGGCGTGGTCAACACCATTACCGAGACCGTCAGCCAGGCGATGGCGATGGCGTAGTTCGGGATGATGTCGTAGAAGAAACTGAGTACCTGGGCCAGGAAGTCATAAATAGGGTCGAACATCAGTTCGCCTTTCCATCAGGAACCGGGTCCCACCCCATGCCGCCCCACGGATGGCAGCGACCCACTCGGCGGAGGGACATCCAGAGCCCTCGCCGTGCACCGTGGCGCTCGAGTGCCTCAAGGGCATAGGTGGAACAACTGGGATCAAAGCGACACGGAGACGGGCGACCCGACATGAGCCAGCGATAGCCCCGCACCAACGAGTGGAAACCCCGCGCCAGCGGGCTCAACGTGTCACCTCATCGATCGTGGTGGAGAGCGATGACACCAGGTTTGACCAAGGCATCTGTGCCGTTTCACTGGAAGCGCCAATCAGATAGGTGCCCGCCGGGAGGCGATCAGACACCACTAGGTCCCGCAGCGCAGCACGGACACGACGGCGAATCCGATTACGCACAACGGCGCCACCCACCGCCGTGCCGACGGCAAAGGCCACCCGAGGTGGGGTGGGACTCAAGGACGGGTCGGGGGCGAGGAAGGTGACCACCAACGAACCCCTCCGTACTCGTCGACCATGACGGCGCAAAGCCTGAAACGATTCCCGTTCGGTCACTCGCCACAATTGAGGACGCGGCGCACCCAGCGGGCGGGCGGGCGGGGCGGTCGTCATCCTTCCGGTCCGATCGGGCCGGCTACGCCGACAGGCGCTTGCGGCCCTTGAGGCGACGGGCCTTCAGTACCGCTTGCCCGGCCCGGTCGGACATCCGGTGGCGGAATCCATGGCGCTTGGCCCGACGACGATTGTTGGGTTGGTACGTACGCTTCACTGGGATGGCCTCCTCGGCAGCCTGGGCCACTTGGCCCGGCGCCCGACAAAATCGAGTGGGATGCACCACCGACGCGCCACTTGTTGGCGCCACATGCTGCGCGGAGGATCGTAGAGGCCACGCCCCCTCGTGGGCAACCTGGGAAGCCCCTACCACATTCCAAAGGTGCTTAGGGGGATTTCGTAACGCTGTGAACAGCCCAAACACAAATTGTGGCGAGGCTCTTGCGCTCGGTGGTGGTGGCGGTGCTACGGTGCCAAAACCTCATCACCACGGCTGGGTAATGGTCTTTGGATCGGCTCCTGTACCTGTGGACGGGCGTCATCATTGTACGGCTCGGCGGGTAGTGCCACCGCCGAACCCGTTTCCTCATTTCTTTTCCACAGTTGTGGATGTCCTGTGGATGTCCACCCGACCGAAGGCGCCGCTACGAGTGAACGAGGCACAGCGGTTGTGGGACGAATGCGCCGAAATCTTGCGGGCACAGGTGTCGGAACCGGTTTGGCTCACCACGTTCCAAGAAACGCGTGCCGAGTCGCTTGAGGGCGGCGTCTTGATCCTAGAAGTGCCGTCGTTTCTGGCGAAGGAGCGCATTGAGGGCCGGTACCTGTCCATGGTTCGCGACGCGCTAGCTGATGTGGGCTCCGGTGACCTCGACCTCACGTTGCGGATCGCTCCAGCGGGACGGCGGACCGAACACGGCCTCGAACCGCGTCCCACCACCGTGGCCGCCCCAGCCACCGAGAGCACCAACGGGTGGGGTGGGCTCGAAGCTGATTCCTCAGACCCCTTCACCTTCGAAACCTTCGTGATTGGGCCTTCCAATCGATTTGCCCACGCCGCGGCGTTGGCTGTGGCGGAAACACCGGCCCGGAAATACAACCCTCTGTTCATCTATGGCGATGCTGGCTTAGGCAAAACCCACCTTCTGCAGGCCATTGCTCACTACGTGAGGGTGAACTACCCCACCTACCGGGTTCGGTATGTCACCTCGGAAGCATTCCTAAATGAGTTCATTGACGCCGTGCGCAACAAAACCAACGATGGTTTCAAGCGGCGGTACCGAGACATCGATGTGTTGTTGATCGATGACATCCAGTTCATCGAGGGCAAGCCCGAGACCCAGGAAGAGTTCTTCCACACCTTCAACCACCTACACCAGGCCAACCGGCAGATCATCCTCTCCTCCGACCGGTCGCCTGACGCGATTGGAACTCTCGAAGATCGACTGCGAAGCAGATTCAAGATGGGGTTGATCACCGACGTTCAGGTACCTGACCTCGAAACCCGCCTAGCCATCCTGCGAAACAAGGCCGAACTCGAAACCACCTCGGTACCGCCCGAGGTTCTCGAGTTCATTGCCACCAACATCACCGACAACATCCGGGTTCTGGAAGGAGCCCTCATACGAGTGGCGGCCTTTGCCAGCCTCACGGCTGAGGAACTTACGGTGGACACCGCCGCCTCTGTTCTACGAGACCTTCTCACCAGCCGTCAGCCTCAGGCCATCACCCCCCAGGTGATTCTTGAAGCCACCTCAAAAATGTTTGCTATTCCTGTCGAGGAAATCGTTGGGAAGAAGCGACAACGGCCTCTTGTGACCGCACGCCAAGTGGCCATGTACGTCTTCCGTGACATCACCGACCTCAGTTACCCCGCCATCGCCAGGGAGTTTGGGGGCCGCGATCACACCACGGTGATCCACGCCGTCGAAAAGATCACCGCTCAAATGAGTACGCACCAGGCGACCTATGACCAGGTCACTGCCCTCGTGCAGACCATCCGGGCCGAAGCATGAACTGTGGGCCTGGGGAAAACACCGGGGATGAACTGTGGGCCCCCACCATTCGCCCAACTCCTCCTGTGGGCAAGCTATGTCCTTTAGGCGTAGCGTCCCTAGCCCTGTCGCGTTCCTGTGGGAACCTGGGGAGAACCCTTGGGCAGCGCTACCCCAGTTGACCTGGGAAAATGTTTGGTTATCCCCAATCCACAGCCCCTACTACTACTACTTCTACTTTTCAGCATAAGACCACCGTAGAAAGCGAGCCAAGGCGTGAAGTTCCGATGTGAGCGTGATGTCCTCGTAGAAGCACTCGGAGTCGCTGGCCGTGCCGCCGCGGGGCGCGGTAGTTCCTTGCCGGTGCTGTCTGGAGTACGGGTGGAACTGGCGGGAAATTCGCTGCAGATCACCGGAACAGACCTGGAACTGACGATCTCGGTAGCGGTGGAAGTTTCGGGCAGTGCCGACGGTGTAGTGGTACTTCCAGGCCGACTGGCTTCGGACATTGTGCGGGCGCTGCCTGCAGGCAGCGTGGAAATCGAGGTCTCCGACGACGAAGCCCAGATCACTGCAGGACGGTCCAAGTTCAGCCTGCGGGTACTACCGGCCGATGAGTTCCCTCGAGTCACTGAAGCCAACGGACAACCAGTGAGCTTGGCCAGCGACGAATTGGCTCTGGCGCTATCGCAGGTGGTTCGAGCCGCGTCCAATGACGACGCTCGTCCCATTCTCACGGGAGTGTTGCTGGCCGCTGAACCCGGAGGTTTACGGTTGGTAGCCACCGATTCGTACCGTCTTGCCATTCGTGATCTCCCCGGTACGAACGTTCTCGAAGAGGGACAGCACGTTCTCATTCCGTCCCGGGCACTGCAGGAGTTGGCCCGGGTGCTCTCGGCCGGCGACACCCTGGCGGTAAGTCTGGGTGAACGAGATGTGAGTTTCGAGGTGGGTGGAACCCGCTTGACCTCGGTCTTGATCGAAGGGGAATTCCCGCCCTACGAGCGCTTGATCCCTCAGTCGCAGCCCAACCGACTCACCGTGGGGCGAGAGGTGTTCCTCGAAGCAGTACGTCGAGTGAAACTTTTGGCCCGAGAAGCCACGCCGGTGCGCTTGGCCATGTCGAGTGAGGGCCTGGAATTGGTTGCCGTCACACAAGACGTAGGTCAGGCCCATGAAAGCCTCGACGCCAAGTTTGAAGGTACCGAGCTCACCGTAGCGTTCAACCCGGAATACTTGCTCCAGGGCATCGAAGTTGCCCCCGGCGATGAAGTAACGATCGAAACCGTGGATGCGCTCAAGCCGGCCATCTTGAGGGTTCCCGAGCATCCCGAGTTCCTGTACTTACTCATGCCGGTGCGGGTCTCCTAGAGCCGTTCAGTTCCTCGCAGAACGGCGATGAAGAAGGGTTGCCATGCGGTTGGATCGGGTGTGGCTGGCGGATGTCCGGTCCTATGTGACCGCGGAAATTGAGTTATCTCCTGGGCTTACGGTGTTGCTCGGGCACAATGGCGAAGGCAAGACCAACGTCCTGGAAGCCGTTGGTTTCTTAGCCACCTTGGGGTCGTTCCGGGGAGCCCCTACTGAGGCATTGATTCGACAGGGCGCTACTAGCGCGGTCATACGGGCCGAAGGGGAGCGGGAAGGCCGGTCGCTGCTGATCGAAACGGAACTGGTAGCCAGCGGTCGTAATCGGGTGCTGGTGAATCGCCAACCGCTCAAACGGGCCCGGGATCTCCTGGGGGTCCTGCGAGTCACCGTGTTTGCCCCCGATGACCTCGACCTTGTCAAAGGCGGTCCGGTAGGCCGTCGGCGGTATCTCGACGATGCCTTGGTGGCGTCTCATCCCCGCTACGACGCTCTACAGAGCGAAGTGGACAAAATACTGAAACAGCGCAATGCGCTCCTGAAGGGGGCCCAAGGCCGACTCGATGAGGGGGCGGCGTTCACTCTCGACATCTGGGATGCGAAATTGGTGGAATCCGGGGGCCGCCTGGCCGAGGCCCGGCAACACCTTCTCCACCGCCTGCGGCCACTGTTGTCACAGACCTATGACGCGGTGGCCAACCGTCCGGCGGCCGTCACCGTGACGTATGTGGCCGAGTGGACTGAGGTGGGGCTGGCCGAGGCTCTGGCCACCAGTCGACGAGATGATGTGAGACGGGGGGTATCCACCACCGGGCCCCATCGCGACGACATGGAGCTACGCATCGGGGGCCTACCGGCCCGCACCCATGCATCGCAAGGAGAGCAACGGTCTTTGGCCCTAGCGCTGCGCCTGGCGACTCATCACGTGATCACCGATGTGACCGGCAGTGCGCCGGTGCTGCTCTTGGACGATGTTTTCTCCGAACTGGACCCCGATCGAAGCGACGCGCTGCTGGCCAACTTGCCGGCCGGACAGACGCTGTTGACCAGCGCCAGCGGTCTCCCGCCCAAAGCCACGCCCGATCGGATCCTGCGCGTCCACGATGGTCAGATCACCCTCGGATGAATTAAGGGGTTGTGGGGCTACCGGAACAACGCGAGCATCAGGCATGGTCGCTCGCCCGCTTCCCGGTCCAGGACCTGGCCCCCAACGAGTTGGCGCCGCTCTCGATGCGGTGATGCGGGGCCTCGGAGCACCCGAGGCCAGCGGTGTGCATCTGGTGTTCGACCGTTGGTCGACGGTGGTGGGACCGGCTCTGGCCGCCCGCACTCGTCCGCTCAAGATCGAGGGAAAACGTTTGGTGTTGGCGGTGGACGAGCCGGCGATTGCCACGCACGTGAAGTTCCTCCAAGCGGAGTTGTTGGAGCGGTTGAGTGAGCTTCTCGGCCCGGATCGGGTAACCGCCATCGACCTCCGGGTTGGTCCCAAGCGGTAGTGCCAAAGGTGTGGTCATTTTCGGCCGGTCATGGCCCGATTTTACCCCTCAACCTGGTAGACTAACGGCGTTGTGATTCGGGCATCTGACCAGGGTTTTTACTTCGATTTCCCTGGCTTTTCCCCCCTTCGCAGCCCGGATGCTCCAAGCGCCGGGCCCACCATCTAAACGAGGTCCATTCGTGGCGCAGTCCGAGGGGTCTTACGGGGCCAACAGCATGCAGGTTCTGGAGGGGCTCGATCCTGTTCGTAAACGCCCTGGCATGTACATCGGCAGCACCGGGCCCACTGGTCTTCACCATTGTGTTTGGGAGGTCGTGGACAACTCGGTGGACGAGGCCATGGCTGGTCACGCCACTCGAATCGAGATCTCCTTACTGCCCGACGGCGGCTGCCGGGTAGTGGACAATGGACGTGGGATTCCTACCGACATCAACAAGCAGCAGAAGATGAGTGGAGTGGAGATCGCCCTTACCAAACTGCACGGTGGCGGCAAGTTCGGCGGCGACGGGTACAAGGTTTCCGGTGGGTTGCACGGTGTTGGGGTGTCGGTGGTGAACGCCCTCTCCCGAAAACTCATCGTGGAGGTGGATCGCGGTGGCCAGCGCTACCAAATGACCTTCGAGAACGGCGGAGTACCCAGCAGCCCACTCGAGGTGGTCGGCACTTCGCCCCGCGGCCGCACCGGCACCATCGTCACGTTCTGGCCGGACGGTTCTATTTTCGAAACCACCGAGTTTTCTGCCCGTACGATTCTCGAACGTCTCCAGATGATGGCTTTCTTGAACAAGGGCCTGGAGATCGTGTTCACCGACGAACGGCCCGATCATGCCGCCCCAGCGGTTACCTACCGTTACGCCGGCGGCATCATCGATTTCGTCAAGCATCTCAATACCTCCAAAGAGGCACTCTTCGCCAAGGTCGGGTACTACGAGTTGGCCGAAGAAGAACAAGAAGTGGAGGTGGCGTTCCAGTGGAACACGGGATACAACTCCGACGGCATCCACTCCTTCGCCAATGGGATCAACACGACCGAGGGTGGGTCGCACGAGGAAGGGTTCAAAGCGGCCCTCACCACCGTGGTGAACAAGCACGCCCGAGCTAAGAATCTGCTCAAAGAGAAAGAGCCGAACCTGCTCGGTGAAGACATCCGCGAAGGCATCACGGCAATCCTCTCCGTGCGCCTGCGCGAGCCACAGTTCGAGGGACAAACCAAAGGCAAACTGGGGAACACCAGCGTGAAGACGCTGGTGCAGAAGGCCACCAACGACAAATTGGGTCAGTGGTTCGAAGAAAACCCCAGTGAGGCCAACAAGATGGTGAAGAAGGCGCTGGCGGGGGCCCAAGCCCGTATGGCGGCCAAGAAGGCGCGTGACGTCATCCGCTCCAAGACTCTGCTCGACGGCGCGGGAATGCCCGACAAGTTGAAAGACTGCAGTTCAAAGAACCGCGAGGAACGCGAACTGTTCATCGTGGAGGGCGATTCGGCGGGCGGTTCAGCAGTGAGCGCCCGGGATCCCCTTCGACAGGCAATCCTGCCGATTCGCGGCAAGATCCTCAACGTGGAACGAGCGCGCCTCGACAAGATGCTGCGCAATCTGGAGGTCCAGGCGCTCATCGCCGCCATTGGGGCCGGGGTGGGGGAGGAGTTTGACGTAGAGAAACGCCGCTACGACAAGGTGTGTATTCTCGCCGACGCCGATGTGGATGGCCTACACATCCGCACCCTGCTTCTGACGTTCTTCTACCGTCAGATGAAGCCCCTCGTGGAGCACGGACACGTTTTCATCTGTCAGCCCCCGCTGTATTCCACCGAGGTCAGCAAGGCGAAGGTGTACCTGAAAGACGACCACGCCAAGGATCTCTTCCTGCGCGACAATCCGAATCACAAGAAAGACTTCGGTCGTCTCAAAGGTTTGGGGGAGATGGACGCGGAGGAGTTGCGGGTCACCACGATGGAAGACGGTCTCCGCACGTTGCTTCGAGTCACCGCGGAACAGGCCGCCCTCGCCGATGACACCGTCTCCACCCTCATGGGCGACGTCGTGGAAGTACGTAAGGCCTTCATCGTGAATAACGCTAAGGACGCGAGGTTCCTGGACATCTGATGTCTGATCAAACTCCCCCCACTGACGGGCCCGTACGCGAGGCCATCGAACCGATCGAGATTCAAGAGGAGATGGAATCCTCGTTCCTCGACTATGCGATGTCGGTCATCACCACGCGAGCCCTGCCCGACGCTCGCGACGGCTTGAAGCCAGTGCACCGCCGGATTTTGTACGGGATGTACGAACTCGGGGCGCGCCCCGACCGCTCCCACATGAAGTGCGCACGCGTCACCGGCGACGTCATGGGGAAGTACCACCCCCACGGGGAGGGATCGATCTACGACGCGCTCGTGCGCATGGCGCAGGACTTCTCGCTGCGCCACCCGCTGGTAGACGGACACGGCAACTTCGGCAGCCCCGACTTCGGTGCGGCGGCCTCCCGCTACACCGAGTGCCGACTGGACCCCATCGCCATGCGGATGCTCGACGGCATCGACGAGAACACGGTGGACAAGTCTGATAACTACTCGGGCGACGAGACCGAACCGGATGTGCTCCCGGCCCGATTCCCGAACCTGCTGGTGAACGGGAGTCAGGGCATCGCGGTGGGGATGGCCACCAACATCCCTCCCCACAACCTCGGCGAGGTGATCAACGCCACCATCCACCTCATCGACCACCCCGAGTCAACCCCCGACGACCTGATGCAGTTCGTCCAGGGACCCGATTTCCCCACCGGGGCTTTGATCATGGGCCGCCAGGGCATTCTTGATGCCTATCGAACCGGAAAAGGGTCGATCCGCCTGCGGGCGGTGTGCGAGATCGAGGAAGGCAGCGGGCGCAGCGGCGACCAGATCGTGGTGACCGAGATGCCCTACCAGACGTCCATCTCGGTGACCGCCGCTCGCATCGCCGAATTGGTGCAAACCCGGTCCATCGAGGGCATCAGTGATGTGAATGACGAATCCGCCCGGGGCAAAACCCGTCTCGTGATCAAGTTGAAGAAGGATGCGCCGGGCCTGGTCATCTTGAACAACCTGTACAAGCACACCCCGTTGCAGTCGAGTTTCGGTGTGAACATGGTGGCGCTCGTGGACGGCGTTCCCCGGACGTTGTCGTTGCTCGAGGCGCTCATCCCCTACGTCG